>DATKGA010000088.1:0-22148 GCA_035510935.1 Acidobacteriaceae bacterium
GGAGTCAACACACCGGCAAAATCATTCACATAGCCAGTCGGCGCGGGCAGTCCTACCACCGACTCGCCCGGCAGCGCCCGTCCCAGCGCCCCCAGCAGTACAACGATCGTCAACCAACGCAGCGTCCGCGCCATCGCTCCCCATTCTACCCCGTCCTGCTCACCTCGCCCTTGTCGTTGCCTGATCTTCGTATACCTGCTGTCAAACCAGGCACCCCATCACGGCATCGCACAACGCAAAAAAAAGGCCCCCTGCCAGGAGGGCCTTATCTTAAAGGGAGTAATGCCTATGACGAACATTAGCCATGATTAGGCAGGATTGATGTCTCCTATTGCTCACTCAATCTTTTTTTCTGTGCCAGGCATGTTTTTGACCTTGCGCAATAAGGGGAGACACCCTCCCACGGCAAACTGTAACCAGAACCAGCATCTCCAGGAGTTCCATGACTGAGTAGAGTATCCGCCACCCTGTACGCGACGATGGTCTGTACCTAGTGTCATACCCGCATAAAAAGAGGGATCAAAAGCCCTCTTTTCGTAATCTGAAATCTCCGTTACTGCTTCGCCACAGGCTTGGCAGATTCCGCAGCGGGGTTAGCCGGGCGAGGAGGACGTACAGGCAACGTGATCCCCTCCTGTGCGGCCACCTGCGCAATCAGCCTAAGATGCTCGTGCATCACCCCGATGGCTTTCACCACCTCCGCCGCCAACGCGGGATCGTTCGCCGCCGAGGCTTCCATGTAGAAGTCGTGCAGCTTCGTCCAGTGCGCCTTCAGCACGTATGTCATGTACTCCGTGTCGAAGGCCTTGCCCGAGAGGCCGTTCAGTTTGTCGTACTCTGCCTGGTCGTCCTTGCTCATCTTTCCCGGCAGCATGACGCCCAGCGAGTCGGCAGCCGTGGACAACGCCTTGTTGATCGCCTCATGGTCCGCCACGATCTTCTGCGCGAACGTCTTCACATCCGGGCTACCCTTCTCGCCAGCAAGCTGCCCTAGCTTCACGTCTGCAATGCCTGCCAGGGTAGCCGTGCGCAAGAATTCCTTGTCTACCATCTGGCGTCCCGTCAATCCCGGAGCGCCCAGTGTCTCGCGCATCGAACTCGGCACCTCCTGCACTGCCCCATTCGCCCCATTCGGCCCAGGCGTTGTCTGTGGCTCACTCGTTGTCATCACGCCCGGCTGTTCAGTCAGGTCCGCCTGCGCAACCAGAGCCGGCGGCAGCAGCAACACCGCCGCTCCAGCTACCGCAATCCATCCGTTTCTATTCATGGCTAAACTCCTCGCTCTGGTTCCTGATTCACACCCGCGGCCCGCATTCCCTTACTTGGAGCGTTATCCTATCTCCATAGACATTGAACTAGCAACATCCCTCTTTCACCACGCACCAGACAACCAATCAAACCCAATCTTTCACTCGGGAGTCTCAACCAGCAATGTCGTACACCAGCGCGCCCTACCCATCCAAGCTTTCCGCTACGCCTCCCATCGCCCGCCGCGTTCCCACCTCGACCACGCTGCACGGCGTCACCCTGCACGACGACTACCGCTGGATGCGCGACAAGAGCTCGCCCGAGCTGCTCGCCTACCTCAACTCCGAGAACAATTACACTACCGCCGTCATGGCTCCCACTGCTGAGCTCCAGACTGCTCTCTATCAGGAAATGCTCTCCCACATTCAGGAGACCGACGAGAGTGTCCCCTACCGCCTCGGAGACTGGTTCTACTCCACCCGCACCGTCGAGGGCAGTCAATACCCAATCCACTGCCGACGCCACGCCGCCAATCCCGACCTCAACTCCGCCTTCGATCCAACCGAGCCCGAACAGGTCATCCTTGACGTCAACCAGCTCGCCGAAGGTAAGACCTTCATGGACGTTGGGGCCATGGCCATCAGTCCTGACGGCAATCTGCTCGCGTATACCACCGACCTCACCGGCTTCCGTCAGTACACCCTACACGTCCGCAGTCTGGAGCCAGCCGTACAGTCTTTCGCCGATCTCCCGGACACCGCCGAACGTGTCGGCTCGCTGGCCTGGGCCGCCGACTCCCGCACTCTCTTCTACTCCACAGAGGACGAGACCACCAAGCGTCAGGACCGCATCTTCCGCCACACACACAGCGACTCCGTCGAAAAGGACCAGCTAGTCCTCTTCGAAGAAGATGCCCGCTTCAATCTTGGCGTCTCTCGTACTCGTGACGGCCTATACCTCCTCATCGAGACCGGCAGCCACACCACCAACGAGTTCCATTTCCTCCCCGCTGCTAATCCCACCGCGGAACTCCGCATCATTGCACCGCGCCTTGAAGAACAGGAGTACTACCCGGACCACCGCTTCTCGCCAGAGACAGGTGGTCTGTTCTACATCCGTACCAATGATGCGGGCAAGAACTTCCGTGTCATCACTGCACCCGCGGACACGCCCGGCCGCGACCACTGGAGTGAGCTGATACCCCTCGATCCAGATCACCCGCTGGAGGATTTTGACCTCTTCCAGTCCTTCGCCGTCGCTACCCGCCGCAAGCGCGGCCTGCCCACCCTCGAAGTCCTCCGCTTCGGCGCGGACAGTTGGCTCGAAGAGCCGGTCGAGATCGCCTTTCCCGAACCCACATACTCTGCTGCCGCTCACATCAATCGCATCTTCTCCACCGATGTCTTCCGCTACAGTTACCAGTCGCTCGTCTCACCGCCCTCGGTCTACGAGTACAACATCGCCCGCACCGACCCCGCTCTTCCCATTGGTGAGTCCAGGCTGCTAAAGCAGCAAGCCGTTCCCGGCGGCTTCAACCCTACCCACTACGCATCCGAGCGCCTCTCGATCACCGCCCACGACGGCACTCTGGTCCCCGTTTCCATCGTCTACCGCCGTGACCGCTTCCGCCGCATCGCCCGTAATCCCATCTATATCTATGGCTATGGATCTTATGGATACCCGCTTCCCGTTGGATTTTCGCCTACCCGCCTCTCCCTGCTTGATCGAGGTGTTGTCATGGCCTATGCGCACATCCGCGGCGGCGGCGAGATGGGCGACGCTTGGCACGACGCCGGCAAGATGTCCCTCAAGGGCAACACCTTCACCGACTTCATCGCCGCCGCCGAGCAACTCGTCGCGCGTGGCTACGGCAACCCTGGCAAAGTCGCCATCGAAGGTGGCAGCGCCGGAGGCCTCCTTATGGGAGCGGCCGTCAACATCGCCGCAGCCTCCGGCAAACCAGGCCTCTTCCGCGTCGTCCTCTCGCATGTCCCTTTTGTCGACGTGATGAACACAATGCTCGACTCCACCCTACCGCTCACCGTCGCCGAGTATGAGGAATGGGGTAACCCCAATGAACCCGAGGCCTTCGCGAGGATGCGCTCCTACTCTCCCTACGACAACCTCGACAGCCTCAAGGACAAACCCACCCCTGCCATGCTCGTCAAAACCAGCCTCAACGACTCGCAGGTCATGTTCTGGGAGCCCGTCAAGTACGTCGCCAGGTTGCGCACTATGAAAACCGATGACTCGCCTCTACTCCTCCACATCAACATGGACGCAGGCCACGGAGGATCCTCAGGCCGTTACGACTACCTCAAGGAGATCGCATTCGACTACGCCTTCCTGCTCACCCAGCTCGGCGTCGTCACAACTGCCTAGCCCATCTTGGATCGTGCTGTTCTTCCCCGCAACTAAGTTGACGGCAAATATTCCCGCCATTCCAAACAGCTTCTCAGGACTGGCCTCCACATCTACACCATTTCGTGAAATGCTATAGTCTGCGAGTCGGCACGGTAGCATGCAGGCAAGTCAACGAAACAGAGAGCAAGAGGGAGAGTGACATGGGATTAGTACCGATGGTGATCGAGCAGACAAGTCGGGGCGAGCGCGCCTACGACATCTACAGCCGTCTGCTGCGCGACAACATCATCTTTCTGGGAACGCCGATCGATGACAACATTGCTAACGTCATCATTGCGCAAATGCTTTTTTTGAGCGGGGAGGACCCGGAGAAGGACATCCAGCTCTACATTAACTCACCGGGCGGATCCATCACCGCTGGTCTTGCGATCTATGACACCATGCAGTACATCAAGAACGATGTTGTCACCTTTTGCATCGGGCAGGCGGCATCGATGGGGGCGTTTCTGCTGATGGCGGGCAAGAAGGGCAAACGGTTCGCGCTGCCCAATGCGCGCATCCTCATCCATCAGCCGTCCATGGGCGGGCTGAGTGGACAGGCCACCGACATCGACATCCACGCGCGTGAGATTCTTCGCATCCGCGAAATCACCAACAAGCTGATGAGCAAGTCAACCGGGCAGTCGCTTGATCGTATAGAGCGAGACGTGGAGCGCGACTTCATCATGACGGCGGCACAGTCGAAGGAGTACGGCATCATCGACGACATCATCGACCGGCCGCGTACCTAGCTTGTCATGGTGTAGTTTGCAAACTCCTTCCCCAGTTGCCGAGGTCTTGCGTCTTGAGCCATGTAGTACCGGCACTTCGGGTACGTTGGGTATTCGCTCATAAGCATGGCCCTTTCAGGTTAGATCCAGCAGCTTTGAGTACATGGCACGAATGTGTGTACCCAAAAAGGGGTATCTTGGTGACTTCCGTGTCCTGAGATAAAACAGGTTTCTGGTGTAGACTTTACTTGTTCCCTGTAAGACGGTTCGTGCCCAGGAGTTGCCGCAACCATGAAAACGTCCCGCGGTTCAGACGAATCGCTCCGCTGCTCTTTTTGCCATAAATCGCAGGACGCAGTGGCGAAGCTCATCTCGTCACCCTCTGACTATCCCCGGGCTTATATCTGCGACGAGTGCGTGGGGGTGTGCAACTCGATCCTGGAGGACGACCGCGGCGATGCGCTGCCGGGGGCCTCGCCGGCCCAGCTTCCCAAACCGCAAGAGGTGAAAGCGTTTCTGGATGAGTACGTCATTGGTCAGGAACAGACCAAGAAAAAGCTGGCGGTGGCCGTCTACAACCACTACAAGCGCATCCAGATGAACAAGACTCGCAGCAACGATGTGGAGCTGACAAAATCGAATATCCTGCTGGTCGGTCCAACCGGTTCGGGTAAAACGCTGCTGGCGCAGACGTTGGCTAAGATGCTGGATGTGCCCTTCGCCATAGTGGACGCAACCACCTTGACCGAAGCCGGGTACGTAGGCGAGGACGTCGAGAACATCATTCTGAAGCTTCTGCAGGCTGCCGAGGGAGATGTGACCCGCGCGCAGAGCGGAATTATTTATATCGACGAGATCGACAAGATCGGACGTAAGGACGAGAATCCTTCCATCACGCGCGATGTCTCGGGCGAAGGTGTGCAGCAGGCGCTACTGAAGATTCTGGAAGGGACGGTAGCGAACGTTCCTCCGCAGGGCGGCCGCAAGCATCCGCACCAGGAGTTTACCGCGGTCGATACTACCAATATTTTGTTCATCTGCGGCGGCGCCTTTGTTGGACTGGAGAAAGTGATCGGGCGGCGCATAGGCAAGAAGGCGCTCGGTTTCCGCGCGATTGCAGACCCCGATGCCAAGGAAGGCGATGTTACGCCGATCCGGGCGCAGAGGGACAGCGAGTTACTGCGCCAGGCGGAGCCGCAGGACCTGCTGAAGTATGGACTGATCCCAGAGTTTGTGGGCCGTCTGCCCGTTCTCGGGATTCTGGACGAACTGGATGAATCGGCTCTGATCGAGATTCTGACCAAACCCAAGAACGCGATCCTGAAGCAGTACGCCAGGCTCTTCGACTACGAGGGAGTCAAGGTGACCTTCTCCGACGACGCTGCCAAGGATATTGCACGCGAGGCGTTGCAACGCAAGGTGGGAGCGCGTGGGCTGCGTATGATCCTAGAAGAGTTGATGCTGGATCTGATGTACTATGTACCCGGAAACAAAAAGACCGGCGACCTCACCATCACAGCCGAGATGGTTAAGAAGCACAGCCTGACCCTGATGACTCTGTTGGAAAAGGCTGGATAAGACACTGCTGGTTCATGCTTTCGCAAATTTCGCTTCCTTGCAAAGTCAGCTGTGTGGGTACCTGGCTTATCTCGTGTGACAAGTAAAATCACGCAACCGCGTCATAGAGCGGTCATGGGCTTCGTTCGCGCTCAGAACAGAAGGAGGGCCTGGACACTCCCTCACGCATGACAACCGGTTACGATGTGCGTATCCCGCTGGGGTGGGCATGCTCAATTTACCGCTAGGTTACCAAAGGGTGTGGGGACGAATCGGCGCACAAGCATTACAATCACCTGAAGCGTACTCCGCGGGTTGCATCCTGGGCAGCGCGGCGCGTCCAATGGAGAAAGCGATGGCGAACCAAACCAAATCCGTTTTGACCGGTGGAACCCGGAAGCTGCCGATGATGCCGATCCGGGACATGGTCATCTTTCCCCATATGATGACTCCGTTTGTGGTGGGACGGGCCTCCAGTGTGCGTGCTCTGGAGGAGGCATTAACCGGTGAGCGCAAGATATTTCTCGCCACCCAGCACGATGCCTCGGTCGACGAGCCCAACGCGGACGACATCTACGAGACGGGCACCATCGGCAACATCGTGCAGAGCGTGCGCATGCCCGACGGAAACATCAAGGTGCTGGTAGAGGGCGTGGAACGGGCGCGCTCGGTAGAGGTAAGCGACGAGGACGGATTCTTCGTAGCCACCGTACGCACCGGCAAAACCAATCTGGAGATGACTCCGCAGGTGGAACAGTTAATGCAGCGCGTGCACACGCTCTTCGAGCAGTATGTGAAGCTGCAGCAGTCCTTGAACCACGAGACCATGGCGGCCAGCGTGCGCATGGACGAGCCGGCCAAGCTGGCCGATACCATTGCCGCGAACCTGCAGCTCTCCATCGACGAGAAGCAGCAGTTGCTGGAGGTCTTCGACCCGGAGACGCGTCTGGCACGTGTGGGCGACGTGCTGGATGTAGCGATCGAAAAACTGAACATGGACCGTACCATCCAGTCGCGCGTGAAGCGGCAGATGGAAAAGGCGCAGAAAGAGTACTACCTGAACGAGAAGATCAAGGCAATCCAGAAGGAACTGGGCCGCGGCGAAAAGTCCGAGTTCGACGAACTGAAGAAGAAGATCGAGACGGCGGGCATGCCCAAGGATGTCATCGAGAAATCCCTGCAGGAGCTGCGCAAGCTGGAGGCGATGCCCCCGATGTCGGCTGAATCCACCGTCTCGCGCAACTATCTGGACTGGCTTCTGGCTGTACCCTGGAAGAAACGGTCCAAGGAGATTCGCTCCATCAAGCACGCTGAGACGATCCTCAATTCCGACCACTATGGTCTGGAGAAGATCAAGGAGCGCATCTTGGAATTCCTCGCGGTGCGCCAGTTGGTGAAGAACCCGAAGGGGTCGATCCTCTGCTTTGTCGGGCCGCCGGGAGTAGGCAAAACCAGCCTGGGAATGTCCATCGCCAAGGCCACGGGCAGGAAGTTTGTGCGCCTGAGCCTGGGCGGCGTGCGCGACGAAGCGGAGATTCGCGGTCATCGCAGGACGTACATCGGCGCGCTTCCAGGGCAGATTATCCAGTCGATGAAGAAGGCGGGGACGAAGAACCCGGTATTCATGCTGGACGAGATCGACAAGATGGCTTCGGACTTCCGGGGCGATCCGGCGAGCGCGCTGCTGGAGGTCCTGGATCCGGAACAGAATGGTTCGTTCCAGGACCACTATCTGGACGTGGAGTACGACCTGTCCAGCGTGTTGTTTGTGGCGACAGCCAATGTGCTGCACACCATTCCAGGGGCGCTCCAGGACCGCATGGAGATCCTTCGGCTGCACGGTTACACCGAGCTGGAGAAGATGGAGATTGCCAAGCAGTATCTGGTGCGCAAGCAGCGTGAGGCCACGGGGCTGAGCGAGGAGCAGATCATCTTTGAAGACGACGCACTGAGGACGATCATCCGCGGATATACGCGCGAAGCCGGAGTGCGCAATCTGGAGCGCGAGATTGGCAATGTATGCCGCAAGGTGGCGCGCAAGGTAGTGGAGAGCGGGGCGAAGCATCGTGAGCTGTTGACCGGCGAGAACCTCGCCGATCTGCTGGGCGTGGCGAAGTTCCGTGACTCGCAGGTGCATGAGAAGAGCGAGATTGGTCTTGTGACCGGGCTGGCCTGGACGGAGGTCGGAGGCACGCTGCTACAGACCGAAGTGCAGGTACTCGATGGCAAGGGCAAGCTGACGACCACCGGGCAGCTTGGCGATGTGATGCAGGAGTCGGCGCAGGCCGCGCTCAGCTATGTTCGATCGCGGGCGCAGCATCTCGGCCTTGGCAAGGAGTTCTATCGGCATGTGGACATCCATGTTCATGTTCCGGAGGGCGCGATTCCCAAGGACGGCCCGTCGGCGGGCATTACACTGGCCACAGGACTGGCCAGTGCGTTGACCAGGATCAAAGTAAGGCGCGATATCGCGATGACCGGCGAGATCACACTGCGCGGCAAGGTACTGGCCATCGGCGGGCTGAAGGAGAAGCTGCTGGCGGCGCACCGCGCTGGAATCTTCGAGGTGATTGTTCCCGCGGACAATCGCAAGGACATGTCCGACATGCCTGAGCTGCTGAAGACAGAGATGAAGCTGCACTTTGTCGAGCAGATGGACGAGGTTCTGCAAATTGCACTGGAAGAAAAGCTGCCCGAACTGAAAGAAGAGTCCCTCGAAGTTCTTGCCGCTGCAATGCCGCCGATGATTCCGGCAACCCAGCCCGTTTCGCCCCAGTAGATTAGGCACATGTAGACCGGGCATAAATGAATGCAACAAGACCGAGACCGCCAAGGCTCGGTCTTTCTTTTGCAACGGCACGCGCTGCGCTAGCCGTTAGCGCTAAATCGCGGCACTGCGGCTTCCACTAACGAAGTGAATGATGAGTGAGATCACAGCCAGGAGGATCAGCAGATGAATAAGAACGCTGCTGATATGCATCACGAAGAAGCCACCGATCCAAAGCACCACCAGAACGATTGCGAGGATTAGAAACATGAACGATCCTGCTTTCCTGCTTCAAGGGTATCGCGCTCTCGGCGCGAGCATTGCTTCTTACTGAGAGGGGAAGAGCACGCGGTGCGTTGCCTGACAGGAAAACAAATGCACGGCATGTGGCGTAAAGACCATATCTGGGTTGTCACTTAAAACGCAATTGGAGCGCCAGTGAGCGGGCCCTTCACTTTGTGTGAGTCAAGGATGCGATTCCCTGCTTCGTCCTAGATGCAACCTCCGGCGATCGAGGGGATCAGCATGACTTCGTCGCCGTCCTGGAAGGCGTAGGTGTCGCCGCCGAGGAAGCGGATGTCTTCGTCGTTGATGTAGATGTTGATGAACTTGCGCAACTTGCCGTTTTCGTCCTTGATCTGGGTGGCGAGCGCGGGAAAGGTCTGGTCCAGCTCGACGAGCAGCGCGGGAAGGTTTGCAGCATTTGAGTCGAATTGTTTGCGGCCATCGGTGTGACGAGTGAAGGCGGTGGGTAGGACAATCTGGATGGACATCGTGGCTCCTGATTCTGTTTCGATTCCAATTCTATTGCGGTGTGCGACGAGGAGTGAATTGTTTTCGCTGATCGCTTTTCGTGATTCCTATTTCATGCTTACTCAGCCTGCTGAGACGAGCTCTGGTTCAGCGTCGAGCGAACGCAACAGCTCGTCGAAGTCGGCCAGGCGTGGGCGAATGGAGCGGGTGTTGAGGTGGTCGAAGCGGCCAGCGAGAGCGTCGGTGGTCTTCAGCCCATTGCCAGTGATGCATACAACTGTGGTCTCGCCAGGCGAGATGCGTCCGTCGGCGTAGAGGCGCGCCGTGACGGCGGTGGTGACGCCGCCGGCGGTCTCGGTGAAGATGCCTTCGCTCTCGGCCAGCTCCTGAATGCCGGAGACGATCTCCACATCGGAGACGTCCTCGGCCCAGCCACCGTCTTCGCGGATCATCTTGGCGGCCGCCGCGCCGTCGGCCGGGTTGCCGATGGCCAGGGAGCGTGCGATGGTGTTAGGCTTCTGCGGCATGATGTCATCAGTTCCCTGCCTGACCGCGATCGAGATGGGCGAGCATCCCGTAGCCTGCGCACCGAAGAAGCGGACGGGGCGGGTGGGCTTTTTGACTAGGCCGAGAAAGATCAGCTCTTGAAAAGCCTTGCGTATCTTGCGAATCAGGCTGCCGCCGGCCATGGGGACGACGACATTGTCCGGCAGACGCCAGCCCAACTGTTCTGCGATCTCGTAGCCCACGGTCTTCGATCCCTCGGAGTAGTACGGGCGCAGGTTGACGTTGACGAATCCCCAGTTGTACTCGCCCGCGATCTGCACGGAGAGGCGGTTGACGTGGTCGTAGTTGCCGTCGATGCGGATGAGGCGCGCACCGTAGACCAGCGTGTTCAAAATCTTCGCCGGCTCAAGGTCGGCGGGCACCAGAATGCATGCCTTCAGGCCAAGACGCGCAGCCTGCGCGGCGACCGAATTGGCCAGGTTGCCGGTGGACGAGCAGCCCACGGTGTCGAAGCCGAACTTCTGCGCGTTGGCCAGTGCAACCGCTACCACACGGTCCTTGAAGCTTAGCGTCGGGAAGCAGACCGCATCGTTCTTGACGTAGAGGCTGGCCGCGCCAATGCGCGCTCCCAACCGGCTGGCGTGGACCAGAGGCGTGAAGCCGACGGGAAGGTCGGGCTGAAAGCCCTCCGGAACGGGAAGCATGCGCGCGTAGCGCCATATGCTGGCCGGGCCGCGCGCAATGGAGTCGCGGGTGAAGACGCCCTTGGCGGAAAGCAGATCGTAGACGACTTCCAGCGGGGCGATACAGTCTGGACAGGCCGAGAGCGGCTGGTTGCCGAAACGCTTGCCACACTCTCCGCAGGCAAGCTCGTACGCGGGATTGATGTAATTCATCGGACTCTCTCCGGGCGGGAGAGGAGCGATAGCTGCGGCTGGACTGTCTTGTCTCTGCTGGATGCGCCGCTAGTCGAGGGGAGGAGAGTTGCGGCGGCGGCGGAATGCGGGGTGACCCGCAGACTGCGTGGTCCGAATCTCATGTTCCCTGCGGCTTTTCGGCCATTCAGGAGAGAGTTGACACCGGTACGCAGTGTTCTGTCCGGTTGTCGTGGCGTCGCAGGGCTCGTCCCTCAACCACTCTGCATGAAATTCAAATCTGCGGGTTAGGCAGACTGGAATATCTACTTTGTAGCACAGCGAGAGTATAGGCACAAGTTGGGGTGGATGCGGAATGTACCCGACTGTGGATGCCCTAATCGTGGGAGGGCGGGGGCGCGGGCGCGGTGGAGGAGGGGACGGGCTTGCCGTCGGCGGTGTTCGGCTCCATCATCTCGACGCGGGTGCCGTCGGGATCGAAGAGGCTGAGCTGGCGCTTGCCATTGTGGCCGACGTGTCCGCTGCCGAGCGGCTGGGGGTAGCTCTTGATGGCGGGGCGGGATTGTAGCGATGCGATGGCGGCGGCGAGATCGGGAACCAGGAGCGCGACGTGGTTGTCGCTGCCGAAGCTGGTGGGCAGGGTGCGGTAGAGCATGAGCTCGACGTAGTCTGTTCCGTCGGGGACGCGCATGTTGATCCAACTGAGCTGGGTGGGGCTGCCGCTGCCACGCCAGAACTCCTGGAAGCCGAGGATGTTGCCGTAGAAGTCGAGGGCTCGCTGGGTGTTTCCCACCACGAAGCCGGCGTGGTAGATGCGATCGGAGACGCGTGTGGGCGAGAGGAACTTGCCCGCTCCCTGGGCCTCCACGCTGGTGGGTTGCGGCTGGGAGAACTCTATCTGGGTGCCGTCGGGGTCCTTGACGGAGAAGACGAGGTCGCCGGTGCCGGTCTTGCCGGCACGCGGCGGAACCTCAATCCCTTTAGCCGCGAGGTAGAGGCGCATTGCCTCGACATCGTCGGTGAGGAAGCAGAGATGGCTCATGAAGTTTTTGGATTGCGCGGGCGGGTCGCTAAGAAGCTCGACGTACTGATGGTCGTTGACCTTGAGGAAGGCGACGCTGGTGTCGGTGGAGTTCGGCTTCTTGCGGTCGTAGGAGATGTCGAGACCGAGCAGGTCGTGCCAGAAGACCATCGCCTTGGGCATGTCGGAGACGTAGTAGGCGACGTGCGATATGCCGGTGATGCGCGGGCGGGTTGGCGCGGCGGTCTGGGCGAGGCAGGAGGAGGAGAGGAAGAGAATGGCGGTGGTGATGAGGCGTGATGAGGGGCGCATAGGTGTCCTTGGGGAGTAAAGCATAATCCTACATCGCAGCGGCGAGATAGGGGCAAAACGGCTTTGGCTCCCATTTTGGGAAATAGGGTAGACTGATTTCTGGTAGAACAAATGGCGAACAGCAAAGTCTCGCTACAATCGGCACAGAGCAGAATAAGGAGTAAACCCATGGGCCGCACACTGTCGCCGATATACCTTGATGAACCGCAGCCAAGCCTCCCACTCGAATTCGCCCGTAAGCCGCGAGGCGGAAAAGTTATCGCCTTTGGCTGGTACGGTGGCAAATTCAGCCATTTAAATTGGCTCCTGCCACTTCTTCCAGCCTGTCACCACTATTGCGAGCCGTTCGCTGGTTCCGCAGCAGTCCTATTGAACCGTTTTCCCTCACCCGTTGAAACCTATAACGACATTGACGGAGAAGTGGTCAACTTTTTTAAAGTGCTTCGCGACAATCGCGAGGATCTCATTCAAGCGATTGCGCTCACTCCTTTTTCACGAGAGGAATTTGCCGCCGCTGTCACTTTGCCACGCCAAGTGATTGGAGAAGTGGAACAGGCTAGAAGGTTCTTCGTTCGTGCCCGGCAAGCCAGAACAGGTCTGGCCCAAACAGCTTCCCTTGGCCGATGGGCAAATTGCAAAAATACCAGTCGTGGAGGAATGTCAGGTGTTGTCTCTCGCTGGCTTGGCAGCGTCGAGATGTTACCGCTCATTGCCGAACGACTTTTACGAGTCCAGATTGAGAATCGTCCTGCTACTGATATTGTCCAGCTTTACGATGATCCAGAAACGCTCTTTTACTGTGATCCACCCTATGTACACGGAAGCAGAGGAGACGCAAAAGCCTATTCCTATGAGATGTCGGACGCACAGCATACTAAGTTCGCTCAGGTTCTCAATCTTTGCAAGGGGAAGGTAGCAATCTCTGGGTATGATTCACCTCTCTACGACAAACTGTATAAGGGCTGGCGACGCTTCAATGCACCATCGAAACAATGCCATTCCATCAAGAAAATGCGTCAAGAATGTCTGTGGATGAACTACTGAACGGGGATTTTTCATGGCCCATCAAATCAAGTCGAAGACCGCGACTGCGCTTCTATCTGAAGTGTTCCCTTTGGCCGAAGATGACAATCGAGACGGCGTTACCTTGAGTCAGCCCGCGGCAGTGATCGCCGCGACAGAACGCCTTTTCACATCAAAAACTCAGGCATATCGACAGGCTCTTGTTGGATGTGCCGTGGCTCGCATCCTCGACCAAACAATAGACATTCGTCTACCTGCTACCGAAGATGGTGACGCCTCGTTTAGTGGACGGAGCCTCGATGAAGGCGCGGTGATTCCCTTCCTTCGAGATCGAGCCGTCCCCATCGCGGCAGCATCACCCTATCTCTCATCACTACGTGGCGGAGCAAAGTTCGTAAAGGGAGGCGAGCCGAGAATTCAGCGTGACAAGGAAGGATTCGACGCCTTGGTTGCAGTAGTCGATTATCTGCAAGGGCTGGATGCCGACGCAGTTAAGACCTATCTGCGCTACCTGTTGCGCTGCTTTATCCAGCTTCGTGAAGCCGGAAACATCCCACTCAAGAGAATTGCGAAGCCTAACCTTGAGCAACTCCGCAGTTTAGTTGACGGGTTGTTGACCGTCAGAAGCGGTGGTCGCATTCCGGCTTTACTCGCGACGGCTCTCTTCCAGACGATAAGCGAATGTCACGCTCTTGGTTGGGTAGTAGACTTTCAGGGAATCAATGTCGCGGACAAAGCCTCTGGCGCAGTAGGCGATATCACGATTAGCAAGGATGGTGCTGTCATCCTCGGCGTGGAAGTTACCGAACGGCCAATCAGCCAAGCGCGTGTGGCTCTAACTTTCAACGAAAAGGTGTCTCCCTCTGGCCTAACGGATTACCTGTTTATCACAACGGAAAAGCCGAAGGATGATGCTCTTGCTGCCGCCCGGAACTATACCGGCGTCGGGCATGAGATTAACTTCGTTCTCTTGGCACCTTGGCTCATTCACAATCTGGCTACGGTTGGCCCAAAGTGCCGGGCCTTGTTTCAGACCAAGATGATTGAACTGCTCGGATCTCAGGGAGTACCCGCTGAAGTCCGAGTGGCATGGAATGACAAGATGGACGAGGCGATAGGAGTTTCTAAATCCACCAACTAAGAAGTCCTATATAAATCCCCGTTTAATGATCCCGGGCTAAAGTGTCTGTGCTTCCTCCAAAGGCGACGGTTTTTATCTCCACATGAAGTAGAAGCCGGGAGCCTGGTCGAGGAGCTTGGAGGGGGTGGGGAAGATTTCGTCGGAGTCGTCGGAGAGCATGGCGAGGAGGCCTTTTTTGTCGGCGGCGGGGCGTTCGATGGTGGGCTCGCCACTGATGCCGACCGAGCTGGCCGTGTCCATGAGGGCGACGCGGAAGCCGCCAATCTTGTCGATGAGGCCGAGGGGCAAGGACTGCTGGCCGGTCCAGACCTGGCCGGTGGCGAGCGGGCGAATCTTGTCGTCGGAGGTGTGGCGGCCGGTGGCGACGTCGTGGACGAACTGGCCGTACATGTTGTCGACGACAGACTGGAAGTAGGCCTGTTCTTCGGGGGTCATATCGCGGGTGGGGTCACCGGCGTCCTTGAGCGTGCCGGCGTGGATGACGACGTTCTTGAGTTTGGCCCACTTCATGAGGTCGCCGTAGTTGGTCCACTCCATGATGACGCCGATGGAGCCGACCACGGAGGCTTGGTTGGCGTAGATTTTGTCGCACCCACTGGCGATGTAGTAAGCGCCGGAGGCTCCGACGGACTCGACCGAGGCGACGATCTTTTTGTTCTTGTCGTGGCGTACGCTGACGACTTCGTTGTAGATCTCCTGGCTGGCCGCTGCGCCGCCGCCGGGCGAATCGATGTGCAGGATGATGGCCTTGACGGAGGAGTCGTCGCCGAACTTGCGTATCTGGGTGTCGACCTTATCGGCGTCGAGGATGGCGCCGTCGATGTCGATGACGCCGATGCGGGAGCCGCCGAGGCCGTCGATGGAGGCGGAGGATTCGCCGGTGACGCTCTTGACGATGGACCAGACCATGAGGGTGAGCAGGAGAACGACGCCAGCGAGGGAGCCTCCGATAATGGCAACCCAGAACCAGGCGGAGTGACGGCGGCGCGGTGGCTGGCCGTACACGGCATACGGCGAGGCTTGCGCGTACGCAGAAGAGCCATAGGCTGGCCCGTAGGCATAGGGCGGCGCTGGAGTGGCAGCGGCGAGAGGCGGGGTAGCGGGAGTGGCAGCGGCGGGCTGCTCAGGAGGCGGGGTGAGGATGTCTTCCGGCATAATCTGAAGTTTAGACTATTAATTCCCCGCCATCGCGGAGAACTTTAAGCTGCGCGGGCGATAATCGCGGCAGATGCCGGTTTCTTCGAAAAAAAGAGGGGTCGCGGAGAGGAGTATATGCGGCTATGCTGGTAGTTGGATCGTACAAAGAGTGCGCAGCAAGAAAAGGGTATGCCGCAGGGTACACGGCCTATCGGCTCTGCGCGTGATGGATGCGGGCAGCAACAGGCACCCAGGGGAATGATGGCCACTCCGCGGTTGAGCATCGTGATTCCG
The DNA here is from genome assembly GCA_035510935.1 of Acidobacteriaceae bacterium. Lineage (GTDB taxonomy): Bacteria > Acidobacteriota > Terriglobia > Terriglobales > Acidobacteriaceae > Edaphobacter. The sequence continues at coordinate 15,770 of DATKGA010000088.1, forward strand.
GCGTACAACGAGAGCGCGCGCATTGAGCGGACGCTGCAGCGGGTGATGGAGTGCGTTGATCGTCAGGGCTGGGATGCCGAGGTGTTGGTGGTGGATGACGGCTCCGTGGACGGGACGGTGGAGATTGTGCGTCGCTGGATGGAGCGGAACCCGCGGCTTTACCTGGTGCAGAACGATGGCAACCGGGGCAAGGGCTACAGCGTGCGCAACGGGCTGCTGCAGGCGGCGGGCGAGGTGGTGATGTTTACCGACGCGGACCTGTCGGCCCCGATGGAAGAGGCGGAGCGGCTGATGGCGGCGATTGTAGCGGGAGCGGACGTGGCGATCGGATCGCGCTGGATGGACCGCACGCGGCAAACCCAGCACCAGCCGATGTATCGCAGGTTCTTTGGGCGATGCTTCAACTGGGTGACGCGTACCGTGATGGGGCTGCCATTCAAGGACACGCAGTGCGGGTTCAAGGCGTTCAAGCGGACCGCGGCGCAGGTGATCTTCCGGCTACAGCGGATCGAACGATGGGGCTTCGACCCGGAGATTCTGTTCATTGCGCGCAAACTGGGATACGACATCCGCGAAGTCGCCGTCACCTGGGGACACGACGAGCGCAGCCGCATGAGCTACCTGAAAGACGGCATGAAGATGCTGGAGGAGATCGCCGCCATCCGGATCAACTCGATTGCCGGGCGGTACGACCGCGACATTGCGGCGATGAAGGACACCAGCGCCATGGTGACCGCTCCCGTGAAGCAGGGGAAGGCCAGCACCAGCGCCTAGGCTTAGAGCGGAACCAGAGTAACAGTGCCCAAGCGAATAACATCGAAGATGAATTTTTCTTGAGGAAAAATCCAGTCGGAGGGATTGCCCCCGGTGTATACCTACTCTGGTTCGGCTTAGGGGGCGGGGACGTAGGTGCGGGGGGTGTAGGGCTCGACGGTGAGCAGGGTGGAGAGCATGGAACGCTCATCGTCGGAGAACTGGGCACGGAAGGCGGGGGAGTTGAGGGTCAACTGGCGCTGGTCGGGGGGCATCTCGCGCAGGTCGAGGATGACGCGGGACAGGACGCGCCGACGAGCCGGGGGAAGTACGCTCCACTGATGCTCGGCATCCAGGAATTGCTGACGCTGAGGCGGAGTGAGACGCTCAAATGCCTCGTTGCGATCCAAGATGCGGCTGCGCTGCTGGGGGTCCATGTTGTAGAGCCGGGCCATCTGGTTGAGCTCGTACTGCTGCACTTGCCGGGGCAGCTCGCGAAAGCCTGACTCGTTTTGCAGGGCTTTCTGCATTTCGGGGAGCGAGAGATTGCTGTGGTTGTCCATCCACCGCTGCATATGTTCCTGGTTCTCGGCGGGCTGGGTGGCGATGCGGGACCCTGGCCGGGCGGCAGCATAGGGCTGGGCGCGCTGGACCCTAGGTGCAGGGGGTGCTGCATACTTCGGGGCGCGGCCACGGCCGTACGCCGGCACGGAGGCGAGCAGCACAACAAGCGCCGCGCCAAGACAAAGCCGGGATGAGAGATGCGATTTCATAAGGAATACTGTGCGCCTGGTAGAACCGCAAGAACTGAGGGGCGATGCTCTACGGGTGAAGTACCATCCGACCGGACAGAACTTCGGTTCACGCTTGGACTCGCCTGATTTCCTTGCTGTAGATGCAGTCTACTGCGCGGGGCGAAGATCGCGAAAGTCTATTTTAGAACTCCTTAATTCAACCTCCCGGGCGCGAAGATTATGAGGCAGCCAGCCAATCTGCAAAAGTACATTTTTAGCTCCGCGGCAGCGTGATCCGGGAGTGGGCAGCAGGCGCATCTTCCTGCAGGAGCTGGTCCATCTGTTGCAGCGCAGGCTCGTCCCTCTGAAGGAGCTGGAGGTCGTTGACGACCGCGGACGCCTGGACCGTGCTGGGGTGCTGGAAGGTGGCGATGCCGATGCCGCCACTTGCAACGACCAATACGAGTGCCATGGCCCCCGCCAGCATGGGGCGAAACTGGCGGCCGGTATTGAAGAGCAGGCGCGACCTGAGCTGCTCGAACCAGCCGGCGGGCGGGACGGACTGCAGCTCGCGAAGACGGACCGCCAGCTTCTGGTTGAAGTAAGGCGAGATGGCGGGCGCCTGCCAGGTGTCGAGTAGAGCAAGGGTGTTCTGTAGAGAGACGATCTCCATGGCGCAGGCAGCGCAGACTGCGATGTGAGCGCGTGCAGCGGCGTTTCCGGGTGCGGCTGGTGCCAGGAGCAAATTGGGAAGTGCGGCTTTGCAGGTTTTGCAGTTCATCGTTTTGCTGAACATCGTGGGTTCTTCCTTTCCCTCGGCGACGCGTCGTGTAGCAGCCTAGCGCGTCTTGTTGTGTGAAGCGAGCGGTTGTTGGACCGCCGGTCTTCCGATCAATCAGGCTCCTCTAAAAAGTTGGACGAAAAGCCCTGGACAAAAGTTCTTCTACATAAACTCCTTCAGTTTTTCGCGCAGGGTCTGGTAGGCGCGAAACAGCAATGATTTGGTGGCAGACTCGCTGAGCTTCAGCACGTCGCCGATCTGTTTGTAATCCATGCCTTCGTACTTATGCATCAGCACGGCCGTACGCTGGCGTTCCGGCAGATCCAGCACATGCTGGCGAATGGCGTTGAAACGTTCCCGCCGTAGCAGGCTGTCCTCGGCGCTGGGTGTGCTATCGGCTACATCGGGCGTAGTGCCGGTGTCGGGGTCCGCCTGGTCGAGGTAGATGGTGGAGGCGGAGCGCTCGTGGCGGTTGTCGCGCGCGTAATTGACACCCAGGTTGGTGGCGATGCGGTAGAGCCAGGTGCTGAAACGTGCCTCGGCGCGGTAGGTCTCGCGCGAGCGATAGACCCGGAGGAAGACCTCCTGGGCGAGTTCCTCGGCGATGGCCTGGTTATGCACCATGCGGTACATAAAGTTGACGATCTGCCTGCGGTACTTCTGGATGAGGAAGTCGAAGCCGGACATATTGCCAGCGCGCAACTCCAGCATGATGGCGGAGTCTTCCAACTCGGCAAAGTGCGCGGATCCCTGCGCAATGGGGGGCTGAAGCACGCCATCGAGGAGACCGGGGTTGACAGCCAGGGTTGCCATGTTCTCCGAAACCCCATTTTCGTCATGAGGTTGTGCGGAAGATTCAAAATCTACCGGAATTTCTTCCTCGGGCTGGTCGTCAGGCCGGTCGTCGGGCTGTTCCTCGGGATGGTCGTCCAGGGCACGGTAGAGAGGCGTCCCGGCGGGGTTGGACGACGGGGGGTGAGAACGGCGCGGATTCTGCGACGAAGGAGGCATCTGACTTGCTCTATTGTACTTGCAGGGCAAAGGACGGGTGCGCTGAAACCACTCTAGTGCGGATGCTTATCCCCGTGTATGCTGGAGAAGTACGGTGTTGCCTCATGGCGCGGTGCCGGGCGCATAACTCAGCGGTAGAGTGCCACCTTCACACGGTGGAAGTCGTAGGTTCGAATCCTGCTGTGCCCACCATTTAAATCATTGAATCTACATCGTAGCGAGTGCTTGCTCGGCCTACCAGAGGACTAACTCGTCCCGGGCCGGCTAGAAGTGCCAGATCAAATCCGCGGAGAGGGTCAGAGACTGCGTCTTGCCCAGACCCAGAGGATTTGGCGCTGCCCCCTGAGAGACGCCTTCCAGGTTTGAGATCGCTGCGCCCGGAGAAATGTTGAGCCCCGTGACTCCGTATTTGGCAAATGCATGGGTGTAACTGAGCTCTGGCCGAAAGGTGATGGTGGATCCGGCCCAGAAGTCGAAACCAACCATGTGCTCTTCATACTTGGCGGGAGTGCCCGTGCGCTGACCACGAATGTCGTCGACAAATTCGCTGCGGATGTTCAGCGAGGCCGTGTTCTTCCAGAAATTGTGTTCGACATAATTGGTCATGGCCCACTCCGGCGCATAGCAGGTAGCCTGCTGTTGGGACGCAGCCAGACGAGGGTCCTGGCAGACGGCGCCGAAGTTGAGATTAACGCCACCGGGGCGTGAGAAGGTCGTCTCCGGCCAGGGCGTCTTCGCCGTGGGCAGGTACTGCCCACTCGATGTCGGTTGGTTGACGGCGTTGTACCAATACATATTCGGCACATCCTTCATGTACTGATACCATCCCTCGGTGTCGGTGTGCCATGTGGCGTTGATGCGGTGATACCAGGTCTCGTAGTAAGCTGCCAGGTTGTTATACGCGTACTTAGAGTCGTTGAGGCTGTTGGCGCAGCTGTTGATTGCGTCTCCGCCCCTGGACCAGGTATAGGTCGCGCATAAGGTTCCGGTAATCTTCGCATCGGTTGTCCAGGGCATGACGTCGCAGCCCGGCGAAATCCCGGCCTGCACGGTCAAGTGGTCGCTGACCTTGATTGTGCCCACCATGCCGGTTTGGGTGTAGCAATCGTAGGTGTAAAGGATGGAATGGGAGTAGCTGTAGTTATTGGGAGCAAGCTGGGCCTCAATATCCGGCAAGGAAACATAGCGGCCCACGCGGATATTCATCCCCTGCGCCACCTTGGGGAAGTAGAAATCGTAATAAAGCATGACCGGATCAAACCCATACTGACTGTTTTTCAGCAGAAGCTGCTGGCTTAGCATTCCTTTCGCCGTCGTAAAACGGTAGTCGCTGCCGTACAGCAGGGTAATACGGTAACCCCAGTCGAAATGCTCCTTCTGCGCAGTATTAGGATACTTTTCAAAATATAAAGCTGCTTGATCAACCTGAATTGTGTTGGCATACACGTCGTAGGCCGATGGAGCGTTGGACGCGATTCCCTTCGACGCGTTGGTCTTGTTATTGGTTGAGCCGTTTCCTCCTACTTCCAGCCAGCCGTAGATTTTGGTTATTCCCTTGTTCTCGTTGATGGCCTGCATCAGCGGATAGGTCTGCCCATCGGGCACGCCAATGGTCGGGGTACCTCCGATGGGCCAGTCGGATGCAGGGTAAGGTGGTGAAAGAATAGGTCCTGGATAGCCGCGGCGAGCCGCCTGTGGGACGGCAGTTCCGGGGCCATTGCCAGACCAATCCGCCACATACGCCCTGCCCAGGCGATGCATAAAGCTGTGGTCGAGAACTGGCGGCGGCGGTGTGACAACCGTGGCTGGGGCAACCTCGTTTGCCGGGGGCAATCTTAGGTCAGCCGGGGAATCACCGCCCGCGCTGACCGCGACCTGAACCGCAGACTTCTCGCCGCCATCCGTCAGCGATAATTCGTAGATGCCGGGAGCAAGAGACGACGCACTAAATTCGCCAGACTGATCGGTTATGAGAATGGAAGCTGTGCCACCGGCCGCTGGGAGGATGGATACACGAGTTCCGGCTGCGAGAGATCCACTGGCATCCGTGACCACGCCATGCACGCTTCCTGTGGTTTGAATTTCGACGTTCGCTTCAGCATGAGATGCCCGCCCACAAACCAATAGGAAACAAGCAAGGACAATCGATATCCCGATCAAGCGCCGCCATTTCTTAATCAAGTTTACCCTCTCTCTCGTTCGTCGACACCGGTAGCGTAAGCACAGTGGTAGTGTTCCGGTGGCCGACGACCTATTGTGAATTTGAATTAGTGAGATGCGCTGTCATGAAGTACGTGGAGCTTCTTATTTGCGGAAATATGATCTACACGATAAGCTTGGCTTCATGTAACTGATGAGGTTTTTGTTAAATACAGTCTACGATGAAGATATGAAGAATGCATAAAGCCAGCTTTAATCAGGGCGATGAAAGCGGGGTAGCAAGCAGAATATTTATATTATCTTGATGTCAACTGTTGCGGAATAAGACCTGTCGACAAGACCTCAGTTTGAGGATTGCTCTACTGAACCAGGGCGAACGCCAAACCGCATGCAGTGATAGCGATCCATGCCCTCACCAGAAATCCCACCGAATCGCGCTGGAAGATATTGCCGATTTCCTTGCGCCATATCATGGAAAGGACGAATCCTGCGATTCCTATACCAAGGTTGATTCCCATTGCGGCAAGTTTTGTTGAGAGAAAACTTATTGGGCTCATGGATAAATGTTCACACACTTCCACATAAGGAAACAATGAGGATTATAAGGATTTTATGGTAGGGTTTGAGACGGTGTCTAAGCTCTGTACTGGTTCTAAGGAATCATGAGCCCATACCGTAAACCGCTGCGGGAGAGGCTGCAAAAATGAATCTCGGCCAGCGGTGAATAGGTAGCCAGTTATTGGGAGGTTGTTATGTTGATCCGAAGGAATGTTTTGAAGCTAGTCCCGCTTATGGCAGGATTCTACGCAATCGAGAGCTTGACCAAGGCCCATGACGCGTTTGGGCAGGAAGCCGGAACGACTGCCCCTAGCCCCACGTCAACTGAAGTCGCGGCTGGAGAGGTCGACGTCAAACAGCTTCTGTTGCTGATGGATACTGA
>DATKGA010000089.1:0-12106 GCA_035510935.1 Acidobacteriaceae bacterium
TTTGTGGGCATCTTCATGATGCCGTTCTACTACGGCTCCAAGGCGCGCAGCGTGCCGGAGTTCCTGCGCATGCGCTTCGACGAGAAGACGCGCGCGGTGAACGCATTCTCGTTTGCGTTCATGACCATCTTTTCCTCGGGCATCTCCATGTACGCGATGGCCCTGCTGATCCAGGAGCTGGGCCTCTTCCACAACATCCTGCCAGACGCCTACATATTCCACGTCTCCATTATTCTGTCCGCGCTGATTGTGCTGGGATACATCTTCCTGGGCGGACTGACCAGCGCCATCTACAACGAGGTGCTGCAATTCTTCCTGATCGTGGCCGGGCTGCTTCCGCTGGTGTGGATCGGGCTGCGCAACGTGGGTGGATGGCAGGGCATTAAGCACACCCTGCCGGCCAACATGACCCACTCCTGGCAGGGCATGGCCCACGCCAACACCAACTCGCTGGGGGTGGAGTGGTTTGGCCTGGTGATGGGGCTGGGTTTTGTATCCAGCTTCGGCTACTGGTGCACCAACTTCCTGGTGATCCAGCGCGCCATGGCGGCCGAGTCCGAAGACTCCGCGCGCAAGGTGCCGCTGATTGCCGCCGTACCCAAGATGTTTCTGCCGTTTCTGGTGATCCTGCCCGGCCTGATCGCGGTCTCGATTGCCACCCACACCGCCGGGCTGGCCAACGGGGCAAACCCAGCACTCACCTCCTCCTACGTCAATGCCGAGGGCAAGCCGCTGCCCATGGACGAGGCGCATCCCCACGGCATTATCCCGGTGAAGACCGACCCCATCACCGGCAAAGACGTGGTCGACTCCAACGGCGTGCTGGTCTACGACTACAACAAGACCATTCCGGTGATGCTGCTGACCTTCTTCCCCACCGGCGTGCTGGGACTGGGATTGACGGCGCTACTGGCCAGCTTCATGTCCGGCATGGCGGGCAACGTGACGGCATTCAACACGGTGTGGACGTATGACATCTATCAGGCCTACATCAACAAGAGCGCCAGCGACGCACACTACCTTTGGATGGGTCGAATGGCGACCATCGGGGGGATTGTGCTGTCGATTGCGGCGGCCTACGCCGTCACCAGCTTCAACAACATCATGGACGCGCTGCAACTGGTGTTCGCGCTGGTGAATGCGCCGCTGTTTGCCACCTTCCTGCTGGGCATGTTCTCCAAGCGCACCACCGGCCACGGGGCCTTCACCGGGTTGGTGGCGGGCACTGCCGGAGCGCTTGTCCACCACGGACTCACCCTCCCACTGGGCGATACTGCCGGCATCCACGGCGGATGGATCACCGTGCTGCACCGTTACCCCAGCGACATGGCGCAGAACTTCTGGACCGCCATCTTCGCGTTCACCATCAACTGGGTTGTTACGATTGCCGTCTCGCGTATGTCGGCCCCGCGGCCCGAGCCGGAGCTGGCCGGGCTGGTCTACTCGCTTACGCCCAAGCCGGTGGAAGCCGACAAGGCGTGGTACATGAGGCCGACCGTGTGGGCACTCGCCGTGCTGGCCATGGCGGTCGTCCTTAACCTCATCTTCGCATAGGAACTGGAGCTACCCATGGGTCTCGACATTCGCATTCCTCTCGGCCTCGTCTTTCTTCTGATCGGCGGCATCATGGGCGTCTTTGGCCTCTACACCCACGGCGACGCCGCGCTCTACCAGAAGTCGCTGGGCATGGACATCAATCTGGTTTGGGGCGGCATCATGTTCGCCTTCGGGGCCATCATGTTCTTCTTCGGCAAACGCAAGAAGGCGACGGATGTACCCGCCGCGCCTGCCGATGCTGCCAGGCCAGGGCATTAACGAGCGCTTTGGTTCCATGTGCCGCCGCACACACAAACTCAGAAGAGGTCGGTGTCGAGGCTTGCGATGAATGGCAGGCCGGGCATGATGACTTTGTGCAGCCGGCGGTCGTGGGTAAGAAAGAGGTCTACGTTTGCGCTGGCGGCGATGGCCAGATGCATCGCGTCGAGCGACTTGACTGCGTGGGTTGCCCTTAACTCGGCGAAGGTCCGCACGCACTGGCGAGTATAGGGAAGCATGGTAACCGCGGTCGAGTCGAAGAACTGCTCGATCGCATTGGCCGCTTCAAAGTTCTGCTGCTTGAGCGGGCCAACCAGCAGTTCGCTGAGAACGAATACGCTGCTGCAGAGCTGGTCGCCGCGTTGCTGCATGGTGGAATAAATATGCTGCACGCGAACACTGAGCGCGTCGTTGTCTTCAAACCAGTAGGCGTGGATCATGGTGTCCCAATAGATCCGCCTCACCGGTCCCAGCTCTCTCTCTCGCGGCTATGGAAGTTCTCCGCTCCACCAAGCTGCTTGTACGTCGTTGTCAGAATGCCGCGAAGAGTGAGAAATGAGTTGGTGCCACCGCTGTCCGGAGTGGGCGAAGAACCAGGCGGCGACAATGTTTCTGGTTCAACTTTGTATACGAACGTAACGGTCGAACTGCGGCCGGAGGGAGGGCCCTGTATCTCTTCCAGAACGAGGCGATTCTCTTTGAGAAACTTTCCCGACTTCAAGGCGTTGCATATGATGGGAAAACGATTGGGCGGCAGAATGTTGTTTTGCACCAGAAACTTCCCAAACGACCCCGAATGGATCTTCACGGTTGTTTCGTTGCGCCGTCGGGCCGGAACGATGTAACGCTCGGTAGCCGTGCGTCGAACACGGTCAGTCGAGCCATAGTTTGCCATCCCGATCACCTCTTGATTGAACATATCAAGAAAAGTCTAATATGTCTATGTCAAAAATATCATAGTTTGTCGTGGATTTGGTCGGGTAAGGACCAAAATGAAACTTTGATAATTGACACAAAAAAAACAGGTTAGATTCGATAACCGCACAATGCAGATAGAGTGGAGACACAGCCCTGTTCAACCTTGCGATAATTAAAGAATGAAGCGCCGCACCATTGAGCATTACGAGATCGAGCGGAAGATCGGCTCGGGCGGATCGGGGGTTGTGTACCTGGCCACCGACACGCTGTTGCAGCGGCCTGTCGTGCTGAAGCTGCTGAAGCGCGGGGCACTGTCGCTGGAGCAGGTTCGCGCGACGCAGTTGCGCGAGGCGCGGCTGGCCTCGGCGATCGACCACCCCAACGTCGCTGCCATCTACGACGTAGGCGAGGCGCCGCCGGAGACCGAGGGCGAGAACGAAGCCTTCATCGTGATGCAGTACATCCCCGGCAAGTCGCTGGACAAGGTGATTACGGAGGGCCCGGCAAGCCTGCAGCTTGTGCTTTCAGCGGGCATCCAGATCGCGGACGGCCTCTCCGCCGCGCACCAGCTGGGCATCTTCCATCGCGACCTGAAGCCTGCCAACGTCATGCTGACCGACGGCGGCCTCATCAAGATTCTCGATTTTGGCCTGGCCCGCCGGCTGAACCCGGACGAGGCCGATTTTGACCCCACAAGCGCGGGAGTGCGCAAGGCTGAGTTCACCGGGGCAACCTATACTGCGCGTGGCGGAACGATCGCATACATGGCTCCGGAGCAGTTTGTCACTGGGCGCTCCAGCGTGCAGTCGGACGTCTTCGCGCTGGGCCTGATCCTGTACCAATTGGTCAGCGGACGGCATCCCTTCCACCGCGTCGACGCGCCGGAGTTCCAGACCATTCGCGCCACCCAGTTCTCCGACCCGCCCAGCCTGCGCGAGGCCGTTCCCGACCTTCCGGTCGAACTGGAATCGCTGGTGCTGCGATGCCTGGAGAAGCAGCCATCGGCGCGCTTCGCCTCCGCGGCAGATGTGCGCGAGGCGCTGCGCACGGTGATGAAGACCCTGCAACTCGATTCGGTGGGAATGCCCGGCGATTCCATCTCGCAACTCCCCGCGCAGGGGCGCCTCGAACTGGAGACCCCGGAAGAAGAGAAGCGCACCACGGGAATCCTGTCCATGCTGGCCGAGCGGTTCTCTGAGTCCGGCGCCACCGCCAGCGCACGGCAGAACTCCATCGTGGTGCTTCCCTTCGTCAACTTTGGCAACACGGTCAACTACGGCAACTCGCTCGCGGTCGCGCAGGAATCCCTTCCCGCCCCGCTTTACGGCTACGCGCTGGCCGACGCGATTGCCGCGCGCCTGGCGCGCATGACCTCGCTGGTGGTGCGTCCTTCCAGCTCGCTGATGTCCATCCCGGCGCAGCAGCTCGACCCGCTGGCCATCGGCAAAAAGCTACTGGTGCGTTTCGTCCTTGCCGGCAACTTCCTGCGCTCCGACAAGGGCTTCGACCTCAACTGGCAACTGCTGGACATTCCCACTCAGTCGGTGCGCGCGGGCGGCTCCATCAACGTGGCCTCCTTCGACCTCATCAGCGTGCAGACGGAGATCTGCAACGAGGTCTTCTCCACCCTGCAGGGCTTCGGCGATCTGGAGAAGCCCATCGCCTCCGACGCCGCGCGCGACAGTTCGCCCTCCCTCTCGCAGGGTCTGTCGGAGGAGTATCTGCAGGGGCGCGCCGTGCTGTCTTCCTTTATCTCGCGCACCGGCTCGCTGGATGACCTGAACCGCGCCCGCGCAATGTTTGAAAGCGTGGTCCGCCAGAATGAGGAGTACGCCCCCGCTTGGTCCGGCCTGGGCATCACCCACCTCCAGTACACGCGCCACGGCCTGGGCGGACAGATGAATCTGATCGAGGCGCGCCGCGCCTTCGATCGCGCCTTGAAACTCGACCCCGGATCGGTCGAGGCCAACCTTTACCGCGTCTACATGCTTCTGTCGCGCGGCGAAAAGGAGTCGGCGCGCCACGGCATCGAACACCTGCTACAGACCGCCGCCAACGACTGGAACGTCCACCTGGTTGCCGGGCAGACGCTGCGCATCGACGGCCTGTACGAGGAGGCGCTGGAGCAATTCAACACCTCGCTGCGCCTCAACCCGTCCAACGCAGCCATCATCTACAACCATCGCGCGCGCGTCTATCAGTATCAAAACCAGCTTGAACTGGCGAGCGAGGAGATTGAAAAGGGCCTGACCCTGGAGCCGCGCCAGCCGCTGCTGCGCATCTCGCTTGGCTATCAGCAGATGCGCCTGGGCGATCTACAGCGCGCCGTCGAGACGCTGGAACAGGTTGTGGCCGACGAGAGCAGCCTGCGCATCGTCTTCCCCACACTCGCGCTGTGCTACTCGCTGCTGGGCGACCGCGCGCACGCCGCCAGCTACATCCTGGAAGAGACGCTTTCAGCAGCCGAGGCGGATGGCGAAATGTCCTACCGCCTGGCCACTTATTTCGCCGTCGATGGCGACGAGTCCGAAGCGCTGCACTGGCTGCGGCGGGCCATCTATCTGGGCAACGAGAACTACCCCTGGTTCACGAAGAACCCCGCATGGCGCAAGCTGAACGGCCACTCCGACTTCGAGCGCATCCTGGAAGACCTGAAAAAGTCCTTCCGCCGCAACCGGACCAACTGGAAGAGCCTGCTGGCCCAGCTGCACGAGTAGAGCGCTGTTTATTCCGCCCCGGCGCCGCCAGCACCCGTCATCCGCGCGCTCAACGGGGTGGTCCGCATCGGTTCAGTAAGGCAGAAGACGACGCCGAGGTCCTTGGGCAGGTCGGCCTGGCGGTCCTGCCTCATCCACACCACGGTACTGACGCCCGCGCCCACGCCCGCGCCGATCAGCGCTCCCGGCAGGCCTCCCATCATGGCTCCGGCGACCATTCCTCCGCCCGCCGCGAACGATGCGGTAGCCGCCGTCGCTTTGCCGTGATCCTTGCGCAGAATCGTTCCCTCGTGGTCGACCTTGGTATCGTCCCAGCTATCGGTATCGATGACGCGCGCCTCCACAGCATACTGCGAGCCGTCGGGCAGCGTGACGGTCTCCGCCTCCAGATGGAGCGCGGCCGAGGGGCCTACTCGCTTGCCTTCGCGCACAAGGGTCACATGGCCCTGTAGCATCGAGCCCGCCGGAACCACCACCTGACCGTCGCGCATCACGGGCTCGCTTAATTCGGCGCTAAAGGTCGATCCCGGAACGGTGGTCAGCGTGGACAGCTCCTCCGTCAGCTTCACCTTCACCAGCGTCCCATCGGGGACCTCGCCTGGGCGCGATGGCACACGGGTGATGATGCCATCGTTGGTACTTTGCGTGGATGCACTCTGGGCGCCGCTCAACAGAAGCCGGTCCGCGCGTCCTGCCGTCTCTTCGGTGACAATGCTGGCGTCGGGATCGAAGCCCGGTGCCGCGGTTGCCCTTGCGGCGTGTTTGGATGCGGCTGGAATTGCGGCGGTCTTTGCCTGGGATATGGCAGCCGAGGGCTTGGCGGGCGGCAGGGAAGCAGCGCTATCCGTATCGTCGCTGTAGGGTGTCACCGTAATCACCGCAGGGTCGGGCCGCGATACACCGGTCCGCTGCTCCTGCGCCACACGTGGCTGTGTTATTGACACGGGCTGTGCTGCTGACGCGGTCTGTCCGGACGCGTTCTGCGCCATGACCTTTGCGTCCTGCGCAAAGGCTGGCGCCGCGGCCAGCATACATGCCGCGGCCAGCATCCACACCGCCGCCATGCATGCCGCCGCCATGCCGGCGGTCACCGCGGCCTGAAAGCTTCCCGCCGCCTTGCACCTCTCTGCTTGCCCCATGAATGTCATTGCATCTCCCCTCACCCGAACGCGATCGGTAGAACGAACTGTCGCGCCGCGCTCCTGTCCGGACGCATCCGGTCGCGTCTGGGCGCAACGCACACGCGCCTCGCCAAGCTCAGGGTAGAGGCTGTGGCATCGGATGTGCGGCAAAATCGCGGGCAGGGAATCGAGACAGCTAACAAGCGCGCAGCCGCTGGCAAAGCCGCCTGGCGCGGCCACTATTGCGCGCAGATAAGAGATGGGCAGCCCATTCGAAGGCTACCCATTTTTGATTGTGCGGGTTGCGACTTGCCCTACAGCGCCCACTGCCTGCGCTTTAGGCCAGCAAGCGCGAGCAAGCCGGTACCGGTGCCCAGCAACACCAGCGCGTCCGGCTCTGGAGTTATCGCCCACACTCGCAGTCCAAGCACGGGTGCGCCTGAGGGCTCCAGGCCGTCTTCCGAGGTCGACGTTGGGTCAACGCCAACCTTCAGCGCACCTGCTCCACTCACAGAGAACTGGTAGGTATCGCTCCCGCCAGTCAGTATTGTCGGCGGCAGGTACAGCTCCAGCCATTCTTTAGTTCCCTCCGGGATGGCAATATCGGTCAGGAGTGGATCCAGAGTGGTGTCGTCGAATGTCTCCGTGAACAGTGTGGAGTCGGTTGTAAGGTCGCTGATGGAATAGGTCAGAGGCGCGCCGCTCGGGTCGCTCAGGTAAAACGCCATGCCATCCAGGGTGGTATTCTCGCTTGCCAGCACATCCTGGCTCAACGTGGAGTTGGCGCTCAGCGAGTCAACCAGGGATGTCTGATTGAGAGCGAGAACCAGCGAGTCCGCGTGGGCCCTCAGCGGCGCCAGCAGGAGCACACCGATAGACAGAGACAGAAGGGGGCACTGCTTCCTGCGCATACAGGCTCTAGTAGAACATTACCAGCAAAGCTCAGCAATAAATCCTTGGGATAATGGGAGCTGGACGCAGCATTTTCACACACTACAGGGCCGGCAGTAAGGCGCGCTGGCGCGGATTTCTCGCAACCAGGGTGCAAGGAAATGCACACCGGACGATCGCTGCGGCATCACGGAGCCAGTGAAAATGCTCTAAAATCCATAGAGTGAAGCACAACGCGGTCGAACTTATCACCACCATTCAATCCAGCCGCGGACCGGCCGTTGCCGTAGACCGCCGCATCAAACTCAACGACCGCCTGCAGCATCGCGTCGTCACGCAACAGGGCGGTGTGCATCCCGCACTGCAAAGTATTTCAAGTGAAGTATCAAATAGGCCATTACCCCATAGGAGCAACATGACTGAGATCGTATCCATTACCGCCCGCGAAATTCTGGATTCCCGCGGAAATCCCACTGTCGAGGCTGACGTTACCCTTTCTGGCGGGGCCAAGGGCCGCGCCGCTGTCCCCTCCGGAGCAAGCACCGGCGAGCACGAAGCCGTGGAGCTGCGCGATGGCGACAAGACCCACTACATGGGCAAGGGCGTGCTGAACGCGGTGCAGAACGTCGAGTCCATTCTGGCCCCCGAGCTGACCGGCATGGACGCCAGCAACCAGCGCCTGCTGGACCAGACCATGATCGCCATCGACGGCACGGAGAACAAATCCAAGCTGGGCGCAAACGCCATTCTGGCCGTCTCCATGGCCGCCGCGCGCGCCAGCGCCAACGCGCTCAAGCTGCCGCTCTATCGCTATCTGGGCGGAGTGAATGCATGCATTCTGCCCACGCCCATGATGAACATCCTGAATGGCGGCAGCCATGCCGACTCCAACGTCGATTTCCAGGAGTTCATGGTGATGCCGGTGGGCGCGGAGACCTTCGCCGACGCGCTGCGCTGGGGCGTGGAGGTCTTCCACACGCTGAAGGGCGTGCTGAAGAAGAAGGGATACAACACGGCGGTGGGCGATGAGGGCGGATTCGCGCCCAGCCTGAAGTCGAACGAAGAGGCCGTGGAGCTCATTCTGGAAGCCATCACCAAGGCCGGCTACACGCCCGGCGAGCAGGTTTCCATCGCGCTCGATCCAGCGTCCAGTGAGTTTTATGACGCCGAGAAGAAGCTGTATGTCTTCAAGAAGTCCGACAAGAGCGAGAAGACCAGCGAGCAGATGATCGACTTCTACGAGGACTGGACCAAAAAGTACCCCATCGTCTCCATTGAAGACGGCCTGGCAGAGGACGACTGGGACGGCTGGAAGCTGCTCACCGACCGCCTGGGCCACATCCAACTGGTGGGGGACGACCTGTTTGTCACCAACACCGAGCGGCTGCAGCAGGGCATCGAGGCGAAGACCGCCAACTCGATCCTGATCAAGGTGAACCAGATCGGGACGGTCACGGAGACGCTGGAGGCGATCGAACTGGGCCGCCGCTACGGCTATACCTCGGTCATCAGTCACCGCAGCGGCGAGACGGAAGACACGTTCATCGCCGACCTGGCCGTGGCCACCGGCGCCGGGCAAATCAAGACCGGATCGGCCAGCCGCACCGACCGCATCTGCAAGTACAATCAACTGCTGCGCATCGAGGAAGAGCTGGGCGAGGGCGCGGAGTTCCTCGGCATCGAGTCGCTCAACTTCCAGTAGCACTAACAATGCCGTCATCCTGAGCTACGGCGCTTGCCTGCGAGCGCCGTAGTCGGAGGACCCCGAAGAAGTCAGTACTGCTCCGGCCGCTCGAACCGTTTTGCCAACCATCTGTGATGGTTATACTTAGTTGTTCCGCAACCAAGTCCATGAGACTCCCGCTTACTCTCGCGCTCGTCGCTCTTCTGTTCGCGCCCGCCCTGCTCGCGCAAACCAGCGCGGATGCGCCCTCCAAAGGGCCGCTCGGCGGCCTCACCGTGGGCTGGACCTACCTCTGGGCCGACCAGGGCGCCTCCTACCGCGCCAATCTCAACGGCTGGTTCGCTCGTCCCGTGGTCAACGTCGGCCGCGGCTTCTCCATCTTCTTCAGCAACACCAACTACTACGGACACAACAGCAAGGGCGAGATCAACTCGCACGGCTTCACCCTCGGCGTCGCCAGGCGCGTCTTTAACATTCCCCGCATCCAGCCTTCCGTCTTCCTGGAGTCGGGCGACGTCCGCGCCTCCTCCCATGGCATCACCGAAGAGGCTCTGGTCGCCACCGGCGTCGGCCTCTCCATCCCGCTGGCGCACCGCCTCGCGCTCTCCATTACTCCCGTCGAGTACGTCTTCCTCTACCCCCACGCCGACTGGCGCAACGACATCAACGCCAAGGTCGGAATCACCTTCCCCTTCGGCCGCAGGTGATGCCGGGTGCCCCATCCTTTCCCGGCTTCATCGGGGGAAGGGGGTTGCATCTTTTCCTTCTGCTCCAATGCCGTCCTTCTGGACTCTGCTTTATCGAGTCCAGAATCTCTGTAGTTGTCTTTCGTGTGAGTTCTGCCGCACTGTTTGCTTGACAGGGGACGGTATAATAGAAGTAAGCAAGTCATGGAGAAACCTCGGGTTCCGGCCCGGGGTTTCGCATTTTTTGCCGCGATAAAACCAATGGAGTCTAGACTTTAGCTAGAAGCTCCTTGGAATCAAATCTTTGGCGGAGACCACTGCCCGCAACGTGCAGAAACGAGAATTTTTACTCCAAGGGTACACCCGGGAGGGGGGAGGGGGGTGATCACGAATTGCTTACCCCCACGAAGTTTGTCATTCCGTACCCTGAGCGAAGCCGAAGGGGGGAGTAATCTGCTTTTGTCCTTGTCTTTCCGGAGGGAGCGTGGGGATTCATCCCCAAGAAGAATGGCCCACCGAAAGAAAGGGCTTCAGCCCCGGGCCGGGTGCCCCATCCTTACGGAAGCTTTATCGCCGTTAGGGTGGGTTATCGAGCTTTCTCTTTGCGTGCGCTACTCAGTCGGCTTCCCCAGCGGCCGCAGCAGCGGAAAGAGGATGACGTCGCGGATGGATTTGGAGCCGGTGAGGACCATGGTGAGGCGGTCGATGCCGATGCCCTCGCCGGCGGTGGGGGGCAGGCCGTAGCCCAGGGCGCGGACGTAGTCGGTGTCGACTTCGGCCATGGCTTCTTCATCGCCGCGCTTGCGCTCGGCTACCTGCGCCTGAAAGCGCGCAAGCTGATCAACAGGATCGTTCAGCTCGCTGAAGGCGTTGCCGATCTCGAAGCCGCCAATGTAGAACTCAAACCGCTCCACCCACTCCGGCTCATCGGGCTTGACCTTGGAAAGAGGTGAGACGGCGAGCGGGAAGTCGTAAATGATGGTGGGTTGGATGAGGTGAGGCTCCGAAAAGAGTTCGAAGAGATCAGCGATCGACTTTCCTATCGGAGTGCCAAGTTCGTAGTGACCCTTATAAATAGACAAAAGTCCCTGATTAAGTTGGTGACCTCGCAACTGTGCGGATGTTAGCAAGTACGTTCCGAGTGGTGTATTTTCATCGTATGGGGGATCTGATCCCAACTCCATCTCGTGCGTAATTCCGAGTCCTGCAACCAGGGCCATACCAAATCCATCGTGACCGTCAAAGATGTCGGCAGGACATGAGCTATCAAGCTCCGTCTGCCAATACTTTCTGACGGCTTCGCGCATCGAGAGTTTGGTCCAGTTGCCGAGATCGATCTCGACGCCGTTGAAGTTGGTGATGATCGTGCCATTGACCTCCATCGCGACGAATTTCACGAGTTCTTCCGTCAGGTCCATCAGGTCGTGGTAGTTGCTGTAGGCCTGGTAGAACTCCAGCATGGTGAACTCGGGGTTGTGCTGGGTGCTGATGCCCTCGTTGCGGAAGTTGCGGTTGATCTCGTAGACGCGGTCGAGGCCGCCGACGACCAGGCGCTTGAGGTACAGCTCCGGCGCGATGCGCAGCGACAGGTCGAGATCGAGCGCGTTGTGGTGGGTCTTGAATGGCTTGGCCGCTGCGCCGCCCGCGATGGTTTGCAGCATCGGCGTCTCTACTTCGAGGTAGCCGCGCGCATCGAAGAACTTGCGCATCGCGCGCAAGATCGCGGCCCGCTTGACGAAGACCTCGCGCACGTTGAGCGGTGTTTCCTCTTCGCGGTTTTTTAGAAGAGTATGTGGCGTTTTGCCAATGTCTGAGAGCTTTATATTCGGTGTCTCGGGAGTTGGCACTTCATGAGATGGAGTTCTTACGATACCTAGCGACTCGTCAGATTTTCCTGCGTCAGCCAAATATATGCGCGGCCCGGAAATTTGTCCGGTGTTGACGAAGAGATCGAGGTAGCGCTGGCGATAGCGCAGCTCGGTGTCTTCCAGGCCGTGGAACTTGTCCGGCAGAGCCAGCATCGCCTTGGCCAGAAAGGTTAATGAAGACACATGAACCGTCAACTCGCCCGTTCGCGTGCGGAAGAGATAGCCGCGCGCTCCGATGTGGTCTCCCAGGTCGAGCAGCTTGTACAGCGCGAAGGCGTCCTCGCCGACATCGTCCTTGCGCACGTAGATCTGCATGCGCTGGCCGTTCTGCTGCAACTGGGCGAAGCCAGCCTTGCCCTGGACGCGGATGGCCATGATGCGTCCGGCGATTGCGCCTTCTTCCCTC
>DATKGA010000090.1:0-11036 GCA_035510935.1 Acidobacteriaceae bacterium
GGGGGGCGGCTGAGGAGGCGCATGAGGCCGGTGGCGGGGGTTTCGGGGGAGAGGAACATAGTGCGGTTGCCGGCGAGGGCACCGGCGGCGAGGCGGCCGCTGCGGATGGCGCCCTCCATGGTGGAGGGCCACTCGGTTGCCGTCCAGTCTCCGGCGACGTAGAGGCGTGGCCATGCGGTGGTTTGCGGCGGGCGGAAGGCGTCCAGCCCTGGGGTGACGGAGAAGGTTGCGCGCGCCTCCTTCAGCACAGCGGACTTGAGCAAGGTTGCGCGGACGGCAGCGGGGAAGAAGCGTGCCAGTTCGGCCAGCGCGGAGGCGAGAATCTGTTCGCGCGTCATGGGAATCTCCGGCCACGAGGCGCTGATAACCAGCTCCAGGTAGCTGCCGCGCGCCATATCCCAGCCGCGGATGCGCGACTTGGCGAAGACCCACTGGATGCGCGTATCCAGCAGAGCCGCGCAGTCCAGGTCGCAGACCTCGCGGTCGAACCAGAGGTGGATGGTGGTGATGGGCGCGGCAATAAACCGGTCGAAATCGAAGCGGGCGAAATCGAAGGGCGCGGGCGTGCCGGGTGCGGCGGTGTCGGCAGTAAGGGTGTCGAGCAGGCGCTGGGTGTGGCGGAAGTCGGTGGCGAGGACGACAGCTCCGGTTTCGATTTCACCCGTGGCCTCACCGGCGGACGTGCGGAGCTTCCATCGGCCCTGCGGAGTGCGCGCAATGACGTCGACGCCGGTGTTGAAGCGCACATCGACGCCCAGACGGCGGGCTAGTTTTACTACCGGCTCGAAGAATTCGCACATCGGCTTGGCGGGAATCCCCATACGGCCGGCCTGCGGCGAGCGCAGAAAAGATTCGTGGAAGACCTTGGCGGCGTACTTCGTGGAGCATTTGTCCAGAGTGTCGTTGAGTGCTCCGGTAACCACCGGCTCCCAGAAGTGGCGGATGGCGCGGTCGGTCTGGCGGGTGCGCTTGAGCCATGCTGCGAAGCTCTCGCTATCGCTGGCGGGAACGCCGCGCAAAAAATGCGTCATGCCGAATGCGATGGCGGCCTTATCTCGCCAGCCAAGCATGGGCGCACGCAGGAAGCTGATGGCCTGGTGCGCGGGCGCGGGCAGATGGCTGGGCCGGATCCAACTACGCCTGCCACCTGGCTCAAGAAAACAAAGCTCGTTGTACCAGCGGATGGACCACGCTGCCTCTGCTTGATCGATGAGATCGATGAAGTTGGTGCAGCAGCCCAGAATGATGTGTTGCGAGTCGATAGTCTCGCCCAGCGCGGGATGCGGGTAGGAGTAGGCGCGCCCGCCGACGAAGGGGCGGCGCTCCAGTAGCGTGACCGAGGCGCCGTCGCCGGCCAGAGCGACCGCAGCGGCCAGGCCAGCCACTCCCGCGCCCACCACAACGACGTCGGCAGGGCTGGCGTCGGAGGCGCGGCGGTGCTGGTCGGAGGCGCGCGTCACTTGTCCACGCGATTCCGGGTCGCGGAGTTGCTGGTCGCGAAGTTCCTGGTCACGAAGTTCCGGGCAGCCATGGCGCCCCCACAGGCAAGGACGGCAAGTTTTTCGTAGGTGGGAAGGGCCACGCGCTGGCTGAAGACATCCATCTTACGTTTAATTATTCGGCCAAGCAGACGGTGATAGATGGTTACCAGCACCCACATTGCGGCCCGGCTGTCGAGGTCGAGAAGAGGCATCAGATGGTTTGAGGAGACGTAGTACTCTTCCGCGCGCGTGGCCAATGACTGTAGCATGGCGCGCTCGCGTTCCGTGATGGCGCGACCGGCGGCCAGCTCGCGCAAACTCTCCGCCGTCACGCCGAACTCGTCCATCAGGTCCATGGGCAGGTATACGCGGCCGCGCAGCACATCCTCTTTGACATCGCGCAGGATATTGGTCAACTGAAAGGCCACGCCGGTCTCTTCGGCAAGCTTCTCCGCGCGCGCATCGCTATAGCCGAAGATGCGGATGCATACCAGGCCGACCACCGAAGCCACCAGGTAGCAGTAGCGGTAAAGTTCTTCGAAGGTCGCATAGGTCTGGACCGCTTCAAGATCGCGGGCCCGAGGTTCGAGGTCCATGGTGGTGCCGACGACAAGCTCTTCGAGGAGTGAATCGGGAATATTGAAGCGGCGCTGCGCGTCGCCGAGCGCAAGGAAGATAAGATGGCCGGATGCAGCGCGGTTGGCTGGATTGGCGGAGACGGAGTTGCGAGCGGCGCGCCAGGCCTCCAGCCAGGAGCGCATCTCGGCGCGGCGGGCCTCGACGGGCTTTGACTCGTCGTCGGCGATGTCGTCGGCGCGGCGCATGAAGGCGTAAACGGCGCACATGGCATCGCTCTTGTGTCGCGGAAGAACGCGAAAGGCCCAGTAGAAGTTCTTCGCCTCTCGGCGCGCCACCTCGCGGCAGTAACGGTAGGCCGCAGCCGTCCACGCATCCATGCCGGCGCTGTCGGCTTCGCTCACACCGCTCGCAGTTCTGGCCGTATACCGCGCTTGCAGCTTGCCCAGCAATGCGCCAGCCAGCAGCATCAGCTTCTTGCGGCGCGTCACCACGGGCCTGCCTCGCAGAACATCGAAGTCCTGCGCTTCAATGCCGTCCAGGATTGCACCGCAGCCCTTGCAAAACAGCTCCAGGGTCGTCCTAAGCTCGTCGTCCACAGTGACGCAGAGAGCAGAGCCCTCATGCAGTATCTCCCGTGTGTAATCCACCAGATCGCTCATCATGGAGCGGAACTCCGGGGTAAAGACGCGGCCTTCGATCTGCCCCTCGACTACACCAAAGTGCGCCATGTACTCGGTGGGGATGTAACGGCGGCCAATCTCCGAATCACGCACCGCATCCTGCCAGAAGTTGGCCAGTTGCAGCGCGGTGCATATCTTGTCGGAGAGCTGGGCGCGCACCTCGTCGCGATAGCCGCACACCATCAGCACCAGACGGCCCACCGGGTTCGCCGAGTAGCGCGAGTACTCCACGGCCTCGTTCCATGTGTCGTAGCGGGTCTTCACCTGGTCCTGGCGGAAGGCATGCAGCAGGTCGTGAAATAGCCCGCGCGGCAGGTCGCAGGCAACGATTGTCTCGCGCAGCGCGACGAAGACGGGATGGCGCGACTGCTGCGGCGCGTCGTAGCACTGGTCCAGCATCTGTCCCCAGGCGTCCAGCAGGCGCAGCGCGGTCGTCGTGTCGTCAACCTCGTCGCCCAGGTCGTCCGCCACGCGGCAATAGGCGTAAAGACTATCGAAGTGCGGACGCAGGCGCTGGGGCAGAAAGAAGGTGGCAACGTGGAAGTTCTCGTAGTGCGTGGCGGCAAGCTGGTGGCACCAGGCGAGTGCCTCGTCCAGCGTGGGACGGTCTTCCGGGGTCAGGTAGTCCAAGGGCGCGCCGGTCAGCAAGTCGGGCGCATGGGTCTCGCCGGACGCTGTGATCGACTCGCTCATTGTCCTGTCCCGTTTCGGTTGGGAAATATGGCGGTCTTTATGTCGTGGACGTTGTCCGAGCTGCGCGTCATCATACTCTGGAAGACGGCGGGCACCTCGCCCAGGCCGGCCGTCCGCGTGATGAAATCGGCGGAGTGGAACTGCCCACTGGTGATCAGCCCGAAGGCTGTGCGCGCGGTGGCGGGTGTCAGGTGGAAGGTAGCCTTCAGGGTGATGTCGCCATAGTGCAGGCGATTGGTGTCCAGGCCGACCACGGTGCCGCTGGGCGGCCCACCGAAGAAGTTCACTACGCCTCCCTTGCGCACCATGCCGACGGCCCACTCCCAGGTTGAGGGGCGGGCCACAGCCTCGATGACCACATCCGCGCCACGACCCGCGCCAGTCAACTCGCGCACCGTGGCTACGGTGTCCTGACCTGCGGTGATGCGCACTACATCGGTTGCTCCGAAGTGTCGCGCCGCGGCAATCTGGTCCTCGCGCTTGACTACCGCGATGACGCGTACACCACTCAAACTTGCGGCATGAACGAACATCAGCCCAATCGGCCCCGCGCCGATCACCACCATGGTGTCGCCCGCGCGCGCGCCAGACTCCTCCAGCCCGCGGATGACACAGGCCAGCGGCTCGGTCAGCGCGGCGTGCTCCAGGGGAACATTCTCCGGCACATGCAGCGTATTCTTCTCCACAATGCGTGCCGGAATGCGCATGTACTGGGCGTACGCTCCATTGTTGAACAGCAGGTCCTCGCAGAGGTTCTGCTGATCGTGCTGGCAGAAGTAGCATGCATCGCAGGGCGCAGAGTTGAGCGGCAGCACACGGTCGCCCACGCGAAACTTCGTCACTCCCGCGCCCACCTCGGTTACAACGCCGGCCAGCTCGTGGCCGAAGACCACGGGCGGCTTCAGCATCATGGCGTGGTAGCCGCGCCGGTAGACCTTGAGGTCGGTGCCGCAGGTCAGCGCCGCGCCCACGCGCAGCAGCAGTTCTCCCGCGCCAATCCGCGGAACGGGAACCTGCTCCATGCGCAGGTCCTCGCTGCCATACAACACCGCCGCCAACATCGTCTCCTCAGTGCCCGATTCAAGCATCCCACTATCTTCTCACTTTCAATGGTTTGGAGGCCACGGGGAAGCCCTGGTGAGGCGAGCATAAGATTCGGGTTCAGCGGGAAGCGGAAGGAGCTTCGCTCAGCGGGCAAGTTCCTGCATCTGATAACCTGAGCCACAGAAGATATGTCCATGATGTCGCCAGATCTCATACTCAAGAAGCAGGTCGCCGCCGTGCAGGAGTACTCCATTCTGTCGGGCAGGGCGATTGCCGACATCTTCACGCGACCGCGCTACTGGGCTGACATCTTCACCCAGATGGACTCAATCGGCGCCGGTTCCATGCCTATCATCATCCTCAGCGGCTTCTTTACCGGCTGCGTGCTGGCGTTGCAGTCCGTTACCGCACTACAGGAGTTCGGCGCCGTCAGCATGACCGGATCGCTGGTCTCGCTCTCCATGGTGAAGGAGCTAGGCCCGGTGCTGACCGGGCTGATGGTCTCCGGGCGCAACGCCGCTGGCATGGCCTCCGAACTGGGCTCGATGAAGGTGACCGAGCAGATCGACGCCATGCGTGCGCTGGGCACCGACCCCGTCCGCAAGCTGGTGACTCCGCGCCTGATCGCCACCGTCTTCATGCTCTTCTTCCTCACCATCATCGCCGATTCGGCAGGCATTGCCGGGGGCACTCTGGTGGCGGTCAATATGCTGGGGCTCAACGCCACCTCCTACCTGCACAACTCCTACACCAGCCTGGCCCATGGCGACGTTGTGCAAGGGCTTACCAAGCCGATCTTCTCTGGATTCATCATCGCCACGGTGGGCTGTTTCTTCGGCATGAGGACAACGGGCGGCACGCAGGGCGTGGGCCGCGCCACCACCCAGGCGGTGGTTGTCTCCTCGGTCTTCATCATCATCGTCGACTTCATCGTCACCCGCCTGATGATCGGCATCTTCGGTAGTTGAGAGAGCTCATGCCTGACGACCTTCCCAACTCCGATGTTGCAACCATGGAGCCTCCCGCCGCCGACACTCCTGTTGTGCAGTTTGAAGATGTCACCATCAGCTTCGACGTCAAGCCGGTGTTGCAGGGCATCTCCTTCTCGGTGGAGCGAGGACAGACGCTGATTCTGCTGGGTCCGGCGGGCTGCGGCAAGTCGGTACTGCTAAAGCTGGCCAATGGCCTGCTCAAGCCAGACTCTGGAACGATTCGCGTCTTTGGCGAAGACATCGACAAGCTGCCCAGGCGAGAGATGTACGCGTTGCGCGCACGCATTGGCATGGTCTTCCAGGAGTCGGCGCTCTTCGATTCGCTTGATGTCGAGGACAACGTCGCCTACCGGCTGCATGAGGAGCAGGTGCCGGAGGCCGACGCACACACGCGCGTGGTAGAGGCGCTGAAGTTTGTCGAGCTTGAGACCGCGATCGACAAGTTCCCCTCCGAGCTCTCGGGAGGGATGCGCCGCCGGGTCTCCATTGCTCGCGCCATCATCAGCAGTCCCGACCTGATTCTCTACGACTCGCCAACCGGAGGGCTCGACCCGATCACATCGACCACCATCATCGAGCTGGTGATGAAGCAGCGCGACGTATCGCATACCACTTCGCTGGTGGTGACCCATCGCTTGCAGGACGCATTTATGCTGGCCACCCACCGCTTCGATGTGGCGACCGGCGGGATGCAGCCCATTGCGAAGGACGGCCCGGACCACGGCATCGACCCAGGCATGAAGTTCCTCGTGCTCAACGAGGGCAAGATTGTCTTTCATGGGACGACCGAGGAGCTGGTCCACTCCACCGATCCGTGGATCAAGCGCTATCTGGAGTAGGCGTTCACACGCCCTTTTAATGCTTCGCGTGGCCGTCCCGTTGGGTGGCACTAGGTTTGGCTTGCGGAGAATTACCGCTTACTCTTTTGCCACTCCTCGTACGAGATGCGTGGGACGGTGAGGAAGCTGTCGCGCGTGTGTACGTAACTGCCGAGGCCGTTCATGCGTCCGATGGCGTGGAGATCTTCAGCGCGGATGTAGGGTCCGGTGCCTTCGTGCTCTGGCACGACGAAGCGGTCTTCCACGTACATGGCCACCACGCGGCCCAGGATGATGCGCGAGCGGCCAATCTCCATGGTGGTGAACTCCGTGCATTCCAGCGCGGCGTGGGCCTGGGCGATGCGCGGCACTTTGACCACGGAGGAGGGCGCGGTGGTAAGGCCGGCCATCTCCAACTCGTCGATCTCGGAGGGGAAGTCGGTGGCGCAGATGTTCATCTGCTGGATGAGGTCTTCGGTGACCACATTGATGACGAACTCGCCAGTGCGCCGGATGTTGCGCGCGGTATCCTTGGGAACGGCGTCGTGGCCGGGGCGGTTGGTGACACCGATCCCAACAATGGGGGGATCAGTACACAAGTAGTTGTAGGCGCTGAACGGCGCGGCGTTCAGCCTGCCCGTCTTATCCATGCTGGTGACCCAGGCAATGGGCCGCGGGGCCACCAGACCAATCAGCAGGTTGTAGATCTGCCGCGTAGTCGTCTTCTCCATCTCGAAGTTCATTGAAGGGTCCTCGTCATTAACCCTACGACATCGCGCACTGCCCACGTCGAACCCTAGTTGCAAGCCAGGTACAGGTGCCCAGCCACGCGCTGTCGACAGGTTTGTGCGTTGCTCTGTGCGATAGACTAACAGTGTGAAGATACTCCGCTCCGCAAGGCTCGTAGCAGCCATGGTCGCATTGGCTGCCGTCGCTTTTTCAGCCCAAATTTCAGCTCAGTCACAGCCCACCCATAGCGAAGGGTTGCAACTCTTGCAGCCTACTCAGCCGCAGGCGATGGAAGCTTCAACCCTCAACCTGCCCGAAGCCCCTCGGGCGCGTGACTCGAGTTTTGCAGGGTCACCTTTTCAGGGTCATACCGTCGATCCCGTAACAATTGCGCAGACCTCCTCCTCTTCCTCGCAACCGGACGCACCCGCGAAAGGCCCCGTGCCTCCCGCAGCCGTCGCACCAGCGGCTAAGCCGGGCCCCGAGACGAAGCAGGAAGAGCGCGAGAAGTCGGAGGAGCAGTTGAAGCAGGAGGAACAGCAGCGTCTGCTTGGCGTGGTGCCCAACTTTAACGTGGTGCTGAACGGCAACGCCCTGCCGCTGACCGGAGCGGAGAAGTGGAACCTTGCGTTCCACGGTATTGTCGATCCCTTCTACTTCGGATGGGCGTTCGTGATTGGCGGAGGTTTCAGTGAGCTGATCGACAGCAACAGTGGCTACGGCTGGGGGCCTCCCGGATACTTCAAGCGGGTCGGCGCGACCTACGCCGATGACGTCAATGGTGCGATCATCGGCAACGCCTTGCTGCCCCAGTTGCTGCACCAGGACCCGCGCTACTTTCGCAAAGGGACCGGCTCCATCAAGAGCCGCATCTGGGTTGCTGCTCTCTCCACGGTTGAATGTCGGGGCGACAACGGCAAGAAGCAGTTCAACACCTCCAACGTACTGGGCAACTACATCTCAGGCGCCATCTCCAACGCCTACTACCCGGCCAACCAGCGCGGCGTAGGCCTGACCCTGGAGAATGGCACCGAGGTGACGTTGTTCGGCGCGCTGGGCGGCCAGATGTACGAGTTCGCACCCGACCTGATCCGCATTGTCTTCCACAGACACTCCGCACCTCCCACGCCTCCCGGCGCCGGAAGGATCACGCCCTGAACGGTCGAGCAGGGGAAACTGGACCTTAGGGAAGGCTGTATAACTCTTCGCCTTCTCAAACCACGCCCACGACGCTCAGCATTCTGCCTGTGAAGCCATTTTCCGCGCGATGGGAGAAGTACTTTCTTCCGGCGGCGGTTCCCAGGCCGGCGCAGGCTGAACACTCGCCCACCACCGTGATGCGTTTATCCGGAATGCCCGCGTCGAGCAACTGCCTGCGGTTCGCCTGCCACAGATCGAGGTGGATCTGCGGGCCGATGTTGGAGTGGCCGGGAGCGCGTGCCGTAAGAAACAGCAGCGGATACTTCTCGCGCACCGGGTCAGAGTCGTAGACCTCGCTGAAGAGTTGCGGCGCATAGGCAAACTGCGACTCGAACTCGAAGCGCAACTCCTCGCCAACCGCGTAGCAGCATGGACCGATGGACGGCCCCACAACGGCCAGCAGGTCTTGCGGGCGCGATCCGTAGCGCAGGCGCATCGTCCCAACCCCACGCTCCACAATACGCGCCAGCGTGCCGCGCCAACCTGCGTGGAAGGCCGCTACCGCTCGCCTGCGCACGTCGGCCAGCAACACAGGAACGCAGTCCGCGGTCTGGATGCCGAGCAGGACTCCGGGGAGGTCAGTCATTGCGCCATCTCCGCGCAACACGGCTCGCCCGTCGGCGGTCTGTAGACGGTTCCCCGGCGCACTGTCGGCCTCAACTATACGAACCAATCCTGAATGAAACTGACGCAGGGTCACCAGACAGGAAGAAGGGAAGTGGGAACGGGGAGCAGTTTCGGGGTTGTCTGACGATTTGAAGGCCGCTGCCAGAAAGCGGCGGCGGTTCTCCGCTACGTTGGCTGCCTCGTCCTGCTGGGTCCAGCCCAGGTTGAGCGAGCGCAGATCTGTCCCCTGATCGTAGATCGTCGAGACGCCTCCCGAACGCGTGCTGAAGCCATGACGCAGCCAGGGGAACCTCTGCCAGTCCGGCGCGCGCAGCAGTTCTATGTGTTTTACTGCCTCAGGTCCCGTGAGCGTCCCATGGGAGGCTGCCGGCGGCCTTCGCGCCCGTCGCTCCCCGTTCTGCCACGACCCTGCCAGCGTCTTTCGCCGGCCATGTCCAAGGCCCACAGAGCGCAGAAGGTCGTCCACTTCGCCGGTCGCATCCGTGTCTAGCGGTTGTTTCATCACCCTTCCATTCTATGGTTGCTTCGAACTGTCCCCCGGCTGCGCCTCATGGAGGCCCCTCCCTACGATGTATATCTTTCATTCCATGCAACCTTTTCCCTCCGGAACCGTCTATTAGAGGATGTGTTTGAGTGTTTGCCACTTTGCTTGATTGCAGCACCAACCTCAGCAATCGCAAAGATTTAGCCTAATAGTTGCATCCTGATCGATTGCTCTGTAAGATACCCGATTGCGTCCCTGAGATTGAATGTGCCCGGAATAGCATCCAACTTAATTCGTTCCCGTATCTCCAAGGTCTGTGTGTCCATAGCCGGCGCCACGCCCGCGGAGATGATTGAAAAGGCGACCTCCGTGGTTAAAGAGGTTCCTTTTCTAGAGTTTCGCCTGGATTACCTGGAGAAGCCGCTTTCGGCACTCCCCAGGCTCAAGCAGTTCTTCGCCGAAAATACAGCCGCAACCGGCATCGCCACCTGTCGACGCGCTGCAAATGGCGGCAAGTTCTCCGGCTCCCTCACCGCTGAACTGGAAGTCCTCAACCATTGTGCGGACGCCGGGTTCCATATTGTGGATCTTGAACTCGAATCTGCCGAAAGCCTCAAGAAGGGCGAACTTCAGAAGCTGCGCGATACCGGCATCGGTCTCCTCATCAGCCATCACGACTTCACCGGCACGCACGATCTGGACGGAATTTTCCGGCGCATCGAGAGCTTTCATCCAGACTTTATCAAGGTCGTTCCCACCGCCAAGTCGCTGATCGACAACCTCACCCTCATCCGCTTCCTCGAGCGAATGAGCGACCACTCCAACATCATCGGCATCTGCATGGGCGACGCGGGCATTATCTCGCGCGTGCTGGGCGTGCGCGCCGGATCGGCCTTCACCTTTGCGGCCGCCACGCTGGGCGAGGAGACAGGCCCCGGCCAGATCGCCGCCCGCACCCTGCTGGAGACCTACCGCATCGACCAGGTGGACGCGGCCACCAAGATCTACGGCGTGGCGGGAAACCCCATCCGCAGCTCGCTTTCGCCCATCATGATGAATACGGCCTTCCGTCGCGAGACAGTCAATGCCGTCTATCTTGCGCTGCAGACTACGAAGCTCTCCGACCTGATCAAGCTGGTGCATGACATCCCCATCCAGGGCCTCAGCGTCACCATGCCGCTGAAGCAGGAGATTCTGGCGCATCTGGAGCGGACTGACCCGCTCTCCGCCAGGATTGGCGCGTGCAATACGGTGCTGCGCGCGCAGGACGGCAAGCTATACGGCTTCAACACCGACGTCGCTGGCATTACCGGCCCTCTGGAGAAGCGT
Source organism: Acidobacteriaceae bacterium (assembly GCA_035510935.1). Taxonomy (GTDB): domain Bacteria; phylum Acidobacteriota; class Terriglobia; order Terriglobales; family Acidobacteriaceae; genus Edaphobacter. The sequence goes on from DATKGA010000090.1 coordinate 10,657, forward strand.
ATGCCGCTGGCCGGTTCCAAAGTCCTGGTGCTGGGCGCGGGAGGCGCGGCGCGTGCCGCCGTCTTCGGCCTGCGCGAAAAGGACGCCAACGTCTTCATCCTCAACCGCACCGCCGAGACCGCGCAGAAGCTGGCGCGCCAGTCCGGCTCCAAGACCATCCGCAAGGAGGCCCTGGCCAAGACGTCCTTCGATGCCATTATCAATGCCACGCCGGTCGGCATGGCCGGTAACAAGGCCGCGCCCCTGCTGGAGGCGCAAGACCTCAACACCAAACTGGTCTTCGATCTGGTCTATAACCCTCTGGAGACGCCGCTGCTTCACCTTGCCCGCCAGATGTCGATCCCCATCATTACGGGCATTGAGATGTTCGTCCACCAGGG
>DATKGA010000091.1:0-42611 GCA_035510935.1 Acidobacteriaceae bacterium
GGAGAGAGAGATTGTAATCGCCTCCCTGCGAGAGGAGGGTTGCAATGTCGGTGTGGGGATCTGTGCGGGGCGTCGTGATGGCGAAGAAGAGCGCGATGGCGGCGGTAAGCAAACTGATGGGGAGGAGCAGCCAGCGGTGCCAGAGCAGAGCGCTGCGTGCGGATTGATTGGAGGGGTCACGGTCGGCGCGAGCGAGCAGACCACCGGCCATGAGTGCGAGTGCAGGGACTGCGGGCAGGGAGTAGTACTCCTGGCGCGCGGAGAAGGTGAAGAAGAGCATGATGAGGCCTGCCCAGAGGAGAAGGGTGAGAGCGGCTTCGCGGTCCAGCACACCCACGCGGGTGGGGAGGTCGCGGATGTGACGGAGGATGGCAGAGGGCAGGAAGGCTGTCCAGGGAAAGATCCAGAGGGCGGCGAGGACCCAGAAGAGGAGGAGGGGGACCTGGCCGTAGTCGTGCGGGATGCGGCGTTGCAGGAAGCGGGCGATGTGTTCGTTATAGAGATAGAACCAGGCCCAACCTGCGTGGGCGGGCAGGCCGAGGCCGGGGGGAAGCGCGATAGCTGGATTGCGTAGCGCGGCCAGAATGTGCCAGGGGGCTGCGATCAGCAGGAACAGCAGCGCGGATGGTATGAGGTGAAATTTGAGCATCAGATGGAGCCGGCGGGTGATGGCAAGGTAGAGCACGACGAAGGCGATAGGGAAGACGACGCCGATGATTCCCTTAGTGAGAAGGTTGAGGGCGGTAACGGCGGCGAAGGCGAGGCATGGGACTAGCGCGGATTTATGTGGTTTGTGAACCCACATCTCAGAAGCGAGATGTGGGGCACCCGATTTTGCGCTTACACGGTCGAGGGCGATGAGGAAGGTGTGGACGGCGAGGGTCATCCAGAGACAGATAAGAATGTCGGGGATGAAGAAGCGTGTGTAGAGGAAGGGGCCAATACTGGTGGCGAGTGCCAGCGCGGAGTAGAGGGCGCCGCGGTCGGGATGGGTGGCGGGAGAGATTCCGGCGAAGAGGCGAAGGCCGAGGGCGTAGACGGCGAGCAGCAGAGCTAGGGTGAGTAGGGCGAGGGGAAGACGGGCGGCCCAGTCTGTTTGTCCAAAGATGGCCATCGAGCCAGACGCCAGCCAGTACAGCAGGGGCGGCTTATCGAAGAAACGTATGCCATCGATATAGGGAGTGACGTAGTCGTGGCGGATAAGCATGGAGCGTGCAATTTCAATGTAGATGGAGTCGACGTCGTCGAGCAGGCCTGGTGTGAAGAGACAGCCGATGTGCAGGACGAACCAGACGAGAACAATCATTGCGATGGAGCGCGGGTTGGAGCAGGCGCGCGGGCGCTGGGCGCCCAGGGCGGGGGATGCATTCTCGGATTGGAGAGTGAGATTGCTCATGTTCGGGCCGGGCGGTTTGAATATTTCTATATACAGGGGTCCTTCACTACGTTCAGGATAACGGCAAAAACAACAACGCCGAAAAGCATCTATGGGGCAGTTTCCTTGTGATCGAGAGGCCGATCGGTGAGGAGAGCTTTGCCGGAGGTCTCCTGAAGGAGGAACTGGTTGGGGCCGAGGAGGCGGTCGACTTCGTCGCGGCGTTCGAGGGGGACGAAGAGGATTTTGCGCGGGCCGGATCCCCACTGGGCGAGAAGTTGGGCGGGGGTGAGGAAGAGAGGTTGCGCGTCGGGGAAGGAAGAGCCGAAGAGCATGGAGGAGGATCGGCCATCGACCAGCAGAGCGGGGCGCGAGAGCGGGCGGTTGAGGTAGAAGGGAATGGACGAGCCGTAGGCCTGGTCACCGTAGAGCAGCAGGGTGTTGTCGCGGGAGATGGCTCCGGAGGCTTCGAGTTGCTGGATGCGCGCGGCGAAGTCCTGCGAGGAGAGCATGGGGGCGAAGCGGACCAGCGCAATGTGGGCGGCGACCAGAAAGACAGCGGAGGTGAGCGCAATGGTGATGGTGGCGGCGAGATGGCGACGGCGTGTACGGAAGATCCAGGCTACGGCTGGGCCGATGGCGAAGGCCGCGAGTGCGAGCGACGCGGGCAGGCGGAGGGCTGCGAAGCTGGGGCCGGTAAGGTCGAAGAGCGAGGACATGGAGAGGGTATAGTCACCGATGCCACGATGGGCGAGCAGATCACCGATGTCCGGGACGAAGGCGAGGTGGCGCGAGATATAGAGACCGTAGGCGAGTGCCGCGGCAACCGCGAGGCCGATGAAGGTGTAGGCGGCGTGAGCGAAGGTAATCCAGCGGCGGGATGATTTTCCTGTATTGTAGGTGGCTTCGGCGCGGGCGAGAGCCACGGCGAGGAGCATCAACAAGGGGAGGTAGGCGGGGAAGGTGTAGTACTCCTGATTGGTGGAAAGGGAGAAGAAGAGAAGGACGAGGAACGAGAAGACGATGAGCAACAGGGTTGTGCCTTGTGCAAAGTCAAGGCCGGTCAGAGGTCGTCGACTGTGCCAGGTAGAGCCGCGTCTGTAGCTCCAGACAATGGTTGCGCAAATAAGGAAACCAACGAGTGCATAGTGAGCGCTGAAGAAGCCGATCAACAACAGGCCACAGGTACCGATGATCCATGGGCTGGCGAAGGTCAATTTTTCCGGGTTGGCCTGCCCAAATTTTTCCCAGCGGCGCGAGAGGCTAGCGAACATGAGCGGGAAGAAGAGCGCCCATGGGAAGAGCCAGACGATGTGGAGGCTCCAGTAAAGATAGCCGGGGAGCTTGTTGTAGTCGCGCGGGATGCGGCGGCCGAGGAAGCGGAGGACGTGTTCGTTGATGAAGTAGAACCAGAAGAAACCGTGGCCGTCGATGCCACCGGTGTTGCGCAGGCCAGCGAGGATGTGCCAGGGGGCGGCGATGACGAGAAAGAGCAGCGCTCCGGAGAAGGGTTTGAGGCGGCGCCAGTTGCGGAGTTCGCCGGTGAGGGCGAGGAAGAGGACGGCAGTGGCGAAGAGGAAGACGATGGCGACCAGACCCTTGGTGAGGACGGCGAGAGCGAGGGCGGTCCACATGAGGTAGGGATAGATCGGAGAAGGGCGGTTCGCGCCTTCGCGCGAATTCCCACTCATGTCGTGGTGAGACTGCGCCATGAATGGGGCATCCATAGATTGTGGCAATTCCTCCCACGTCTCAGAATCGAGACGTGGGGCACCCGGCGTTGAGGCAGGTGCGAGGGATTGGAGGAGGCAATAGAGGGCGGCTGCGAGGAGCAGGGAGAGTAGGACGTCCGGGAGGAAGACACGGGTGAAGAGGAAGACTCCGGCGCTGGTGAGAACTCCGAGGCCGGTGTAGAGGGAGGCGCGCTCGCCAAACGCCTGGCGTGACCAGCGGACGCCGAGCAGCATCAAGAGCAGGACGCAGAGCGCCTGGGGCAGATGGACGGCGAAGGCGTTAACGCCGAAGAGGCGGAGGCTGATGGCGACGATCCAGTAGGGGAGGGGGGCTTTTTCCAGGTAGCGCACATTGTTGACGCGCAGGGTAACCCAGTCGCCCGAGAAGGCCATCTGGCGGGCGGCGTTAGCGTGGGTTCCGTCGGCGTCGTCCAGCACAGGCGGAGCGAAGAGCGAAGCGAAGAAAAGGATGAGCCAGAGCGCTCCCAGAAGCGAGAGGATGCGAGTGTGCCGGGACTGCGCTGCGGCGCGGGCGGTGATTGCGGGATCGACGGAGGCGATGGTTGACATGAGAAATACTTGCACTAACAGAATACGTGGTTGAATGTTGCGAGTGGGGTATTGTGGCGAGAGAGAGCATAATTTTCATTATGCTCAGGCTGACGACCTTAAACTCAAGAACGACTGCATTGGAATGAGGACAGGTAAGAAGAGAGGTTTGAAGAATGCTGACATTTGCCGCAATTGACATCGGTTCCAACTCCGTGCGGCTGAAGATTGCGTCGGTGGAGCGGCACCGTCTTAAGACGCTTCATGAAGACCGCGAGGTTGTGCGGCTGGGAGAGAGCGTCTTCCAGACGGGGGTGATCTCTCCGGATGCGATGGCCAATACGATTCGCGCGCTGAAGCGGTTTCAGAAGGCAGTACAGCTGCATGTGGCAGACCGGGTGCGAGTGGTGGCGACCAGTGCGATGCGCGACGCGAGGAATGCGGCAGCGTTTACCGCGTGGGTGAAGTCGGCGACCGGCTGGGATGTGGAGGTGGTTTCGGGGCTGGAGGAAGGCCGGCTGATCCACCTGGGGGTTGTGACGCATGAGGCCGGGGCCAAGGGGAGGTGCCTGCTGATCGATCTGGGTGGCGGAAGCTGCGAGATTACCCACTCGGACGGGGGGCGCATCCGCGCGATGGCGAGCATGCCGTTAGGCGCGGTGCGGTTGCAGCAGGAGTTTCTGCACGACGATCCGCCCAAGAAAGAGGATGTAGCACGGTTGAAGCAATATATCGATCGTGAGCTGCGGCTGGTGATGCGCAAGCTGGGGACTTCACGGGCGAGTTTGGTGATTGCGACCTCGGGTACGGCGGCGTCGCTGGCCGAGGCGAGCGTGGCGCTTTCCAGCAAGCTGACGACGCGCAAGACGGCACCTAAGAGATTTGTGCGCATCAAGCCGAACGTGGCCAAGACCGCGGAGGTGCGGCGGCTGGCGGACCGGTTGGCGAAGATGAACAATGCACAACGCGCGTCGATTCCGGGGATCGGGCCACGGCGGTCGGAGATTGTGATCGGCGGCGCACTGGTGTATGCCAGCCTGCTGGAGCGCATGGGGCTGAAGGGCTTTCGCTACTCGCCGCTGGGATTGAAGGATGGGATCCTGGCACAGATGCTGGCGGATGCCGATCTGCGGGCGTCGGTACACAGGAAGATCGAGAATGAGCGCTGGGAGGGAGTGCTGGAGGTGTGCCGGCGCTACGGGGTGGACATGAAGAAGGCCGAACCGGTGCGCCAACACGTGGTGCAGCTGTTCGACGAACTGGCTCGGGTGCATGAGCTTCCGCCGGAGTACCGCCTGTGGCTGGAGGCCGCGGCCATGATGCAGGATGTGGGAAAGTTTATGAACCACCAGGGCCACCACAGGCACACGCAGTACATTGTGGCGAATTCGGAGATCTTTGGATTTTCTCCGGAGCAGAGGGCCGTGGTGAGCGCGATTGCCCGCTATATGGGCAAGAGCCGGCCGGACCCAGTGGACCGCGTGTTACGTGCGGTACCGTTCGAGGAGCATGGCAATGTGTTACGGGCAGTAGTAGTGCTGCGGCTGGCGTTAGCTTTGAACCAGGACCGCGCTAGCGCGGCGGTGCGGATGCGTGCCTATGTCTACCCCAAGCGGGTGCTGCTGGAGCTGGATCCGGGGCGCGGCGGAGCAGAGTTGGAGGCGTGGTCGCTGAAGAAAGAGGCGCCCTACTTCCGCGAGGTCTTTCGCAGAGACCTGGCGGTAGAGGTGGTATAGAGCGCGCGCACTATGCGCGGATCGAGCAGCCAGTGCAACGTGGACGGGCCGCGGGCCAGGTTGACGCGCGCCAGAGAACCCTTGCGTAGTCGCACGCAGGCCGCTCCTGAACCGGCATCGATGGCTGGACTAGCGGCGGCAGGTACCAGAAGCGAACCGATGAAGGAGGTGAGATTGGGGTTGTGGCCGACGACCAGCAGATTTTCGTAAACCGCACAGTCGCGCAACAGCTTCTGGAATTGGGCGAAGGTGGCATCGGGCGCAAGCGCTACAGAGGAGAGGATTTTGGTCTCATATCCCATCTCTGTGCCTACCAGCGAAGCAGTCTGCATAGAACGCTTGAGCGGGCTGGAGACGATAAAGTCGAACTGGAGCTTCATGGCGTTAAGCACATTGGCTAGTTGGATACAGTGACGCTTGCCATCCTTGTCCAGCGGACGCTTGTGATCGAGGACCGGGTTGGCGCGCTTTACGCCGGCGCTGGCGTGACGCAGGAGGTAGAGATTCATAGGCTAAATCCATTGTAGGCCAGTGGGGATAGGGGATAGTTGCGAGGTTGAAGGAGTTAGGGGTGAACTTACATTCCCTGGAGAGCAGCCTGGGCGGGTACTTCTCTTGTGAGGCATCTGGCGGGTCAAACACAATAGGAACTTCAGTGCAGGGAAAATCTTCTTGACTGCAGGAAATGTATGGTGTATTCATACATCAGACAGAGGAAGCGCGATGTTCCTTACCCTTCAAGACAACGACAAACGACCCATCTACCAGCAGATTACGGACGGGATCAAGGACTTGATCGCACGCGGCGAGCTGCGGGAGGGGATGACGCTGCCTTCGGTGCGGCAGGTGGCGGGCGATCTGGGCGTGAACCTGAACACGGTCGCGGTCGCCTATCGACAGCTTCAGGACGAGGGTTTCGTCACCGTACGTCATGGGGCCGGTGCTGTGATCTCGTCGCGCAGCGCGCGACCGGTGGAGCAGGCGGAACTATACAAACCACTACGCACGGCGCTGACCCAGTTAGTCCTGAGCGGACTGACAGGCCGCGAGATTGTAGAGACCGTCCGGGAGCAGCTTGCGCAGTTACAACAGAAAGGGGGCACTCGATGAGTGCATCAAACGTAGTTGGGGTGTATATCTTCATCATTTGCGTGATTGTGCCGGTGCTTGTATACGCGCTGGTGATGCAGCTATGGAATGCGCCGCTACAGAATGGGCCGGGCTACTTTTTGGGCATCGAGGTTCCGGCGGGATTCTACGAGGGGCCGGGAAGACGTTGGATGACCGGCTTCCATGGGATGGTGGTGGCGCTCTACGGCGTGTGCGGGGTGGGGCTGGCGGCAATTATCGCGACACGGCGATGGGAGATGACGCCGCTTTGGGCTGGAGGGTTCGCGCTGGTGTTTGTGCCTGCGATATTCGGATTCCAGGCGTGGACGCGGCACAAGCTAGGAGTGAACCCTCCGGTGCGCCCGGTGGCTCTGGCGCTGGAGTCGCGGCGGATGAGCGACTATATCTCGTGGCCGACGGAGGCGCTGGCGGTAGCGCTGGTTGGGTTGAGCTGGTGGCTGCTGCTGCACGGCGGAAGACATTTCGATTGGCGAAGCGCGCTGCTTCAGAGTTGGGCGGTGTTGGGAATAATTCCTGGCAAGATGGCGATGGTGCGGGTAAGCTGGCCGCTGTCGGCGGAGCGGACTGAGGAGCACTTCCGCCTTCAGGAGGCCTCAAGGCGATTCTGGATCCGTCTGTTCGGGATTATTTTCCAGTGGTTCTTTTTGGTCGTTCTGCTCGGAGTAGCGGTGCTGCATGGACTGTTGCCGGTCCCCCCGGCCCCGGTGTGGCGTTGGCTGGTGCCGGCGTGCTCTATCGCGGTGTGGGGATACGGCATGATCGTGATGTTCTGTGGGATGTCGCAACTGAAGGCGATGGGCCGCAACCTGCGCCCTTCGGGAAGCTGGAAGACTCCATTCGGCCGCGCGTCGTGTTTTGGGACGGGCCGGGCGTTCTATATCTGGTTTGCGATCTGGTTTGGCGGCATTTTGGCTTTCATCTTGTATCCACTGTGCAAGGCCTGGTTTAAATGAGGAACTCTTATCTTGATAAGACGTATAGCAAGTATAGGATGGGGAGTGTCATGGACAGAGCAGAAGCACGCAATGTGAGTTTCAGCGCAAACAAACAAAATATCAACGCAGGCAAAATTAGTTTGAGAGCATTACTGCTCGCGACGGCGTGGATGGCCGTAGGCGCGGTGGTTGTGCAGGGACAGGTGAGCGCTCCACAACCTGCGACCACGGCGAGCAATCTTACGTTTGACGTGGCATCGATAAGGCAGTCGGCACCGCTGGACGTAGCAAAACTACAGGCGGACATGCAGGCGGGCAAGATGCCGAACTTCGGTATCCACGTGAATGGATTGCGTGCGGAGTACAACTACCTGACGCTGAAAGACCTGATCGGCACCGCATACAAAGTGAAGCCGGCACAGGTGACAGGCCCGGATTGGCTGGCAACCCAACACTTCGACATCGTGGCGAATATGCCCGAGGGAGCGACCAAGGAGGACGCTCCAAGCATGCTACAGGCCCTGCTGGTGGAGCGGTTCAAGCTGAAGGCGCATCGCGAGACGCAGGAACATCCGGTGCTGGCGCTGGTGGTGGGCAAGGGCGGCCCGAAGATGAAGGAATCTCCCGGGGACGCTCCGCCGCTTGACCTGGATGCGCCGCTGAAGCCGGGCGAGATGCAGATGGACACTCCGGACGGCCCGGCGCGCATGACCATAGACATGAAGAACGGCGGCGCGACGATCAACATGGGCACGAAGGGTATTGTGACCTACAGCATGGATGTCAAGACCATGTCCATGCATATGACCTCGAGCAAAACGACCATGGCGGCGCTGGCGGACACGCTGAGCCAGATGATGACTTCGATGGGCGGAGGTGTCGGACGCCAGGTGCTGGACATGACTGGTCTGAAGGGAAACTACGAGGTGGCGCTGGATTTCTCGATGGCGGACATGGTGGCTGCCGCGCGAGCGCAGGCGGGGATGGGCGGTGGGGGTGGGACGACGAGCGGCGCCGCGGGACCCGAGGCGTCCGATCCTGGCGGGGGCGGCGCGACGGTGTCCGATGCAGTGGAGAAGCTTGGGCTGAAGCTGGATTCGCGCAAGGCGCCTGTAGAGCAGGTGGTGGTAGACAGCGTAGAGAAGATGCCTACGGAGAACTAGACGTATTTGGTTGCGATTGGAGCGGAGGCGGCGCGGAATGTGGTGTTCCAACACTTGCCTACTGGGAGGATCATTGACATACGATATTTATCGTACTAACGTGTTGAATCAAGGACAAAAAAATAAAGTCAGGTTTGGATATATCCATTTTGTTTTTGTGAAAGTCTCAATCGTAATCCTGTCTTCATGAAGACATCAGTAACCGAGTAGCGTCAGTTAATGTGAGCAAGAAAGAGAGTTCACGCCATGACGAACAGGTCTATCGCATTCCGAGTGAACCGCAAACGATGGCAGTTGTTCCTGGCAACTGCGTGGATGATTTTGGGTGTGCCGATTGGGATGGTACAGACGAGTGCGGCGCAGGACGCGACACAGCGGAGCTCTACTGAGCCACTCATCGTCGATGTGCATACGTCTCCTTATCGCTCCTCCATCTCCTACCGTGCCAATATCGGCGATCAGCGCTTCGATATGCGCGACGCCACCATTCTTAATATGATCACTCTCGCCTACAACCGTGAGAGCGACGCAGTGATCGGAGGCCCGTCCTGGATCGACTTCAACCGCTTCGACCTCGCCGCGAAGATATCCTCTCTGAAGCTTCCGAGCTTTAGCCCCGACCCAACAAATTCTGCCAATTCGCCTGTGAGTCCCACTCCCCCAGCGAATCCCTATGACCAGATCCGGCCCGTCCTCAAGCGAGTCCTCGCCGAGCGCTTTCATCTGACGTACCACACGGAGGACCGGCCGCTACCCGGCTACGTCATGACGGTAGCAAAAGACGGCGTGAAACTTGCCGAGGCTAAGGCACCGGATGCTCCCAACAAATGCCAATCGGCACAGGACAAAGCGACACCGGGGCAGTTCAGCGTATCCTGCACCTCCGTGACGATGACGCAGTTTGTTTCGATGTTTGGCGGGGTTTTTCCTCACCCTGTGATCGATCACACTGGCCTTACGAAGTCATACGACTTCACGTTTAAGCTTGCCTATGACCAAGTGCGGACCCGGGATGACTATATTCGCCTCTATACAGATACATTCAAGCAACAGCTTGGCCTCGTAGTCGCGCCCGGAGACGTGTCACAACCCGCCCTTGTCATCGATAAAGTAGACAGTATCCCAACTCCGAATCTGCCGGACATTGCAAAGTTGATCCCAGCTCAGCCCGATCTGGAGTTTGAGGTCGCCACCATCAAGCCGGCCGCGGACAACGAGCCACGGAGCGTGATTCTCCCCCGTGGCTCACAGATTACCTTCAGCAGCTTCTCCTTGCAGCAGCTTATTGTCAGGGCCTGGGAGTTGCCCACCGGGGCTATGATAGCCAATGTACTTACGATACTCCCTAAACAGCTATACACCATTCTGGTCAAACTGCCACCGGATGTCGATGCGCGTGTCGTATACCAGGACCAGGACCTGCTCGACAATATGCTACAGAAACTCCTTGTCGATCGCTTCCAGATCAAATACCACTGGGGCGAGCAAACGCAGGATGGCTGGGTGCTCTTCGCGGACAATCCGAAGATGAAGAAGGCGGACCCTAACTCGCGGACCTCCTGCGGATATGGACCACCCCCTGGCGAAAAGGACGTCCGCAGCTCAGCGGACTCCCCATACGACAATGAGTCCCACTGCCAGAATGTCACCATGGACCAATTCGCTGACACACTGCAGAACCTCACGAAGTCTGACATCAAGAGTCACGTCGTCAACAAGACCGGCCTCGCGGGTTCCTACGATATTACGATCTATTACACGAGCGCCCCTAAGCTTCGCACGGACACGACTGCAGCCGCAGACGCGGCCAAGAAAGCCGGCGATGATTCCGCGGCAGTACCGGTTGCCGGAGTGTCCCTGGAGGACTACTTCCGGAAGCAGCTCGGCCTAAGGCTCGAAAAGCAATCCATGACGTTTCCAGCCCTCATCCTGGATCATATCGAACAGACCCCCACGGAGAATTGAAGCATTTTTGCTAAATGCGGGGATTCTTCGCTGCGCTCAGAATGACAATATGAGACGGAAGGTGACGAAAAAAATCAGTATCATTGCAAACGAAGCTGAATTGGAAACGTCTGAGAATTGAATTCTTCCTTTCATTGTGATTTTTCTGTTATCGAACCCCGATGGAACCTGCCGGACACACTGTGCGTAGTAACGGACACGTGAACTCAAGAAAAGACGGTGCGAGTGAAGATCGAACGGAATGTGCACAGGTATGGATTGGGCAGGAAGTGTCTGCTGGTATGGGTGGTTGCATGGCTGAGTGCCGCAGCGCTGGCGATGGCATCGGAGTATCACGGCCAGGTGACGTTTGGCGGGTTGCCGGTGCCGGGTACAACGGTGAAGGTGACGGCCACCCAGGGCAACAAGACGGCGGTTGCGATCACCGATACGCAGGGCGTGTATTCGTTTCCCGATCTCACGGACGGGACGTGGACGATCGAACTCGAGATGACAGGCTTTGCGCCGATCAAGCAGGAGGTGACAGTTGCACCGAATGCGCCGGCGGGCGCATTTGAGATGAAGCTGCTGAGCCTGGAGCAGATGCGCGCGGCGGCCAAGCCGGTGACTGTGGATACAACGGCGGCAAGCACGAGCGCAGCGACGACTGAGAGCACAAACGCGGCTGCTGGCGCGGCACCGGCTGCGGATGCAGCGAAGAAGGGCGCGGCGGCAAAGACTCCGGCGGGCACGAGCGCGGCTGCACCGGAGCCTGTACAGGATGCCACGGCGCAACAGGCCAATGACGGATTCCTGATCAATGGAAGCGTGAACAATGCGGCCACTTCGCAGTACTCGTTGGCGCAGGCATACGGCAACAACCGCAATGGAGGTCGGTCGCTGTATACCACGGGCCTGAGCCTGGTGCTGAACAACTCGGCGTTGGATGCCAAGTCGTATTCCCCGACCGGGGCGGACACTCCCAAGCCGTCTTTCAACAATATGACGGCGGGAATTTCGTTTGCCGGGCCGCTGAAGATTCCCTATCTACTGCCGGTGGCGCGCGCCCCCTATTTTTATATTTCTTATTCGCGGACGCAGAACAAAAGCGATTCGACACAATCGGCCTTGGTACCGACCGCGGCGGAGTTGGGGGGGAATTTGTCGCAACAGCCCAACGTGACGGCGATCTACGTTCCGCCCGATATGGCGACGCTATCGCCGACCTGCAACAGCACACTGGTAGGCATGGGCCTGACGCAGAGCGCGATTAATGCAGGCACGGCACAGTTCGCCGGGAACGTAATTCCTTCGGTCTGCATCAGCACGGTGGCGCAGAACATTATCAACCTGAATTTCTATCCAGCGCCGAATGTTGTGGGCGATACGCAGTACAACTATCAGGTTCCACTGGTCAATAGCAGCCATGCGGATGCATTCCAATCGCAGGTTTACAAGCAGATTGGGAGCAAGGACAACTTGAATGGCAGCTTTTCCGTGCAGAGCTCGCGATCAGGCAGCGAGAACCTATTCAACTTTCACGATTCAAACAACTCTCTGAACGTCAGCGCCAATGCCGGTTGGTACCATCGACTTACGACGCGGCTTTCGTTGCAAACAAATTATTCGTTTAGCCGATCGCGGAACCAGTCGCTGCCATTTTTCGCGAACCGGCAAAATGTATCGCTGGCGGAGGGGATTACCGGTAATGACCAGGACCCGACGAACTACGGGCCGCCGGGCCTGGGCTTTAGCAGCGGCATTGCGGGGTTGTCGGATGCGAACAGCTCCAACACTCGCTACGAGACCAATTCGGTTTCCTCCTATGTGCAGTGGTATCGCTTTAATCACGATGTGCAGGTGGGCGGAGACTTCCGGCGGCAGGAGACCAATTACTTTTCGCAATCGAACCCACGGGGGAGCCTTAGTTTCACCGGCGCAGCGACGTCTGGCAGCGGAGGCGCGGGGAATGGTTCCGATCTGGCTGATTTTCTACTGGGAGTGCCTGACACGAGCCAGATTGCCTTTGGCAACGCGGATAAATATCTTCGCCAATCGGTTTATGATTTTTACGCCAACGACAATTTCCGAGTGAATCCAGAGCTGAGCATCAATGCGGGGATTCGCTGGGAGTACGGCGCACCAGTGACGGAGACCGAGGGACGGCTGGTGAACCTGGATATTGCGCCGGGATTCGTCAGCGAACAGCCGGTGCTGGGAAGCAATCCGGTGGGCCAGTTGACCGGGCAGCACTATCCGGAGGCGTTGATGCGGCCGGATCGGAGCGGAATTTCGCCGAGATTAGGAATTGCGTGGCGTCCGGTGTCGGGGTCGTCGCTGCTGGTGCGCGCGGGATATGGCATCTACAACGACACTTCGGTGTATCAAGCGACGGCGCTGGCCATGGCGCAGCAATCACCGTTGTCGACCAGTCTGAGCGCACCCAACAGCCCTATCTGCCGGTTCACGATGGGAAGTCCATTCGCCGCGCTGCCTTGCTCGACGACCTCGACAGATACGTTTGCGGTGGATCCGAACTTCCGGGTGGGCTATGCACAGTTGTGGCAGCTATCGCTGCAACGCGACCTGCCTGGATCGCTGCAGATGGTGGTGAGCTACCTGGGCATCAAGGGGACGCGGGGCGTGCAGGAGTTTGTGGTGAACACGTACGAACCGGGGCTAACGGTGAGTCCATATGGATCGGCGCCGTCGGGATACTATTACCGCACATCGAATGGAGATTCGACGAAGGAAGCGGGGGCGGTGACGCTGCGGCGCAGATTGCGCAACGGGCTGGCGGCGGGCCTTACTTATACCTACTCGAAGGCGCTGGATGACGACTATGCGATGGGCGGCCAGGGACCGGTGACCTCGAGCGGCTCGAATGCGAGTCCGCAGGTGGCGCAGGACTGGCAGCACCTGAGCGCACAACGCGGGCTATCGACCTTCGATCAGCGGCAGGTGCTGAGCGCAAACGCGCAGTACACGACGGGCATGGGGATCGGGGGCAAGACGCTGATGAGCGGCTGGAGGGGATTGGCGTACAAGGAGTGGACTGTGCAGACCACGATCAGCGCTGCGACCGGTACACCGCTGACTCCGATCGATCCTGCGATTGTGCCGGGGAGCGGAATTACAGGGATCGTCCGCGCGAATTATGTGGGAGGGCCGGTCCATGTACACTCGGGCAACCTGTTCTTGAATCCAGCGGCATTTGCATTGCCTGCGGCTGGCCAGTGGGGCACTGCGCGGCGAGATTCGATTACCGGGCCGAACCAGTTCAGCCTGAATGCGTCGATGGACCGCACCTTCCGGCTACACGCCCGATACAATTTGGAGACACGGCTGGACGCCACCAATGTGTTGAACCACGTTGTCTATTCCAACTGGGGCACTACGGTTGGCAGCCCTCAGTTCGGTGCTGTAACCGGGGCCAATACAATGCGAACCGTGTCAATTACGATGCGCCTGAGGTTCTGAAGAATGCGAATGACATTTTTGAAGCTGTTGCGATCTACTCTGGCGATTGGCGCGGTTGCTGTGGCCGCAGGGGCTGGAGGACTATCCGCCGGAGCGCAGTTGACGGGACAGAATAAGCCGGTCGGCGATGAGAACCAGGCGCAGACCATCAAGGTGACCACGCGGCTGATCATTGAGAATGTGGGAGTGAAGGACAAGAAGGGCGTTCCGATCGGCGGGTTGACGGCGAAGGACTTCACGATCACGGAAGACGGCGTAGCTCAGAAGATCAGTATCTGCGAACACCAGGTGCTGCCGGAGGATGCCACTCCCATGGGACCGGCACCGGCCGGAGCAGAGCAGATCAAGATCTATAACAAGCTGGCGACGAGCCAGATTGCGGGGGAATCGGCAGGGCAGATCAAGTACAAAGACCACCGTTTGATGGCGCTGTACTTCGATATGACGGCGATGCCCGACCCCGTGGACCAGATGCGCGCGCTGGAAGCCGCGCAGAAGTTCATCCGGACGCAGATGACAGAGGCAGACCTGGTCGCTATCATGCGCTACCAGGGAAGCTCGGTGGATGTGCTGCAGGATTTCAGCGACGACCGCAACCGATTGCTGAGCATTCTAGAGACGATGGTAGTGGGCGAAGGCCAGCAAGGGGCGGAGGCGGCGGATGATGCCAGCAGCTCCGATACGGGCGCAGCCTTCGGACAGGATGACAGCGAGTTCAATATCTTTACGACGGACCGGCAACTAGCCGCGTTACAGACGGCCGCGGAGACGCTGGGCCGACTCAATGAGAAGAAGGAGCTGATTATCTTTGCCAGCGGCCTGAACCTGAACGGGCTGGACAACCAGGCACAGATGGTGGCAACCGAGCAGGCGGCGATCCGCGCAGGCGTATCGTTCTGGCCGATCGACTCGCGTGGGCTGGTGGCGCAGGGGCCACTGGGTGACGCGACCCAGGGATCGCCGGGCGGCTCTGCGATGTATACCGGGAGTTCGGCGAATGCGTTGACGACCCGCTTTGCGAAGTCGCAGGACACACTGTATGCGCTGGCCGGGGACACCGGGGGGAAGGCGCTGCTGGACAACAACGACCTGGACAAGGGGATCGTGGATGCACAGCACGCGGAATCGGACTACTACATCCTTGGCTACTACACGAGCAATACGACGAAGGACGGAAAATTCCGCAAGGTGAAGGTGACGGTGAATTCGGAGTTGTCGGCGAACCTGGACTTTCGCCAGGGATACTTCGGCGAGAAGGAGTGGGGCAAGTTCAACACCGCGGACAAGGAGCGGCAGCTTGAGGATGCTCTGATGCAGGGCGATCCGTGGACGGACCTGACCATTGCTACAGAGGTGAATTACTTTCAGTTGAATAAAGCGGAGTACTTTGTTCCAGTGATGATGAAGGTGCCGGGACGTGAGATTGCGTTGGCGAAAAAAGGTGGCGCCGACCATACACACCTCGACCTTGTGGGGGAGATCAAAGACGACTACGGCGGAACGACAGTGGCCAATATACGCGACCACTTCGACGCGAAACTGGGGGATACGACGGCGGCGGAGTGGGCCAAACGTCCGATTGAGTTCTCTTCGGGATACACCTTGCTGCCGGGCAAGTACACCATCAAGGTGCTTGCGCGGGACGATGAGACGGGCAGGATCGGGACGTTTCAGACGACGTTTGTGATTCCGAACCTAAACAAGGAGACGAAGCAGGTGCCGATCAGCTCGGTGGTGCTGTCGAGCGAGCGCAAGTCGTATTCCGAGGCCATCTATAACGTTGCGAAGGAGAAGGACCAAGTGAAGCAGGCGGCGGTGAACCCCCTGGTGCAGAACGGTCAGCAGATGATTCCAAGCGTGACGCGGGTATTCAGCAAAGCGCGTAGCCTGAGTGTATTTTTGCAGGCATACGAGGGAGCAACGCCAGCACCAACGGCTGGGCAGACGCCTGCCGCAGGGCCGGCTGCGCCCACGGTGAAGCCACTGATCGCTTTTGTGAGCTTCTACCAAGGACAGAACAAGGTGTACGAGACGCAGCCAGAGGAGGTTTCACCGACCCCGAACACGCGCCTGCAGATCGCTCCGCTGAACTTTACGGTGGATTTGAGCAAGCTTGCGCCGGGTAAATACGACTGCCAGGTGACTGTACTCGACCCAATGGGAGCAAAGGGGGCATTCTGGCAGGCACCCATCCTGCTGGTGCCGTAGGGTAGTGGTTGATTGTGAAGGGAAGATGGTGCGCCCGGAGAGATTCGAACTCCCGACCCTTTGGTTCGTAGCCAAATACTCTATCCAACTGAGCTACGGGCGCACAT
Organism: Acidobacteriaceae bacterium; assembly: GCA_035510935.1. Lineage (GTDB taxonomy): Bacteria > Acidobacteriota > Terriglobia > Terriglobales > Acidobacteriaceae > Edaphobacter. The sequence goes on from DATKGA010000091.1 coordinate 16,362, forward strand.
TGCCGCGAGGAGAAACGCTTGCTGCAACTGTTCAAGGATAGAGGATTGCAAGGCATAGAGCAACCTGCCTGCGGCAAGGACAGAGGGAGTGCGGCAGCTGGGAGTGAGTGCGGCGGCAGCCCAATGTTGCCGAGGTTGAGGCCGGCGCATTAGCTCTTCTCGGGGGCGTCTTTGACCAGGCGTGTAGTGAGCTGACTGAACTCCTCGTGCCGCGGGGCGGTAGGAGCTTTGGGTTTAGGCTGCTTTTTCTTCTCTTTTCTGCCTTTATCTTTGTTTCCCATAGCGACAGTCTAACTCTACTGGACCCTTAAGCAAACTGCTTAACACCGATAGATGCATGGATCAAGATAAGACAAAAGCAGGATATAGGCAAAGATGCAATGGAGCGCTTGCCCGGGCCAGAAGGACTAAATGTGGAGAGAGTGCGGGTGACGGCGGGGGAGTCAGGAGCGTAGGATGGTGCGACTTTCCGGTTGGGTTTGATACTTTGATGGATGGAGGAGACTGCGATGGATGAGATGAATCAGAATGAGATGAACAGGCGGGATTTTGCGGGGATGCTGGCGGGGGTGCTGGCGATTGCAGGAGCATTTGCGGAGAAGGCCGAGGGGCAGGCTGCAAGTCCGGCTGCGGCGGGACAGGGGAATGCAGCGGCAGGGGCGGCGGCAGGTGTCCGTCCGGCGGGCGGCGGGATGAAGGAGTTGGCGTCGGGTGTCTATAAGCCGATTGCGGGACGCGGGATGCAGGGCGGGCACGAGTCGCACCAGTTTCTTACGGGGATGCTGAAGGCGGGCAACATCCGCCTGGAGATGCATGAGTCGGTACAGCAAGCTGGAGCTCCGCATGAGGCGGTAGGAACGCATTTACACAGCGAGATATGGTTGATGCAGCGCGGCGTTGCGACGCTTTTCCTGAACGGGGTGGAGCACAAGATGGAGGCGGGTGATGTGGGGCTATGCTGCGCGGGCGACCAGCACTGGATTGCCAACGCGGGGGATTCCGAGTTGGCGTACTTTGTGGTGACCGTAGGACCGCCAGAGTAGAGCGGGCTACATCATGGACTGTACGCCTTTGACTGCTCCGGAGACCGCTCCGGAGGCCATCTCGACGACATCGGCGACCTGACCTTTGGTGCGCTTGAAGGCTTTGCGAGCTTCATTGCTGAGGGCTTCGGCCTGCTGTTTCAGGTGGGAGGCGGCGTCCTCGAGGTAGTCCACGCCGTCGTCAAAGTTCCTGCGCAACTGACGGCGCGTCTTGACGCCGGGCTGCGGGGCGTAGAGAAGCGCGACGGCCGCACCCGCGGCTACGCCCACACCAAACGCGATCCAGATGCCTTTTACACTCATACTGTCTCCTAGTCAGGACGATTTACTCACCTGAGGGTGAGATTCCGAGCGGGACGGATTGGTTGTGTCCGAGAGTGGGCGTGCCATTGCAGTGGGCCGATATTTCCTGTTGGGAAAGAGCAGACAAAGGGAGATAAACTGAAGTGGCTGCAGGATGGATAGATGCCATCCAACGAAGAAGGACGGGGCGAGCAACTTGGAAGACCCACGGATGAGCAAAATATATCTGGCGATGGCGCAGCGGTGGTTTGCATCGCTATTCCTTAGGGTGTGGCACAGGGGAGTAATGCGGTCGGGGATGCTGACGGGCCTGATTTTGACTTTGCTGGTGGGGGGGTTGAGCTTTGCCTATCGCGAACGGGGACGCGGAAATATACGCAAGTTGAAGGCGAAGATCGCGACCGACCGGTCGGATGCTCCGGTGCCTCGGCTGGGCGGTCAGGAGGCGATCATGCTGACTCGCATCCGGTTGACGGGGGGTTCGATGCCGGAGTTTCTTTCGGCGACCCTGCTGCCTGGCCGAGGGATGAATGTGCTTCAGATCGGGGCCTATATCCCAGGCAAGGGCGAGGTGAACCTGCTGGATTCACCAACGATCGAGAGCGCTGCGAGCGTGATGAGCGGCAAGGGTGATGACGCGGATGGGATGCAGAGCCTGACGATGGGTGGGGCCTTCGAGGTTCCGTGGGCGGGCGGGCTATGGGGAGAGGTGTCGCAGAAAGATGGACGCGTGAGCGCAGACTGGCGAGGACATACGATGACTCTGCCGACTAGCGACGCAGGAGCGGCGGTTGGCGGGTTGATGCTACAAATGGCGGCGGACTCAGTAGAGCCATCGCAGTTGCCGGATGGCGGGCAAGCGCAGGCGGTCTTCCATGCGAAGGATTTTGGGGCGCACTGGCCTTCTAAGACGGATGTGACCGTGACTGTGCTGCTGGGCAGCCAGTGGATCGAAATCACGGTGATGGCGCGCAACATGGGCGATGTGGCCGTGCCGGTGGGCATCGGGTGGCATCCGCGGTTTGCCGTATTCGACGGAAACCGGGAGCAGTTGCGATTACATCTACCAGCCGAAAAGCGTGAGGAAGTGCGCGACCGGGCGAGCGGGATGCCTACAGGAGTTCTGCTGCCCGTAGCGGGCACGGCCTACGACTATACGACGCGCGGCGGAGTGGCGCTGGGCAAGATGGACCTGGAGGACAGCTTTACAGCATTACACCGGGAGTTTCAGGACAACTCAGCGATTGCAGAGTTGAGCGATCCGACGAACGATTACGGATTGCGAATAACTACCATGAGCCCGACGATCAAGACATTTCGTGTGGATGCTCCGGCAGATGCGAATTATGTGTCGATTGGACCCCAGTTCAACCTGGACGATCCATTGGGACGGGAGTGGGGGAAGGACTCCGATACCGGGATGGTGGTGCTACAGCCAGGCCAGACGACGCAGTGGAAGGTGCGCCTGGAGCTATACTCTCTGGCGGGCAACCCGATACCGGATTGAGGATGATGAATGCGGTGCGATGGCGCACGCGGTGGTTTGACCCTTCCCAAGCCAGACCCGTAGAGTGAAAGAGAAGCCGGAAGGCACTGACAGAAGGGATTGACTTGAATTCGACAGAGAGTAACGAAACCAACGAGAGTACGACGGAACAGACGGTGACGGGGACGACTGGAAATATACAGTTGACGGCCGGAGTTGACGAAGGCCATGAACACGAACACGAGCACGGTCATGATCACGATCACAGCCAGGAGCAGGGGCCGTCGCTGAATCCTCTGTTGACGCGCGAGATTGCGGTGGAGGCTCCGGCGGATGAGGTGGCAAAGGTCTACAAGACCGTAATCAAGCGCTATCAGAAGCTGGCGAGGATACCGGGCTTTCGCGCGGGCAAGGTGCCGGAGTCTCTGGTGCGGACGAAGTTTGCCAGGGAGTTGCGCGAAGAGGTGCTGCAGGCGTTGGTGTCAGAGCGCTTTCGCAGTGCGATCGTGGAGCAGAAGCTACAGCCGGTTTCGGAGCCGCAACTATTGGACCTACAGTTGACGGATGGCCAGCCGCTGCGTTTCAAGGCAGCGTTCGAGGTGCTTCCGGAGTTCGATATAGCGGGATACGAGACGGCGCGGGTGGAGAAGCCACAGACCGAGCTGACGGAGGAGGAGTACGAGGCGGAGCTTGGCTATGTGCTGGATAGCCAGGCAACGGTGGAGACGGTGGAAGAGGAGCGCGCGCTGGTGGAGGGCGATTGGGCGGAGATCCAGTTCCGCGGCGAGATCAAACCACTGGCGCAGACGGTGACGGAGGAGGGCGTGACTTCGACCTCTCCGGCAGAGGAACCGATCAGCGGCGACGATGTGCTGATCGAGATTGGCGGTAAGAACACGTTGGCGGCGTTCAACGATGCGTTGCGCGGATCGAAGGTTGGTCAGGAGCTGAAGTTCGAGGTGGAGTATCCGGCGGACTTCGGTGAACGGAAGCTGGCAGGACAGACGGTGGGCTATGACGTTACTGTGAAAGCGATCAAGAAGAAGACGTATCCGGAGCGTGACGCGGAGTTGGCCAAGCAGCTTGGCAACAGCGAGAGCTGGGAGGAGTTCGAGAAACTGCTACGGGAGCGCGTAGGCACGCGCAAGCGCGAGGCCCTGGAGGCGGGCGCGAGGAACAAGATGATGGATGAGGTAATCGCGCGCTATAACTTTCCGGTGCCTGAAACACTTGTACAGCAGAGGATCGATGCCCGGCTGGAGCGCGGGTTGCGCGCACTGGCGCAGCAGGGGATGAAGGCGGAAGATATGCGCAAGCTGGATTTTGTGAAGTTGCGAGCGGCGCAGCGGGACGGAGCAGAGCGCGAGGTGAGAGCATCGCTGATTGTGGACCGGATTGCACAGATCGAAGATGTTACGGTGAGTGATGAAGAGCTGAACCATGAGGTGATGCTGCTGTCGATGCAGACGCGCGAGCCTTACGAGACATTGCGCGAGCGGCTGGCGAAGGACAACGGACTAGAGCGTCTGCGCGAAGAGATGCGGCGGGAGAAGACGGGCCGGGTGCTGTACGAGAAGCTGGCGAGCTAAAACTCCGGAGGAAGCGCGGGATGAGGCTGGTGACGTTTGTTGAAGGAGACAAGGCGGCGCGGCCTGGACTTGTGGTGGGCGAGGGAATCGTTGATCTGGGTGTGCAGGGATTCAAGGACACGATTGCGTTCATGAGCGCGCCGGAGAGCGTGCAGGCGGAGGCGGTACGGGCGCGTCCAACCATTGCGCTGGAACAAGTGAAGCTGTTGGCACCGGTGCCGATTCCGCCGCGCATCTTCGGCATTGGGGTGAACTACGCCGATCATGCAGCTGAGTCTGGAACCAAGATGCGGGATGTGCCCACGGTGTTTATGGTGCTGTCGTCGGCGGTGGTGGGGCCTGGGGCGGATGTGGTATTGCCGCGCAACAGCTTGATGGTGGATTACGAGGCTGAACTGGCGGTGGTGATCGGCAAGGCGGGGCACAGGATTGCGGCGAGCCAGTGGGAGGAACACGTCTTCGGGTACACGATGATGAACGATGTGAGTGCGCGCGATGTGCAGCGGGCGACTTCGCAGTGGTCGTTGGGCAAGAGCTTCCCAACGTTTGCGCCGATGGGGCCGTGGGTGGTGAGCAAAGACGAGATCGCCGACCCGCACCGGTTGGGGATTTCGATGACGATTGGCGGGGAACGGTTGCAGGATGCGAACACCAGTCAGATGATCTACAAGATTCCCGCGCTGGTTGAATATCTTTCCAGCATTGTGCCGCTACAGGTTGGCGACGTGATCAGTACAGGAACGCCGGCGGGTGTGGGGATGGGACGGACTCCGCAGCGGTGGTTGAAGGCGGGGGAAGAGATGGTGGTTGCGATCGAGGGGATTGGGGAGCTGCGCAACCCGGTGGTAGGGGAGTAGGAAGAAAAGGCTTAGCACCGATCACCACCGATACGAGCACCGATCAAGACAGTAGCCGGATAAACAAAGACGAAATGCGGGGATCCTTCGCTGTGCTCAGAATGACAAAAACGGGCAAAAGAATAAGCAGATTCCTCCGCTACGCTGCGGAATGACAAACAAAAAACAACCCACTCATTGCGAAAGATCACGGAATGAATGGGGCACCCGAACTACCAGGTCTCAGACGCGAGACCTGCGGCACCCGGCTATGACTCGCGGCGCCGGTTTGGGGAGAGCAGGCGGAGGGTGAGGAGCATGGCGGGGATGAGGAAGGCGAAGGAGCCGAGGACCCACATGAGGACGGCGCCGAGGACCTGGTCGTCGAGGACCGGAATGCCGAAGGGGTTGGGGTGGTCGACGTAATAGCTGTAGACGGGGCGGTCGCAGAAGGCGAGGAAGGCGGAGAGCAGCGTCATCACCACATCGGACAACGCCAGGTAGATGATGGCTCCCCAGTCGTTGGGGCGTGGGGCGGCGGGCCAGGGGCGAAGGATGGTCCACCAGAAGAGGAGCGCGGAGAAGAGGAAGCAGAGATGCTCCGTACCGTGGACGGTTTCGTTCTCCAACGCGAAGTTGTAGGCGGCGGGAATGTGCCAGCAGAGATAGGCGAGGTTCATGGCAAGGCACGCGATGGCGGGTGAGACGAGCCAGTGCACGATGCGCCGGAGAGAGGTGATGCGCAGGAGTGGGCCGACGAGCCAGCGGATGAGGAAGGTGGGAAGACCGCGCAGAAGCGGGACCACGGGCTGCGCGTAAAGAAGAAGCATGGGGATGGCGGACATCAGCAGTAGATGCTCGACCATGTGGGCGGTGAGGAGCGCATCGGCGAAGCCGTCGAGTGGGGAGGCGGTGGCGATCCAGAAGAGGATGACGCCGGAGAGGAAAGAGGCAAGACGCAGGCCGGTGAACTGCGTGGGGCGGGTACGGCGGATGGCGACCCATCCGCGTAGATAGAGGACGGCGAGGAGAGTGAGGGAGAGCGTGAGCCCGAGGGGGAGGGACCAATCGGCGAAGAGTACGTGGACGGCGGGTGACATGGGGCTAAGGGGTCGGCTGGGACGAGGCAGGGTGGGTGAGGTGGGTGGCGGCGTTGATGGCGGGGGCGAGGTTGGAGCCGCGCAGGGTCATGAGAAAACGCATGAGGGCCTTGGTCTCGGAGGGGTTGAGTGCGTTGCCGTAGGCGGGCATATTGCCGGCGCCCTGCACGACCTGGCGAATGATCTGGTCTTCTGTCATGCGCGAAGCGATGGCGTCGAGTGCGGGGCCGCGCTGGCCGCCGGCGCCGGCGATGGAGTGGCAGTTGCGGCACTGCTTGTCCTGGAGCACGAGCGCCCCCTGGCGTTCGAGAGGGGTGCGATTGAGCAGGAGACTGGGTGCGATGGGGGCACTCGTCCAGGCATCCATGACGGGACTCCAGGGAGTGTAGGTGCCGAGGTGGGTGAAGATTCCAATAGTGACGGCGATGACGGAGACAAGCAGAACGGCGACGGGACGGCGCGACCAATGACGTTCGCCTTCGCCGGCGAAGATGGGTAGAAGAAGCAGTGCGGCGATGATGAGGATGGGGGCGACCATCATGACTGGGGTTTCCAGCGAGGCGGGCAGGAAGGCGAGCACGGCGTAGATCCAGAGGAAGGCGATGTCGGGCTTGGGCGCGGTCTGGATGATGGTGGGATCGGGCACGCCGCTGGGGCCGAAGGGGCCAAAGAAGAAGGCGCATGCCATGACGGCGAGAATGATGGCGGCGGCGAAGACGGCGTCCTTCCAGGCGGCGTCGGGGACGAAGGGGATGCCGGTGGATGCGGTGAGCTCTTGGTACTGCTGCTGATAGGTGGAACGGCGAACGATGCGGCCCGGCATGGGCCAGTCACTGACTCCGTGGAGGAGAACCATCCAGATATGGACGCCGACCGCGGCGAGGAGAATGCCGGGGATGACGAAGACATGCAGGGTGAAGAAGCGGGAGAGAGTCAGTCCGCCGAGGATGGGGCCGCCGAGCAGAAGATGGACCAGAGGCGCGCCGATTAATGGGACCCGGCTGATGATGGATGCGCCGATGCCGAGGCCCCAGTAGGAGTCCTGATCGAAGCGCATGACCTGTCCGGTGAAGGCCATGGCGAGGGTGAGAAGAAGCAGGCCGACGCCGACGATCCAGGTGAGTTCGCGGGGGAATTTGTAGGCGCCGAAGAGGAAGACCTGGACCATATGCAGGAGCACGATGGCGATCATGAAGTCTGAGCCCCAGCCGTGCAGGGCGCGCAGATACCAGCCGAGAGGGATGGAGTGGTTGAGCAGGCCGAGGCTTGTCCAGGCTTCGTTGGCCGAGGGACTGTAGACGAGAGCGAGAAGGATTCCGGTGACGACCTGGAGGATGAGAAGGACGGTGGCCGCGGAGCCAAAGACATAGAGCCAGCTTGCACTGTTGACGGGTGTAGGATGCGTAGCGGCTTCGGTGAGCGGGCGGATGAGGCCAAGGCGCAGTTCTAACCAATCGAGAACACGATTTTTCAGGCTGGCCATTGGTTGGACCTCGTAGACGTGGAGGTAGATGCGGAGTCAGGGGATATCGCTGGAGCAGAAGAATCTGCGGGGTTGATTTGGATCAATGGCTTGGGTTTGCAGGAGGCCTGGGTTGCGAGGGTGGGCATGTCGCCGGCGTGGATGAGGAGCGAGTTGTTGGCGATTTGATATCGATACTGGAAGAGGCCGCGCTCGGGCGGCCCGGAGGCTCGGGAGCCGTCTTCGTAGTAGGCGCCGCCGTGACAGGGGCAGAGAAAGAGTTTGGATTGCGCGAACCAGCGAACTGGGCAACCGAGATGCGCGCAGTTGATGGCGAAGACCTGAAATTGCTGCTCGGCGATGCGGCGCACCCAGCATGCTGTGTTGGCGGTGTCTCCGTCGTCGAAGCTGGCGACGGGGCTGCGGAAGGTGGCGAGACGGGTTTCGCCGATAGGGAAGCCGGAGAGTGTGCCGAGTGCGATCCATGCGCCGGTGGTGGAGGATTTTTTAAGGGTGGGACCGAGGAGGTAGCCGATGAGCGGCACGGCGAGGACTGCTCCGACGGCGGCGTTGAGCGCGAGGGAGAGCTTGAAGAGGAAGACGCGGCGGGAGTGCGCGATGGCACGCAAGGATGACGTGTCAGGGTTGGGCGGGGCGGGATTGGAGGGTTCTTCACTCATGGGTCTCTCCGCTTGCTACGGATGCGATTGATAGGGTTGGCCGGGGGTTGCGATGCGATGCGAGGTGAGCCATGCGACGAGGTCGGCGATCTCCTGGCCGGTGATGGGACGGGCGGCGGGGCCGACGAGGTGATGACGCCAGTCGGGCATGCCCTGCTCGGGCTGACCGGCGATGAGGATGCTGCGCAGACCCTGATCGCTGATGAGTGCGAGGTAGGCGGGATCGACCAACGAGCCGGTGGTGGTTCCGTTGTCTGCGTGGCCGCCGGTGGCGTCTGCACCGTGGCAGCGTGCGCAGAAGAGAGTAAATGCCTGCTGGCCGCGTGCAGGATCGCCGGGAGCGGAGCTGGCATAGGCGGGTAAGGCAACACCGTTGAGTGCGGTGGGATTGCCCCAGAGCGCGACCATCTGCTGGGAGAGGATTGCGATTTGCTGGTCGGTCAACATGCCGCCGGCGGAGCGGGCGAAGGGAGGCATGGCGGTTCCGGGAACGCCGAGGGCGGTGACTCGTTGGATATTGCCGACACCGGCAACGGCAAGATAGACGGGATTGGCGAGCGAGATGGCTGCGCCGTTGTTGCCGTTGACGCCGTGGCAGGCGGCGCAGTTCTGTGCGTAGAGGGTAGGGAAGTCGAGGAGCTGGTCGGGACGGGCGACTGCCGGACCGGGACCGGGTTTGCCGGGCGCGGAGTTGCAGCCCGCGGAGGAAAGAGCCGCGGCGCAGGCAACAAGACACGGGATGAGCGAACGCAGGTTCATGGGCGGCCATCTGTCTTGTCTGTGGGATTGACGGGAGGTTGCAAGTTACTGTCGAGATTGGCTAGGTCGAGCTGCTCCTGGTCGACGTGCAGGCCGGCGCGCATGGCGAATGGAAGGGCCTGGAACTGGGGCGTGCGCACCCTGGCTTGCAGATTGACAACGAAACCGCAGACCAGGCCGAAGGCGAACTGGGAGAGGATGAACCAGAACCAGTCGATGCGCTGGTTGAGAATCGGACTGACGATGCTCAGTGCCGAGTACACAATTCCTGTAAACAGCAGCGGCACCATGAAGCCCGCCGTGAAGATGGGATACTTGGGGAACATAGGCAGCATGGCACCATACAGAAGGCCAACCAGCAGCGAGACGATGCCCTGGATCAGGAAGCCTGCCAGAACTCCCTGCAGATGGAACTGGCTGAGGAATGCGTTGCTGGCCCCTGACCAACTGACGAATCCGCCCGCCGCAAGCAGGTTCACGGAGTACCAAAGGCTGTGATACTTCAGAAGGCTGAAGATTGTCGCCGGGACAACCATCGCCGTTCCGCCGGCGATGCCGCCTTTGATGCCATTACTGATGAGGAAGGTTTCGACGGGGAGGATCTTGCGCGGCGACTCGCTGGCGGCGTGGGGAGGATGCTGGATGAGGGTGCGAAGGCTGACGATCTCGACCTGTTCGGCGCGGATGGGGACGGAGACATGCGCTTCGTGAGGAAGCACCTGGCGGAACCAGCCGACGATGCCAGCGATAATGAGGAGAAGGCCAAGGATGCCGACCGCGAGACTGGTGACCATGCCCGCAAAGATAAGCGAGAGGCCGAGGGCAAGGACCATGGGCCATGCGGTGGGGCGGGGAAGCTGGATGGTGCTGGGGTCGTCGGGCTGGTTGTGCATGGTGGCTCCTTTCTGCTTGATCTATGGAATCTCTTCAGATTCCCTCAGGGGCTAAAGCCCCCGATCATACTTGCTGCTTACGGACGTGCTGAAGCCCGTCCCCTTCAAAGCGCCGGACTCATCGTCCGAGGACGTAGACGACGGTGAAGACGACGACCCATACGGCGTCGACGAAGTGCCAGTAGAGAGAGAGGACTTCCAGACGGCCGGTGTGTTTGGCGGTCATGGAGCCACTGAGGGAAAAAATTAATGCCAGCGAGAGCATGATGAGGCCGACCAGGACATGCGTGGCGTGCAGTCCGACCAGCGAGTAGAAGGTGGTGCCGAAGAGGTTGGTTTGCAGGGTGAGGCCATCGCGGTAGATCAGTTTGTACCATTCCATCGCGGTGCCGCCGAGGAAGATGCTGCCGAGAAGGACAGTGATGGCGAGCCAGATGGAGCAGAGGCCGCGCCTGGCGCTATGCAGAGCGGAGACAGCGAGGTGGACAGAGAGGCTGCTGGAGAGCAGGCAGATGGAGATGAAGATGGGGAGATCGAGGACCTGGCGCGGGGTGGGGCCGGTGAGGTCCTTGCCCAGGTAGTAGAGGTAGGCGACGATGAAGATGGTGAAGATGGCGGATTCGGCGACGATGAGGCAGACCATGCCGACGACTCCGCGCGAGGGCAGGACCCAGGGGGTGGTTTGCGGAATGACGGCGGTCTGGCTCAAGGTGCGGGATCCTCTCTATTCGTAACGGCTGTCGGGGTCGTCGGGATGCTTGAGGTCCCAGAGGGGACGGCGGCTCTCGACGGTGGGAATTACAGCGAAGTTATATTCGGGCGGCGGGGAGGGCGTAGACCACTCGAGGGTCCAGGCATCCCAGGGATCGGGGCCGGCGAGCGGACCTTTGAAGTACGACCAGACCATGTTGTAGACGAAGAGAAGGGTCCCGGCGGCCTGGAAGATGGCACCGCTGGAGATGATGAGGTTCCATATCATCCAGCCGCGGTCGGCCTCGTAGGTGTAGATGCGGCGGGGCATACCGAGCAGGCCGGGGACGTGCATGAAGTCGAAGGTGATATGGAAACCGATGAGGAAGATCCAGAAGTGCCACTTGCCGAGGCGCTCGCTCAACATGTGGCCGGTCATCTTGGGGTACCAGTAGTAGAAGGCGGAGAAGAGCATGAAGAGGATTGCTCCGACCAGGACGTAGTGGAAGTGGGCGACGACGAAGTAGCTGCTACCGAGCTGCCAGTCGAATGGTGCGACCGAGAGCATGATGCCGGTGAGGCCTGCTATGAGGAATTGGAAGAGAAAACCGATGGCGAACATCATCGACACGGTGAAGTGGATCTTCCCTCCCCACATGGTGGCCAGCCAGTTGAAGATCTTGATGCCGGTGGGGACGGAGATGACCATGGTGGCGAGGGTGAAGAAGGTGTTGGCACCGGGGCCGAGGCCGACGGTGAACATGTGATGGGCCCAGACGCTGAGGCTGATGAAACCGATGCCGACGGATGCGGCGACCATGGCGGGATAGCCGAAGATAGCCTTGCGCGAGAAGACGGGGATGATCTCGTTGGCGAAGGCGAAGGCGGGCAGGACGAGGACATAGACCTCGGGATGGCCGAAGATCCAGAAGAAGTGCATCCAAAGGACGGCGGAGCCACCAGCCTGAGTGTCGAAGAAGTGGGAGCCGGCGTAGCGGTCGAGCATCAACATGATCTGCGCTGCGGTGAGCGGGCTGATGGTGACGAAGACGAGCGAGGAGGTGACGAGATAAAGCCAGACCAGGAGAGGCATGCGGCTAAGCTTCATGCCGGGACAGCGCATGCAGAGCGTGGTGGCGACGATGTTGAGCGCGGTGCCGATGCTTCCGATCCCGCTGAGGAGGATGGCCAGGGTCCAATAGTCGGTGCTGTGGCCGGGCGAAAAAACACGGGCGGTAAGCGGTGCATAGGCGAACCATCCGACGTCTGGTGCGCCGCCCGCGCCGGAAAGGCCGCTGGCCCCGAAGTAGCTGAAGTAGAGGAGAAAGCCGCCGAAGGCGGAGATCCAGAAGCTGAAGGCGTTGAGGCGAGGGAAGGCCATGTCGCGCGCGCCGATCATGAGCGGGACGAGGTAGTTGCCGAAGCCGAATAGGATGGGCATCCCCACGAAGAAGACCATAGTGGTGCCGTGCATGGTGAAGAGTTGGTTGAAGGTTTCCGGCGAGACGAAGCTGTTGTTGGGGATGGAGAGCTGAATGCGCATGAGCAGGGCCTGGACGCCGGCAATGACGAGGAAGATGAGCGCATAGCCGATGTACATGAGTCCGAGCTTTTTGTGATCGACGGTGGTGACCCAGTTGTGCAGGAGATCGAGCACGAGGCGGCGGGGAGGGTGCGTGATTTGTTCGGGGGCCGTGGTGTGGGTTGCCATAGGGATTCTCTTCCGTACTCTACTTGAGCGTGGACAGATACGCGGTGACAGCGTCGAGGTCGTGCTGGTTGAGGTGCATGGCTGGCATGAGAACTCCGGGTTTGAAGGCGGCTGGGTTGTCGATGAATGCTCGCAGGTTGGCAGGCGTGTTGGGAAGCGATCCGGAGGCGATGGTGTCGCGGCTAGCGAGGTGGGTGAGGTCTGGGCCGATGCGACCGGTGGCGACGGTCCCGGTGACGGTGTGACAACTGATGCAGACGCTTTGCTGGAAGATGGCGCGGCCTGCGGCGGCTTGCGTGTCGGAAGATTCGACCGCGGGCTTCTGCTGACGCGCGATCCAGGCGGCGAAGTCGGCGGGGCTGTCCGCATAGACGCGGAGGAGCATTTTAGCGTGCTGTATTCCGCAGTACTGAGCGCACTGGCCGAGATAGAGGCCGGGGGCCTGCGGGTCGAGCCACATGGTGTTAATTTGATTCGGAATGAGGTCCATCTTGCCGGCGAGGCGCGGAACCCAGAAGCTGTGGTCGGTATCGGTCGAGGTCATGGTGAGGTAGACAGGGGTGGGATGTTTGGGATCGCTGACCGGGATGTGCAGTTCGTTGGCGGTGACGATGCCGAGTTTGGGATAGGAGTACTCCCACCAGAACTGGTGGCCGACAACGGTGACGTCGAGCGCTGCCGCGGGCTTGGGCGCGTTCTGGGTGGAGAGGATGATGCGCGCAGTGGCGAGAAAAAGCAAAACCACGATGAGGATGGGAATGACGGTCCAGGAGAGCTCGATCTGGGTGCTGCCGTATATCTGCGGAGGCTCCTGTGCGGCGTTGGCGTCGCCGGCTTGATGGCGGTAACGGATGACCGCGAAGAGCAGCAGCCCCGCAACGATGAGGAAGATTGCAGTGGTGATGCCGAGAACCAGCATCGAGAGAGAGAAGATGGAGTGGGCCGGGGTCCCAGCGGGCGCAAAGATACTGGTGGAGCCGTGACTGAAGTCGGAAGAGAGGAGGGCCCAGATATTACGTGACAACTTGCAACTCCCAAGGAATACCGGATATAGCGTGAAGAGCGTTTGGCTAAATATTTCGGTTGTGGTTTAGATGCAGTTCAATACGGCTGGGGTTCAGGTTGCGATTGCGTGCTGATGAATTGATAAAACGTCAGCGGTGAGATGAGGGATTCATATGAGGAGGGCAGGGGATTGTGGGTTGGGACGCGGACGCGAGAAGTAAGTCAGCAGTTGGGTGATTGCGTATGCGGCTAGAAGAGTTAGGAGCGGATCGAGGTTGAGGCGGTAGCGGAGCTCTGCGTGGGTGATGTAGTAAGGAAGGGGGAAGAGGAGCAGGGGGAGGGCCATAATGAGGGCGAAGGCCTTGCTACGGTTGCGATAGAGGAGAACAAGGCCCGCGAATCCGAGCAGTGAGGTAAGCAGGGCGTGGAACTCATCGATACGAGGCGAGCCAAGATTGCCGGTACCCGACCAGAAGCGGAAGCAGCGGCGAAGGGTGAGATTGAAGAAGACGGCGGGGTGAAGGCGAATGTACTGCCAGGCCTGAGCGGACTTATCGCTGGTATAGGCGATCTCTCCCTTAGCGATGTAGCTGGCCAGCTCGTCGCGGTTGTACATGGGGAAGAGCGACTCGTCGAGGAAGCCGGTTGCACCGGGGCGGTTTCCCATCCACAGCTCAAAGCCGGCGGTGGTGCGCAAAGGGACGAATGCGTGGAAGCGGAGTGCGTTGCGGATGGGCCAGGGCGAGAAGAGCAGAAGCAGGGCGAGCAGACCGAGGAGCGGGGCGGTGCGCGCGATGCGGCGCGTTTGCCAGGCGGCCCATGCCATGATGGCCACGAGGGAGGGTAGAAGAGCGGGATTGATGAGAGCGGCGATAGCGGAAGAGGAACCAAGCACGAGCCAGGTTACGATGGTGGGACGGCGACTACAGCGGAGCGCCAGTAGGATGATGGCGGGAAGAGCACAGGCCGAGATGCTGGTCTCCCAAAAGATGGCGGGGATCCAGAGCAGGGGGAGCGAGACGGCCCAGAATACGCCGGCGAGGATGGCGGTGGGCTGGTCGAGCCATTCGCGGCCGAGGCGCATGATGAGCCAGATGGTGAGGAGTCCGATGAGAATCTGCAGGACGATAATGGCGATGGCGGAGGCGAAGGTATCGCTACCGAAGACGAGAAAGACGGCGGCGATGAGGACAGGGTAGCCGGGCGCGATTAATGCCGTGGGACCGGTAGGAACACCGAAGGGAGAGCTGAGGCCATGGCCATGGAGGAGCGAGTTGGCCAGCAGGCCCATCTCGTAGGGGTGGGAGAAGAACCAGATAGGGAGACGGTTGGCGACGATGGAGTGCAGGACGACGAGGCGCCCCAGCAGAGCCAATATAAGAATGATGACGAGCGAACGATTCCACGCGAGCGAATCCGTCGATGAAGAGGGCGCGTTCGGAAGGTTCAGAGGAGGCTGTTGGGTCATGGAATAGAGGGATGCTGGTCTGACAGAGCGATGGTATCAGAGACAAACTCTAGTGGCGCCGAAGGAACGGGCTGGTAAGGCTTATCGGATGAGGGGACGATGGAAAGCCAGCGACCGAAGCGCAGGCCGCTACGTTCAAACAGATCGTGTGGCCCAAACTGACCCGCGCTCCACTTTCTTTCCTGCCGAGGTCACCTTTGGAGCGAAAACGAACGATAAAGCCTGTGAAGGCCTTTTCGTACGATGCATCCATCCTGCATCAGGAGGAGCACGCGAGGCCATTGTTGTCAGGGCACGGAGCATCAAGGTGCGTGTTCCTGCGCAGGGAGTTGGTCCACAGATGGATGAGCCTATGGAGCACTCGACTTATAACACGAAGATGGGATTAGAAAGTTCTCATGATCTGGGTACGATGTCCCTAAACGAGGGGTGCGGATGGCAATCATGAAGCCAGACCACGCTGTTGCCGGGGGAGGTAGCTTGTACCTTTCCCGGCAGTCTCGCGTACCCGGGGCTGGACAATCAGAGCAAACCCCTCAACGCAATCGGGTCGGAGGCTGTGCAATGAAGAAAATCTGCGAACCCCGGGCAGACCGACTGCTGAGGGACGATAGCGGGCAGACGATTTTATTTGTTGCATTCTTTTTGGGGCTGGTGGCACTGGGCTTTATAGCGTTCGCGTTGGATGTAGGCGTACTGTTTCGCGCGAAGCGGATGGCGCAGTCCGCCGCGCAGGCAGCAGCGGTGGCCGCGGCGGAACAACTAGGCGCTAACAATTCTTCGAATGAACAGGCTGTGGCCAATGCCATGGCCACTCTGAATGGCTTTAGCACGAGCCTTGCGACCAACCCCGCGACGGTCACGTTGACGACACCGAACACCGGTAACTTTACAGGGAGCTATGTGCAGGCAACCGTCAGCATGCCGATCAAGACGTACTTTATGGGAGCGTTCAATAAAGGGATGGCTACGGTGCCGGTGTCTGCCACGGCGATCGCCGGCGGCGGGATCACCAGCCAGACGTGCGTGTGCGTGACCAACAATTTCCTTCTTGAGGGCGGCTCCACATTAAACGCAAACGGCTGCGGTGTGTTCAATAACTCATCGGCTTCGGGTTCCATCAGCATCAGTGGAGGCGCGACGATCGATGCCATATCCCTGGCTGGGGCCTCCACCGGATGGTACCCCGGCATCACCGGGAGCGGCGACACCATCAACGTGCCTGTAGCCGACATTGTGCAGGGGGTCAGTTCAACCTGCACTGCAGTTACGCCGACTGTACCTACTTTTAATCCGGCAAGTTGTATTACTTACACTAAAGGGTGGAACACCCCCCCCTACTGTAGCAATGGCGTTTGCACCTATGGCCCAGCCAACTCCAACAGTGTCATCTGCTACACGGCGGCCAGCGGCCATGATGCGTTAAACGTGGGAGGAAACGGCACAACCGACACGCTCAAGCCTGGCATCTACGTCATCGATGGCGGTGTAATGCACTTTACGGGGAACCCCAATCTGGGAGGTAACGGGATCTTCATCTACCTGACCAATGGCGGGTCGCTGTTGATAGACGGCGGGGCGAATGTGAACCTGGTATCCGGAGGCGCCACGGAAAATGGGGGAGGTACGGCCCCGAGCGTCGGAACATACAACGGGATACTGGTGTATCAGGACCCAGCCGATTCGTCTGCGATGTCGTTTACCGGGGGGGCCAGCGCCTACATTAACGGAGGCGTTATCGCAATGAATTCGCTTGTAACGATCGATGGCGGCAGCGGCGCTACTGACCTACAGGGGGGGATCTCCGTGAAGTCGCTGACCATCACCGGAGGTGGAACGGTGAAGGCTTTGGTGGACACGAACGAGGGCAGCTTGACCATCTACAGCGCAGATCCGAAGCTGGTGCAGTGAGCGATGAGTGAGATGAGCCAAGGCAAATCAAGCTGGTTGCGAGGGCTGTGGACGCGCAGGAAGTCGCGCTGCATGGGTCTGCGCGACGATCACGGAGATGCGTTGATCGAACTGGCCGTGCTGTTCTCGCTGGTGGGCCTCCCTCTGCTGCTGGGAACGGTGCAGATGGGATTCCTGGTGTACGACTCGGTGGAGATATCCAATGCCGCGAATGCGGGCGCCCTCTACGGGATGCAGACCTCAGGATATGCAGCGAGCAGCGCGGGAATCACAAGCGCAGCGCAGGCTGAGGCGGCCGACTTTGGAACCAAGCTGACGGTGACGCCGACCACCTATTACGCGTGCACCAACGCGGCTAATGGCACGCAATACCCCACCTCCAGCTATACCCAAGCGCAGGCTACGGCAAAGTGCACTGGCACAGGCAATGCGGCATTAGAGTTCATCCAGGTACTAACCAGCGCGTCCGTGACACCTGCCATTCACTGCCCGGGGCTGCCGGCGACCTACACCCTGACCGGAACATCGGTAATGGAAGTGGAACAGTAAATATGATCATCGAAAATAAATTCCGGCATAAGACGAATGAGGCCTTACGACGCGCTGTTGAATTACCGCGAGCCGGGTTGCAGCACAAGTGCAATGTTGCCGTGGAGCACGATCGCATTCCGAAGCCGGAGACACGCGAGGCCGGGATGACGCTGATCGAAATGGCAGTGACTCTGCCGGTCCTATTCGCATTTCTCTTCTGCTTTATGGAACTGAGCCTGGCTTTCTATTCCTACAGCATGATCAGCGAGACCGCTCGGGAGGGAACCCGCTATGCCATGGTCCATGGCGCATCCTGCCCAACCAGCGGTAACCCTACGTGTGAGGCAACAGCCGCAGAGGTAGACGCTTATGTACTGGGACTGGGGTGGGCCAACGCAGCAGGTGGAACGATGACCGTATGCACCTATTACAACAATAATGCGTGCAACACGAATCCTACCGGCAGCGAGGCTGTAGGCAACCCGGTGAAGGTGACAGTGACCTATGTATTTCCCATCACGATGCCGTTTGTGCCGACTAAGTCTCTTACGATGACAAGCTCATCTCAGATGACGATTATTCAATAGGAGTTTTACTATCGCGCTTCCATGAATAAATCGGCCAATGCACAGGCTATATCCCCGGTATGTACCGTCTCATCAATTTCTAATTTTGTCCCACTGCGGAATGCTGACAGCGCCGGTTAGGACCTTTTGTGCTCTAGGAGCAATCCATTAGCGGCATTAAGGATATTATGCGTAAATATTTTAGAAACATAAAGATACGGTAATAAGATTCGGCGAACTTTAGTGGTAGTCACTGACACTTCCTGGGGATTCTCTATGTTGCCTATCAGTCCTAATCTCTGCTTAATCCCCAGGGGCTCGCTTAGCCGAGTGCCGCGGAAAAACGAACGAGGAGAATCAAAGATGAAGAACATGAAGCAACTTCTCAAGAGCCTGGCTACAGAAGATTCGGGTCAGGACCTGATTGAGTACGCGTTGGTTGCCGCGCTGGTCGGATTGGGCGCAGTCGCCTCCATCACAACTCTCAAGAACACCATTTCCAACACCTTCAACAGCGTGGGCAGTCAGCTCACCAACGCCACTGCTTAATTCAAACAATGCTTATGCAAGCGTAAGACGCCGACGTTTGCATAAGCTGCAATGCAATAACCGAGGCCTGCCGTTAGATTGGCACGAGGAAGTTGTTCTGCGATGGCGTCGCAAGTGCAGACAGCCAGTTCGACGAAAATGACCATACGAAAAGGAAGGGGCACAGCTTTGAAAAACTACAGGCAAATTTTCAAGAACCTTCTGATTAAAGATTCGGGTCAGGACCTGATTGAGTACGCGCTGGTCGCGGCCTTGGTCGGTTTGGGCTCGGTGGCCGCGATAAGTGGTCTCGACAATTCCCTAAAGAACACCTACAACGGCGTGGGCAGTGCGCTGACTAATGCCACCGCATAACCATATTACGGTTTACGTGAGCTTCGGACGTCCAGGCTTAGATAAGCTGTCATACACAAAACAGGGCACTGCGTGAGATAGACACGACGACAATGCTCTGCGATCAGCGATATAAAACACCCGGCACGCTTAACTAATAGAAAGGGAAAAATGACAAACGCAAAGCAGATTCTCAACAACCTGATGACGGAAGATTCGGGTCAGGACCTGATTGAGTATGCGCTGGTCGCGGCCCTTGTAGGTCTGGGCGCAGTCGCCTCCATCACGACTCTAAAGAACACCATCTCGAACACGTTTAACAGCGTTGGCAGCCAGCTCACGAATGCCACCGCATAACTCGAACATAACTGCTTATGGGGGCGGCAGGCGTCAGCGCTCCCATAAGTTGGCTTCCACCAGGCAGCACTTGCCGTAAGAATGGCACTACAACAATGTCCTGCACTGACGCTTTACTTCAGGCCATTCGTTCGGCAAATAAATAATCAATGAGGGGAAGATGAAAAACACAGAGAAGCTTCTCAAGAACCTAATGGCGGATGAATCGGGCCAGGACCTAATTGAGTACGCGTTGGTTGCGGCCTTGGTTGGTCTGGGCGCAGTCGCTTCGATATCCGGCCTTTCCAATTCCATTGGAAACACCTTTAACAGCGTTGGCGGCCAGCTTACCAACGCCACAGCCTAACAGGAAGAGAGCCCGAGCAAGGTATCAAGCCTAGCTTAGGCGAAAGCAGGTTACGCAACAGGGATGCGCCGAGGTAGCACTGCACCACAGGATTGCAAAGTGGGCATGTACTCGGCGCATTACCAACGAGGTCTTTCCATGCACGACTCCGCTCCCAGGCCTGTATCAGGAACCCACGATGACACACATTCAATCGGAGCTAATCTATCCGACAATCGCCACCGCGTGCGCAGTCGTGGGCTCTGTCTACGATGTGAAGAGTCGACGCGTTCCTAATCTCGTCACCTTTCCCTCCTTTCTGCTGGGACTGGGCCTGCATCTGGTTCTGGGCGGATGGAAACCGATGCTACTTGCGATGGCCGCGGGGATAATATGCGGCCTGGTGTTTCTGGTGTTCTATCTTGCAGGCGGCATGGGCGCCGGGGATGTCAAGTTGATCACGGCGGTGGGATGCATCGCGGGTATGTCGCACATCGTTTACATACTGTCGCTGACAGCCATCGCCGGGGGCGTGATGGCGCTGGGATTGGCGCTGATCCGGGGGCGGTTGCAAGAGACGTTTCTGAATGTGGGTGAACTGATGACGCACCACCGGCATAAGGGCCTGCAACCGCATCCAGACCTGAATATCTCGAATGCGCGCACCCTGCGTCTGCCTTACGCGTTGGCCATTGCCGGCGGATGCATTTTAACCCTGTACATACAGGTTACAACCTAGAGGTGAAGAGCCATGAATCGTCGACTCACCTCAGCCTTTATCATCGCGCTATTGATCTCCGGTGTATTTACGTTGTGGCTCAGCACGCGGTTCTCGAAGAGCCGTGGAGGAGCAGCATCAGCCGCGGTGAAGAGTCAGTATGTGGCGGCGGCCACGAACATGCAGGCGGACCAGATTATTCGTGCGAACAACCTGCGCATGATCGATTGGCCAACATCGGTACCATTGTCCGGCGCGTTCACCAACCCCGGAGCGTTGATCGGGCGTATTGTGATGTATCCCCTGCCGGAAGGGGAACCGATTCTGGAGCGGCAGCTGTCAACGCCGGGGGTTGGCATTGGCATCACAGTGAAGATACCGACTGGGATGCGTGCCATCTCGCTGCGTACCGATGATGTAGTGGGGGTCGCGGGCTTTCTACTTCCCGGAACACATGTCGACGTTCTGGTGACACTGCATACCACCAACTCGCCGGACCCGCTGACGTTTACGGTGCTGCAGGATGCTGTGGTTTTGGCGGCTGGGCAAAAGACGGAGCCCGATCCCGAAGGCAAAGCGAGCAGCGCGACGGAAGTCACGATTCTGGTAAAGCCGGAAGACGCGGAACGTGTTGTGCTGGCAAGCAACCAGGGCACGATCCATTTTTCACTGAGGAACGGGGTTGACCGTGAGGAGTACAAGGGGTCACCCGTGCTTCTGGCACAACTGGCGGGGATTCCGCCGCCGGCACCGGAGAAAGTTAAAGAAACACCCAAAGCACCGGAGCAGTTGGTAGCCAAGACATATTCGGTGGAGACCATCCTGGGCAAGACCCAGAGGATGGACGATTTCCAATGAGACTTGAGATGAGCGAGAACAGAGAAAGGCCGTCACACTTGACGGCGCGCGCAGTCCGGGCGGTGCTGGCGGTCGCCGTGATGAGCGTGGTGAGGTGTGCAGCCTGTCGCGCGCAGAGTGCCGCAGTCCCAGAGGTTGCGGTCGTTTCCAACCTTGGTACGGCATCCATTCCGGACGCTTCGGGGAGCATCAGCCGGGTGACGTCCGGAGCCGAGTTGCTTCATGTAGTGGTGGGGCACTCGTTGTTTATGAATACGCGGTCGCGCCTGCGACGTGTGTATGTGGCCGATCCCAACGTCCTCAACTCGGTTACGCTCAGTCCGAATCAAATTGTAGTGACCGCGATGGCCTCGGGTATCAGCACGCTGGTCCTTATGGACGAGGCTGGGCAGGCTCAGTCTTACGTGGTCTCATCCGATCTGGATGTTGCGGGACTACGCGTAGCCATGTCCGAGGCGATGCACGGCGATGCGGTCAGTATAGAGGGAAGCGGAGACCGGATAACTCTGAGCGGCACCGTGGGCAGCGCCGAGCTTGCCGATACCGCGGTGAAGCTGGCCGGGCTGTACTCCAAAGAAGTAGCGAATGCGCTGACCATCGCGCCCGACCATCCGAAACAAGTGAGGCTGAAGGTGCGCATTCTGGAGGTCGACCGCACGAAAGCGCTGCAGCAGGGAATCAATCTTTTCAACCCTGGCGGAAACACCAGCTTCCTTGCGGCCACAACTACCTCGCAGTATCCCTCGACCGCGACGCTGAGCCAATCACCCCTGGGAGCCGGCGCAATCGGCCAGTTAGCCACGACGAACCCGCTGAATTTCATGTTGTACAGTTCAAAGCTAAACCTGGGAACGACCGTTCAGGACCTTGAGAGCAAACAGATTTTGCAGATCCTGGCTGAACCGACCATCACGACCATCAGTGGGCAGAAGGCTGATTTTCTCTCCGGCGGCGAGTTTCCCTTTCCCATAGTTCAGCCCGGCGGGACTGGATCCGCACCCGTCGTCACGATCCAATTCCGGCAGTATGGCGTGAAGCTGGAATTTACACCCATCGTGAACGACGACGGGACGATTCGACTTACTGTTGCCCCGGAAGTAAGCTCTCTGGACTACACCAACTCAGTTACGATCGCGGAATTCACGGTTCCCGCGCTGTCCACGCGCAGGGCCGAGACCCAGGTGGAGCTGCGCAGCGACCAGAGCTTTGCCATCTCGGGGCTGCTGGACCAGCGAACGACGGACCTGCTGAGTAAGACTCCAGGCGTTGCTAGCATCCCGATCCTTGGAGCGCTCTTTAAATCGAAGAATGTCAACCACTCAACGACTGAGTTGGTAGTCATTGTTACTCCAACTCTGGTTGATCCGCTGACCGAGGTAGCTGATCCTGCCCAGCCGGAGATGCCTATTCCGATATTAAATAAAAATAATTTTGATCATTCTCTAGGGAAGAATAAAAACCTGAATCCATCTGCTCCGCCCATTAATCCTGAGCAGGCACCTAGCAGCGGCTCGGCTCCCGCGACGTCAAGCACGCCGCCAGTCGGGCCGGCTCCAGCGGCCGGAACGGAACAGGATGTCACGCCAGCGGAGACCCCACAAAGTGGCCCTTCCTCTTCTCCTGCCATTCCAGCAACTGTCGCCGTAGCCACGTCGGGTGCGGCGATTGCATCGGGGCAGACTCCGCCCAAAGGATCGGACACCGGATCAGCGCTACGTCCCGGCGCGGTTAGCTTTACGGGTGCCGGGCCTGTCGCTCCTGTGCGGGCGATGGTGCAGATCATGACGCTTTCAAGCAGTGAAGATGCGGAATCCTTGGTCGCCGCACTTAAACGCCATGGGTATAGCGTCGCAGTCAATCACGATCCCATGGACTCACTTCTTCACCTGGAGGTGGGACCATTCGTAAGCAGGACGGACGCCGAAACTATGCGGCATAAATTGCTTCTGGATGGCTATAACGCGATTGTCCGATAACATGCGGAGAATATACATCGGCATTATTGTGCAATAAAGCAGAAACTACTAAAAATAACGAGGAAATTGGCAGTGATACCAATTCAATACAATTCAGGACTCATAAGCGTTGCGCTGATTACAGTCAGCCTTGACGCAAGGCTGGCGGATGTGATTGCCGACTCTGTTCTGAAGATGTCGTGGGCAGTGCACCGCGCCGATTGTGAAGGCTATATATCGGCGGCTAAGCGTCCTCCTTTATCGCAAGCCATTAAATCCTCACCTGCCTGTATTGCAGTAATCGATTTCGACAAGGACATCGAACATGCGTCTGCGGCCGCAGTCTATATACAGGGGCTATTCGCAGGCAAAGCGACGATTGTTGCCATGTCTGCGAGCCGTGACCCAGATATTCTGCTGCGTGCAATGCGCGCCGGATGCAGTGAATTCATCGGCGAGGAGTTCGATGAAAATGTATTTACCGAGATGTTGATACGACTTTACGAGCACTGGTCCTCGAGGACGGCGCAAAATGCAGGACTTGGAGAAATTGTGACATTTTTCGGGGCCAAGGGAGGGGTTGGAACGACAACCCTGGCAGTTCATCTGGCCATGTATTTGGTTTTATGCCATCAGAAAAAGACATTATTAATTGATAGTCACCCGCAATTGGGCCACGCCTGCATCTACCTTGGCATTGACGGCAGTCGGTATCATTTTCAGGAGTTAGTGCGGAACCTGAACCGACTAGATAGTGATTTGTTGCGGGGATATATCGCGACTCATTCCAGCGGACTGGAGGTGCTGGCATCGCCAGATGTATGCGGCAACATCAAGACGCACGACCCAGATGCAATTGCGCAAACACTCGATTTTCTGCGTGGCGAATATGACTATGTTGTTATCGACAGTCCGTCAACCCTGGATGAGACGAATCTGGCGGTGATCGACGCCTCAAATCTGCTTTATCTGGTGGCCACACCTGAGATAGCAGCCATTCGAGACTTGTCCAGATATATGGATACCCTGTCACAGAGCGAGTGTGACATTGAAAAAGTAAAAGTGGTAATCAACCGATTCTCCGAGCGGCATGCGTTGACAGTGGAGCAGATTGAAAAAGCTATACGACTGCCGATTGCATTCAAGCTGCCCAACGAATATACAGAGGTTACTCGCACGGCATTACTCGGAGAGCCAATCAGCCCGAAAAAAAAGTCAGATTTTACGATTCCGCTGATTAATTGGGTCAATGCATTGGTAGCCGGAACGAAGCCGGTAGAAGAGCCTGTTGTGAAAAAGACAAAGTTCTCACTTTGGAAGTGATTGTCAACAAGACGCCAGCATAAGACCAGGGTGCAAATGATATGCCTGAAGCAAATATAATGTCGTTCAATTCGAGCCAATCCAACGAGCGAACGGGTCGCGCCGTGAAAACGGTGGGCGAAAGCATACAGCAGCAAATTAAGACTGCAGTCCATAAGGAGCTAATTAAGCGGGTTGATCTTGACAAGTTGGCGACGATGCAGGAGACCATGGCCGCGCAGCAACAGCTCCTCCAGGTCATTCAGCAGATTATTGCTGAGCAGGGTATACCGCTTAGCGCCGCCGAACGCGACCATCTTGCACAAGAAGTAATGGACGAAGTATTCGGCCTGGGGCCACTGGAGCCGCTTCTAAAAGACGATAGCATCAGCGATATCCTGGTGAATACCTATAACTCGATCTATGTAGAGCGGCGCGGAGTACTGGAAAAGACGGGTCTTATTTTCCAGGACGACCGGCATCTATTACATATCATTGATAAGATAGTGTCGGCAGTGGGGCGCCGGATCGACGAATCATCGCCCATGGTGGATGCGCGCCTCCCCGACGGATCGCGAATTAATGCAATTATTCCTCCACTTGCCGTGGATGGACCAATCCTATCCATCCGACGCTTTGGTAAACATCCGCTAGAGGAGGAAGACCTGCTGCGCAATCAGATGATGACTCCACCCATGATGGAGTTACTGCGCGGCGCTGTAAAAGCCAGATTAAATATCGTAGTCTCGGGAGGAACGGGCGCCGGTAAGACGACCTTGCTGAATGTTCTATCCGGATTTATCTATGACCGGGAACGAATCGTTACCATCGAAGATTCGGCTGAATTGCAGATGAAGCAGGATCATGTCGTGAGACTTGAGACCAAACCGCCCAATGTCGAGGGGAAAGGTGGAGTGAAACAAAGAGAGCTTGTGATTAATGCTTTACGCATGCGACCCGACCGGGTGGTGATTGGTGAGGTGCGGGGTGCAGAAGCACTGGACATGCTGCAAGCCATGAATACCGGCCACGATGGATCGATAACTACGATCCATGCGAACACTCCACGAGACGCTTTGGCACGTCTTGAGACGATGGCGATGATGAGTGAAGTTCGACTGGCGGAGAAGGCCGTGCGGTCACAGATTGCCTCGGCTGTCCATATGATCATACAGGTCTCCCGCATGAGCGACGGTACGCGTCGCATCACGCATATTACAGAGTTGACCGGCGCGTTCTCCGACGTAATCAGCATGCAAGACATATTTTTATTCGAGAAAAAGGGAATTGGTCCGAACGGAAAAGTTAAGGGACGGTTTATATCGACCTCGATTGTTCCCAAGTGCGTGGATAAATTTATTTCGGCAGGAATATCAGTACCCACAGGCATAAGCGATCATGTAGTTGAAATATAGAAGGAAGGGCCAATGATATTATTTAGTGCATTTACAGGCATGTTATTGCTATGCTTTGCTGTCATGGCCTTCTGTACCATTTCATCGCATAACGAGAAGGTCGCCAAACGGAGACTTGCGGGCATTATCCATCCTAAAGATGGTGCAAGTTCAAGCCAATCTTCCAAGGAGCTATTTCTCAGTGTGAATCCGGAACACAAGTTTGGATGGCTAGACAGTATATTACGGAAATATAAAACTGTGCGCAAACTGGAAGCCAGGGTTGCACAAGCGAGCAGCACTATGACCATGTCTACTCTACTTTTGTTCAGTGCCGGTCTGGCCATACTGGGCTTTATCGCAGCCTACCTGTGTGTATCGATTTGGGCGATCCAGATATTGATGGCCTGCGCGCTTGGTTATATG
>DATKGA010000092.1:0-4354 GCA_035510935.1 Acidobacteriaceae bacterium
AGGTCCGGGTCATTCTTGATCGTGGCGCGATAGTTGGTAGGATGCGGAGTGCCGTCCGGGTGCATCACCTCGCACAGCACCAGGAAGGCGTCCTTGCGGGCAGAATCCGGATAAAGTGCCACCGGCTTCAGAATACAGTCCGAACTCTTGCCCTCGGCCTGCATCGTGGAACTGCCGTCAAAGCCCCAAAGAGGAAGATCGCTAAGCGTGGGCGGCTTTTCAAACGATTTGATCTGCGTCTTGCCGCGTAGTCCAGGGACGGGCTTCTTACCGTCAAGCCAGATGTATTCAAGTTTGTATTTTTTCATAGTATTTGGAGACTCCTTGAGTGAATCGCTTGGGATTGTCGAGTAAATCGCTTGGGATTGTCGAGGCGTCTGTAACTCACCCTAGCCCGCATCGATGCAGGTGAGTTCCAAAGACCATAGAGTAATAGTGGTGTTTAAAAAGTAACAGAGATTTCGCCCGGTTGGGCTTCTGTTCTTCATTAATCTTAATGCCATTCTTATATTTTTTCCACCACTCGTCCCGTTATTCGCCCATAAGCCTCCAGCGCCCACCTCCTGCATGGCCCTGAAAATCCTTTCTTTTCCCCATTTTCCCCCTGCTGTCCCCGCTGTAACCCATTTCAGCCTCCGCTGTGATAACTTTGACACGATCTAAGCAACAACGGCAGCCCGCCTTCCCCCGGGCACCGCATCACGTATCTCCCCTGGAGGATCACAAAAATTGGGCATGAACATGGTTCCCACGCGCCTCTTCTTCACCAAAGGCGTCGGCAAACATAAAGAACGACTCACCAGCTTCGAGCTCGCGTTGCGCGACGCAGGTATCGCCGCTCAGAACCTCGTCCGCGTCTCCTCCATCTTCCCGCCGCGATGCAAGCTCATCACCCGCAAGGAGGGGCTCAAATGCCTCAACCTCGGCGAGGTGGTCTTTGCCGTCATTGCCGAAAACTCCACTCGCGAGGCCCATCGTCTGGTCGTCAGTTCCATCGGAGTCGCTATCCCTACCGACCGTGCCACCTACGGCTACCTATCCGAACACCACAGCTTCGGCGAGACCGAGGACCAGGCCGGGGACTACGCCGAAGAACTCGCCGCCGAGATGCTCGCCACCACCCTCGATGTCGACTTCGACCCCGACAAGAGCTGGGACGAGAAGAAGGAAATCTACCGCATCTCCAATAAAATCGTCCGCACCGCCAACGTCACCCAGTCCGCCGTCGGCGACAAAAACGGCCGCTGGACCACCACCATCGCCGCTGCCATCCTCCTCTTCGACGACCAGTAGCCCGAGCAGCAATGGGTGCCCATGCGAACCCGCAACAAATTCCGTTTCACGCAAATCGTCAAAGCCAGCGACATCACCACGGACACTGGCTTCGGCTGGATGCGAGGCTCGGCCATGGAACTCGGAGACATTGTCGGCCCTGTCTGGGACGGCGGGCCATGGGACGCTGAACTCGGCATCGCCTATCGCGGCGATAACCGAGTTCCCGTCTTCTACACTGGCACTGGAACCGAGACCACGGATGACCGTCTCTAGTCCCATGCACGATGCCATGCACTTCGTCGCCGTCGATCTGGGCGCATCCAGTGGCCGGTTGATGGTCGGCCACTGGGACGGACGCAGGTTCTCGCTCGAAGAATTGCATCGTTTCCCCAACTCCGGCGTCAGCCTGCACGGCAGCCTCTACTGGGACGCGCTGCGAATCTGGTCGGAGATCCAGAACGGCCTCAGCAAAATTCGTTCGCGTTTTTCTGCCCCGCCCGCCGGCATCGCCGTCGATGCCTGGGGTGTCGACTTCGCTCTCCTCGACCGCCGCGACCGCCTGCTCGACAACCCCTCGCATTACCGCGACCCGCGCACCAACGGCATTCCCCAGCAACTCTTCCAGGTTATCTCCGAGGCCGATCTCTACGCCGCCACCGGCGCGCAGTCCTTCACCTACAACACCCTCTTCCAGCTCTACTCCATGGTGCTGTCAGGCGACCCCAAACTCGAATCAGCCCAAACCCTGCTCATGATTCCCGACCTCTTCAACTACTTCCTCGGAGGCGTAAAAGCCGTCGAGTATACCGAAGCCTCCACCGCCGGGATGCTCCATCACGCCACGCGCGACTGGCACCGCGATCTGCTCCGCACCCTCTCCATCCCCGATCGCATTCTGCCTCGCGTTGTCGCTCCCGCAACCATCCTCTCCGAGGTCGGCGGCGATCTCATCGACCTCTGCGGCTTCAGCAATACCTTCCCCGTCATCGCCGTTGCCTCGCACGATACAGCCAGCGCCGTAGCCTCAATCCCCAACCTCGATGCGCACAGCGCATTCATCAGCAGCGGCACATGGAGCCTCATGGGCGTTGAGCTCGAAGCTCCTATCGCCACCCCGCGCGCCTGCCAGTTGCACTTCACCAACGAGGGCGGGTGCGGCGGCTCCACGCTTCTCCTGCGCAACATCACCGGCCTCTGGCTCCTGCAGGAATGCCTTCGCCAGTGGCAGATCGCGGGCCACGCCTACACATGGGACGACCTCATCGCCGCCGCCGCCACTGCCCAGCCCTTCCGCTCCATCCTCTATCCCGGCGCCAGTGAATTTCTAGCCCCGCCGGACATGATCCAGGCCATCCGCTCCTTCTGCCGATCCACCGCCCAACCCATCCCGGAATCCGTCGGCGAATTCGCACGCTGCTGCTTCGAGAGCCTCAGCCTCTCCTACTGGTCCACCCACGATGCGCTGCAATCCTTGACCGGACGCAGCATCCACACCCTCCGCATCGTCGGCGGCGGATGCCTCAACGCATTCCTCTGCCAGATGACATCCGACGCCTGTGGATGTACCGTGGTCAGCGGGCCTGTGGAGGCCTCCGCGCTGGGCAATGTCATGCTCCAGGCGGTCGCCACCGGCGCGTTGCCCGACGTTGCAGCCGGTCGCGCCTCTCTCGGAGAATCGCTCCAGTGCGTCACCTACACACCCCATCCCGCCGTCAACTGGTCCGATGCACAACAGCGCTACACCAGACTGGAAGCAACCTCCTCATGACCTCCGCGCCTCGTATAAGGAGATAGATATGTCCGCCTACACCATCCCGCCGATCGAATCTCCCACCCCAGCCGTCCCCGGCGAAGTCCTCCTCATCGCCAATGGCGATCTGCGTCAATCGGCCAACCAGGTCTGCTGGCCCGCTCAGGCCGAGGCCGAGCGCGCCGTCATTGCCGCCTTCGCCGCTGAAGGCCTCCAGGTCCGCCGCGCCCATCCCTACCGCGACGACCTCAAGCATGGTTTCATCTTCAACCAGCGCATGGGCATGGATGTCTTCGCCGCCATCGACCCCACCGCGCCCCTCGTCGTCGTCGAATCCGTCTGGCAGTACAGCCATCACATTCTCGCCGGCCTCATCGCCCATCGCGGCCCCATTCTCACCGTTGCCAACTGGTCCGGACAGTGGCCCGGCCTGGTCGGAATGCTCAACCTCAACGGCTGTTTGCGCAAGGCGGGCGTCAACTTCAGCACCCTCTGGAGCAAGGACTTCACCGATCTCTTCTTCGTCAACGGTCTCCGCCAGTGGATCCGCGACGGCCGCATCCACCACGATCACTCCCACGTCCGCGCCCTCGATCCCTCCACTCTACCCGCCGCCGAACGCCGGCTCGGCATCACTCTCGCCCATCACCTCCAGGGCCGCAAAGCCATCCTCGGCGTATTCGACGAGGGATGCATGGGTATGTTCAACGCCATCATCGAAGACAGTCTCCTCAACCCCACCGGCGTCTACAAGGAACGTCTCAGCCAGTCCGCGCTCTTCGCCGCCATGCAGAACGTCACCAATGCCGAAGCGGGCAAGGTCCGCGCTTGGCTCGATCGCAGCGGCATCACCTTCGCCACCGGCCCGAATGAAGCAACCGACCTCACCGACGCGCAAATTCTTCAGCAGTGCAAGATGTACATTGCAGCCCTGCGCATCGCCGACGAGTTTGGCTGCGACGCCATCGGCATCCAGTACCAGCAAGGCCTCAAAGACCTCGTCCCCGCATCCGACCTCGTCGAAGGTCTTCTCAACAATGTTGCCCGTCCCCCAGCCTTCGACGCCGCGGGCCGCGAGCTTTACCCCGGCCGTCCTCTGCCCCACTTCAACGAAGTAGACGAGTGCGCCGGTCTTGACCTCGTACTCACCAATCGCATCTGGACCGCCATGCACCTCGATCCCGCCTCCACCCTCCACGACGTCCGCTGGGGAGAGCACTACAAAGGCGACGGAATCGACGACTTCGTCTGGGTCTTCCAAATCTCCGGTGCAGTGCCCGCCTCGCACATCGCCGGCGGCTACGCTGGTGCCCGTAGCGAGCGCCAGCC
>DATKGA010000093.1:0-86988 GCA_035510935.1 Acidobacteriaceae bacterium
GCGTCCGGCGGGCTTATTGGAGAGCTTGCCGTAGAGGCTGAGGAAGGCGGAGATGCGGCGGGATTTCCAGTCCATGGGAGGATTCTACAAGGGTAGGGAAAGGCTTAGCACCGATGGACACCGATTGGACCGCTTTGGAACGTGGGATCGAGGCCTGGCTAGTCTGGAGTGGGCCGCTCGACGTGATCGATGACGATGATGTCCAGGGGACCGGTGGATGGCTGCAACTTTAATCCAACGTCTCCGAGCGCGGTGAAGATGGAGGGTGCGTCCTCCGGCGAAGCCGAATCGCTCTCTGCGCCAAGTCGTACGCCCGGATGCGGCGGCGTCCAGTCGAGTGTGAAGTTATACGTTCCAGTGAGTCCTGTTTTATCCATGACAGGCCGCCCCACTCCGGCCATTGGCTGCGATAGGAATTCGGCAAGGTTTTTCATGGAGTATCCCTGCGCGATTGCTTTGCCGGTGACCCATGAGAGAAAGCCAGGCAACGGCTTGCCATCGGCGCCTCTCTTCAATTGGTCGCTGGTATCGGTTGCTGCGTCTTTCAACTTCGGGCCGCCCTTCGCAACGGTCAAATCGTAAACCGGAACCTGCTTCGTCTCGGCATGCGCTTTCAGTTTGAAGCGGTCCGCCAGGAACGCCTGCAGCATCAGTTTGCGGTGAGCAGTGCTCTCAGTGTGGCTTAGCTTCTGCATTTCAGCGATACCGGCTTCGCTCATCTTGGCCTGGACGTCGAACCAGTCAGATTTCGCCCAATCCGACGCGCCGGATACTTGATCCACGGAGCGAAGGCCGAAGGCGTACTGCACCAGCATGGACAGGGTCACGGTTCCGGCGAACCCATCAGGCTGGTACTCAATCCCGGACATCTGAAAAATCCCCTGATGCGGCTTGATGGTGGCGACATCGTATGCGGGGGTAGGCGCAGGGTTGGCGCTGGGGACGGGACTTACCGCTGGGGTGGTTTGGGCGAGTAGCACAGGGCAGGTGAGGATGATGGATACGGAGGCGAGCAGCGCGGTGATACGGCGGGATTTCCAGTCCATATTGGCTTAGATTCTACTCGCTGGGTTCGCGGTTCATGGTTCGAGGCATTACTGGTCGATCCGTTATTGTGCAGGCAGGGCATCGAGTGCAGCTTTGGTCTTGTCGTAGAGGAGGCGGGTTTCGGCGGCTTGCGTGCGCAGGCCTTCGACGATGGCTGAGGGGGCTTTGGTCATGAAGGAATCGTTGGAGAGCTGGCGTTCGGCGGCTGCGAGGCCTTTTTCGTACTTGGCGAGGTCTTTGGTGAGGCGCTCACGCTCGGCGGGAATGTCAATGGTGCGCTCGTAGAGGACGGCTACGTCGAAGCTAGCGGTGCTGCGTGCATTGTTGCCAGTAAGGGCAATGGCGGAGACTTCTATGCGACTGACGCGAGCAAGCCGGGCGAGAATGTCCTGGCTAAACTGGAGAGAGTCAAGCGTTTTGGCGTCTCCGTGGATGCTGATTGGCGCGGATTCTTTCTCAGGAATGCCGAGTTCCTTACGCAGGGCGCGGACGGTGGTAATGAGCTCCTGAAGGGTAAACATTTCTACGTAGGCGGCCTCATCGCGCGGGTAGTCCCCGGCCTGCGGGTAACGGGTGAGGGCGATGGATTTTGCCGGCGGAAGGCCAGCGTAGAGCGCATGCCATATCTCTTCGGTGAGGAAGGGCATGAAGGGGCTGAGCAGGCGGAGCGCGGACTCAAAGACGCCGACCAGAGTGGTGAGCGCGGTGGTGGTTTGGGAGACGGCCACTTCAGCGGCATCACTGGTGGGGAAGGGCAGATCGTTGGTGGGCTCGAAGTTTAGACGTAGCTTGACGATCTCGAGGTACCAGTCGCAGAGGTCACCCCAGAAGAACTGATAGATGGTGTTGGCTGCTTCATCGAAGCGGTAGTCGGAGAGTGAGTTGTTGACAGCGGCGGAGGTTTGGGAGAGGCGGGTGAGGATCCAGCGGGATTCGAGAGCGTCTGAGGTGGGGGAAGCGAGATTTGGTGACACTCCATCCCTGGTCTCAGAAGCGAGATCTGGGGTACCAAGGGTGGGGAGGGTGACTTCGATGCCGGCCTGGCGGGCGCGGTCGAGGTTCATGAAGAGGAAGCGGGCGGCGTTCCAGATTTTGTTGGCGAAGGCGCGGTTGCCCTCGGTGCGAGCCTCGCTGAAGGCGATGTCGGTACCGGGCGAGGCCATGCTGGCGAGGGTGAAGCGAACGGCATCGGTACCGTATTTGGTGATGATCTCTATAGGGTCAACGACGTTTCCCTTGGTTTTAGACATTTTTTCGCGATTGGCGTCGCGAACGAGGGCGTGGATGTATACCTCGCGGAAGGGGACGGCTTCCGTGAGCTTTCGCGGGCTGCCGTCGGGCATGGGGACGTCGAGCATGAAGTGGGTGCCGAGCATGATCATGCGGGCGACCCAGAAGAAGAGGATGTCGAAGCCGGTGACAAGGAGCGAGGTCGGGTAGAAGGCAGCCAGGTCGGGGGTCAGGTTGGAGAGTTGAGGTTCGAGGTTTGACGTGCCGGGCCAGCCGAAGACGGTGAAGGGTAAGAGGCCGGAGGAGAACCAGGTGTCGAGGACATCGGTCTCCTGAGAGATATTGGCGGAGTTGCAAGTGGCACAGGCGGCAGGAATGTCGCGGGCGACGGTGATGGCGCTGCATGACGAGCAGTGCCAGGCCGGGATGCGGTGACCCCACCAGAGTTGGCGCGAGATGCACCAGTCGTGGATGTTGTGCATCCACTCCATGTAGGTCTTCTCGTACATGGACGGAGTGAATTTAATATGACCTTCACGGACGGCGGCTATGGCGTTCTGGGCGATGGAGTTGCCGCCAGCCGCGGGGATTTTGTTGACGGCGAGGAACCACTGTAGCGAGAGGCGCGGCTCAATGACGGCGCCGGAGCGTTGCGAGAGGGCGATGGTGAGGTTGTGATCCTTGATGGCTACGAGCAGGCCAGCTGCTTCGAGGTCGGCGACGATTTTTTCTCGAGCTTCGAATCGGTCGAGGCCGTGGTAGGGCGAGCCGGGAAGGTCGATGTGCGCAGAGGTGTCGAGGATGGTGAGCGATGGAAGCGCGTGGCGCTGGCCGATGGCAAAGTCGTTGGGGTCGTGCGCGGGCGTGACTTTGACCGCGCCAGTACCGAACTCGGGTTGTGCCCACTCGTCGGCGAGGATAGGAATCTCGCGGTCGAGACCACCCTCGACGGCGCTCATGGGCAATGTGACTAGCTTGCCGATGAATGCGGTGTAGCGGGCGTCGGTGGGGTTCACTGCGACGGCGGTGTCGCCGAGCATGGTTTCAGGGCGGGTGGTGGCGACGACGATGGAGCCAGTGCCATCCGCGAAGGGGTATCGGATGTGGTAGAGCTTGCCGAGTCGGTCTTCGTGGGTGACCTCGAGATCCGATACGGCGGTCTGCTGTATGGGGTCCCAGTTGACGATGTAGCTGCCACGATAGATGAGGTCTTGTTCATACAGCCGGACGAAGGCCTCCTTGACAGCGACCGAGAGGCGGTCGTCCATGGTGAAGTACTCTCGCGACCAGTCGACAGAAGCGCCGAGGCGACGCATCTGGTTGGTGATGGCACTGCCGTACTGGTGCTTCCACTCCCAAACTCTTTCTTCAAAGGGTTCGCGGCCGAGGGACTTGCGGCTGGTGCCTTCGGCAGCGAGTTGGCGCTCGACCATCATCTGCGTGGCGATGCCTGCGTGGTCGGTGCCTGGAACCCAGAGGGAGGTCTGGCCGCTCATGCGGTGCCAGCGGGTGAGGATGTCCATCTCGGTCTGGTTGAGCATGTGGCCCATGTGCAGGCGGCCAGTGACGTTGGGTGGGGGCAGAAGGAGGGTGAAGGCGTTCGCACGCCCTTTTCCTGCTTCGCGTGGTCCTCCCGTTGGTCGGCTCGGAACTCTGTTTGGCTCCATATCCCACATCTCTCCGAGATGCGGGGTACCCGGATCTGTGGCGGGGGTGGGGACGTCAAAGAGGCGCTCACGGACCCAGTACTCGGCCCAGCGCTGCTCGATGAGGTGTGGGTCGTAGGCCTTTGGAAGGTTGTTGGCGGAGGCTTCATCGGCTGGCTGGGCGGGCGACTTTGGCGTGTCTTCGTGATTCATGGGGATGTATCAAGGGTAGCACTGGCGGACACACCAGGACTCCTACGAGGGCTGAACTAACGAACAGTGGCTAAGGCTTCGGCAGCGATGTATGCTTGCTGCGGTCGACCTGGGGAGTTTCTGATGATGAATCCATTTGCAATCAAGAAGGACCGTACCAATCGCCGGGCTGCGATGGCTTGGGGCGCAATTGCCGCTTGCGTATTTTTGCTACAGTCGCAACCGAGCTTGGCGCAGTCGAATGGTGCGCAGCATCCCTGGCAGAAAATGCAGATGCCGACGGTGGCCGAGGTGAAGCAGTCGTGGGAGGCTCCGCCGCCGGAGTATGGGCCGGAGCCGTACTACGGGCTGAATGGGTTGGTGGACCGCGAGGTGCTGTCGCGTGACCTGGACAAGGCGGTAAAGCTGGGCTTTCACGCGGTGACGGTGCAGCCGGGGCGAGGGAACAAAGAGGCGTATCTGTCGCCAGAATACTTTGCGATGTTCAAGGTGCTGGTGGAGGAAGCGAAGAAGCGCGATCTGCGCGTGTGGATCATCGACGATGCAGGATATCCGAGCGGGTTTGCGGGCGGGTTGATCACGGACAAGACGCCGGAGCTGCGGATGCAGGCGCTGACGATTGCTCAGACGCTGCTGGTGAAGGGCGGCGAGACACTGAAACAGACGGTGGGACCGGACTCAGTAGCGGCGACAGCGACGAACGTGGCGGGTGAGCACGCGGCGGTGCCGATTGTGAGTAGGGCGATTGCGTGGACGGCACCGCCGGGCGGGGATTGGACGGTGCGGGTAGTGGATCATGTGTTTCGCACGTCGCCCACGGCGAGCGCGACCAACCTGACGCATTTGAAGGATACGACCCAGTCGGTGGAAGACTATATGGATCCGGCGGCAACGGCAGCATGGATACAGTTCACACACGAGGGGTACTACAAGGCGATGCCGGAGGAGTTCGGCAAGACGATCATCGGCTTTCGCGGGGACGAGCCGGACTACTCGATTAGCGGGCTACCCTGGACGCCGAAGTTTTTCGATAACTTTCAGCAGGTAAAGGGCTACGACATTCGACCGTACCTGGGTGCGTTGCTGCTGTCGGCGGGCGGCGGCGGCGGACGGCCGAGGCCTGCGGTGGCTGAGCAAGGCGCGCCCACCACGGCGACCCCGGCACAAGCAACGCTGGCACCGACAACTCCGCCTGCTCCTCCGATTCAACTGACGGACGCCGAAGTGCGCGCCAAGGGCGACTACTACGACGTTTTCTCGCAGATGTTCCGCGACGGATTCTTCAAGCCGCAGGGCCTGTGGTGCGCGGCGCATGGCGTGGAGTACCAGGTACACCTGAACCACGAAGAGATGGAGATGCAGTTGGTGCGATCGGAGGGAGAATTCGAGCGCGATATGAAGTACGTGCAAGTTCCTGGGATCGATGCCATCTGGCACCAGATCTGGACAGACACGATAGCCGACTATCCGCGGCTGGCTTCGAGCACAGCGCACATCTATGGACATCCGCGCTCGTTTACGGAGAGCTTCGGAGCATACCGGCCGGTGCCGGATGTGACCATGGCGCGATACGTCCTGAACGAGCAGATCATACGCGGGATCAATTTGACGGAGGGCATGTCGTATGGGGCATCGAGCCCACCGGACCCACAGCGGGCGCCGCCAGCAGCAGTGACGCCCACCGTGGCAGGCGCGGCAGCAGTCCCTCCGCGTCCGCCGAGCGCGATGTCTGACCCGGCGTGGCCCACGCTGATGGACTATATCCGACGGTTGAGCTATGTGATGAGCATGGGACGGCCTGCGGCACAGGTTGCGCTGTATATTCCTTCCAGTTCGATGTGGCTGGGCGACTCGGCCTCCGACACTGCGTTTGTCTCGGCCGAGCGAATGCTGGCGGAGCGGCAGATCGACTTCGACATCATCAATCTGGACGCGCTGGCGACGGACCTGAAGAACGATGGACGGGGAAGGTTCGTGACAATGAGCGGCAACCTTTATCGCGTGGTGATTCTGCCTTCGCTGGCGGTAATCTCGCAGGCGGAGTTGGACCGGCTAAAGGTATTTGCGAAGGAAGGCGGGAAGGTGCTGTTCCTGGGGCGGACGCCGACGCTGATTTCGCAGAAGACGATGATGGATTCGCGCATGGCGACCCCGGAAGATTTTGCCTGGGCGACGGTGGAGACATCTGCACAGCTTCCGCCGACTCCAACTCCTCCGGCCAACGCCCCGGCCACACCACCCGGCCCGCTGGTGGTACCGGAGGCGATCGAGACGGCGTTGAATAAGGTTATTGGCACTCGCGAGATCAACCTAGACTCCCCCGACCCCGCGCTGAAGGTGATGACGCGACAACTTAAGGACGCGAAGGTCTACCTGTTCTTCAACGAAGGTGCTAAGCCCATCTCCCATACCGTAACATTCAACGCGGCATGTACACCTGACAGTGCATGCGGCGTCTACACCGGCACAGGATTATCGGCGTTTACGGATGCACCCACCGTCTTGGAGTCCTGGGACCCGGAGACCGGCACCATCACGCCCGTAGCTTGGGATAGTTGGGATAAGTACCATATTAGTGGCACCTTAAAGCTGGAACTGAAGCCCTATGAGACGGATCTGCTGATTGAGCGGTAGGCAGCTTCCAATCACCTTATTTTCATGCGGATAGGCCATGCGGAATACGTCGCCCGATGGTTGATTTTCGATGGCTGATGTTCCTGAGTGGAGATAATTTGTTGACCGATTACGGTTACGAATTGCTGAAAATTGGCCTTGCCAATCGTCATTCGATGAGCTTAGTATCCGACTCGATCCCAGATAGAAGCAGTCGCAAGGACACGTTGGTTAGGTTGCAGCCGGTATAGCCCGCATAGCTCGGACAAATCCCGGACAGGTTGGCTTGAGTTAAAAAAGACTCCCTTATCCACAGACGAGGGGTTTGAGTTGCAGCGCACTTTTGGAGTGATGAATCAATGACTTGGTATGCCTATTGCATTGCCGAACGAAACGCATTTCCTGAGCTTTGTCGTCATCGCCGTCCAACGCCGCTGGCTGGAGTTTCCGGTCTGTTTGGCAACCAGACCTTTCTGTTTCCGGCAAGCGATCTGGCCGTCATCGTGTCTGAGCACACGCCGGAAGACGCTGCGCGGATGGATCTGAACGCAGCCAAAGACCACGGCCGCGTGATTGCGGATTGCTTTAAACTCTCCACGGTACTTCCCTTCCGTTTTGGCACGACATTTCCGGACGATGACGCGTTGCGGCGTTCTGTCCGCTCGAACCAGCGGCACTTTACGGCGAATGTGGAACGGCTGCGCGGCAAGGCGGAGATGCACTTAAAGGTGCTGATGGACGACACCTGTCCGGGCAACGCCGCGCGCAACATGACGGTGGGTCAGCAGTATCTGACCAGTTTGCGCGAGAGTGCGGCACGGCAGAGGGAGCGCCAGTCTCGGGCGCGTGCTCTGTCGGTGCAGATGCATCGCATGTTTCTGCCGCTGGCGGAGGAGATCACCTGCAAGCGGACCGATTCAGGCAAGATGCTGTTGGACATTGCGCACCTGATCGACAACAAGACGGTGGAGCGGTATCAGAACAAGTACTCATCGGCGACGCTGGAGATGAAGGAGTGCCAGATGCAACTGTCGGGCCCTTGGCCGCCGTATCACTTTGTTCAACGCCACGCGCCGTCAGCACAGCACAACGCATAACTCCACAGCCAGAACTGCGTAGCCGAAAGCTCACAGACGGCTGCGGGCACCCTTTGTTTTTGATTCGGCATCCCAACTACAGGCCCATCCAGGGTTTTGGAAGCGCCATACGCAACTACATATTGCGTGAGGTCCCAATACGGACGCGGCGATTGGATCGCTAGGAGATCAACATAATGTTTCGTTCAAAGTACACAGCGCCATCCTTGGCGCATGCGCGGATTTGCGCGCCTAATCTTAGCCACTCTTTTCGCAGTCTATGGGCGAGCGCGCTTCCAGCCATGGCTATCAGCGGCGCATTCGGCCTTCTGGCAAGTATAGCTCCGGCAATTGCGAAGGCGCAGGAACCAAATCCAACCTCCCAGGCGGCTATAGTGGATGCAAACCCAATCGTCGAGCAAAACGGTATCTACATTTACCGGGTAAAGGTAGTGGAGCGCAATCTTGACTGCGTCAACTATTTGCATCGCAGCGATTCGACGCATATTGACTTCGACGGCACGTCGCTGTTGCCTGGAGCGAAGGGCGACGCGAAGGTGACCAGCGAGCGCGGAAAGATTTCGGTAGACGCGCATTTCGATGGATTGACGCCTGCCAATGGTTTCGGCAGGGAGTATCTGACGTATGTGTTGTGGGCGATTTCCCCTGACGGGCGGGCGCAGAACCTGGGCGAGGTGCTGCCCGCGGGAACGAAAAACAACATAAAGGTAACGACCGCGCTACAGTCGTTCGGCTTGATTGTAACTGCCGAGCCTTACTTCTCCGTGACGGAGCCGAGCGATGTGGTTGTGCTACAGAACGTGGTTCGCCCGGACAAGACCAACGGAGTGATGGAGAAGGTGCAGGCGAACTACAGTCTGTTGCCGCGCGGTATGTACGCGGAAACAACGGGCTCACATACGGTGGCCAACCCGATCACGCGCAATGAGCGCTCTCCCCTGGAGTTATATGAAGCGGACAACGCACTGCGCATTGCAAAGGATGCGGAAGCGGACAAGTACGCACCGCAGATTATGGCGCAGGCGACGCTGGACGTGCAAAACGCCAGCGATCTGGACGGCAATAAACATGGCGACCTGAAGATGGAGATCACCGAAGCTCGCGAGGCAGTGGAACGCGCCGAGGATGCGCGGATTATATCGCTGCGCAAGCAGGCAGCAGAGCTAGCACAGGCACAGGTAACAGCTAAGGAACAGGCCCAGGCTGATGCAGCGCTATCTCAGCAGCAGGCGGCACAATCGCAGGCCGATGCCGCGCAGTCACAAGTTGCGGCACAGCAGGCGCAACTGGATGCAGAACGGTCGAAGGCTGCAAAAGAACAAGCGGATGCTGCTCGCGCACAGGCTGAGGCAGAGACTGCTGCAGCGCAGGCAAAGACGATCGAGGCCAATAAGAGCGCTAACGATGCGAATGCGGTACGTGAAAAGCTGAAGTTGCAGTT
Organism: Acidobacteriaceae bacterium; assembly: GCA_035510935.1. GTDB lineage: Bacteria > Acidobacteriota > Terriglobia > Terriglobales > Acidobacteriaceae > Edaphobacter. The sequence continues at coordinate 9,288 of DATKGA010000093.1, forward strand.
GAACTCGGTGCTGGCAACCAGCGAGACAGCACGCGGGCTGATTGTGAACATGTCGGATGTGCTGTTCGATACCGGCAAGTACACACTGAAGCAGACGACACAGATCAGCCTAGCCAAAGTCGCGGGCATTCTGGAAGCCTATCCGGGATTGAACGTGCAGGTGGAGGGCTATACCGACTCAACCGGTTCCGACGAACTCAACCAGAAACTGTCTGAGAATCGTGCCTTGGCGGTGAAGGACTTCCTGGTCTCGGAAGGCGAATCGCAGGGAAGCATCAGCTCGACGGGCTTTGGGAAGAACGATCCCGTGGCCGATAACGGATCCGCAAGCGGACGAACCCTGAACCGGCGCGTGAACCTGGTGGTATCGGGCGATGCGATCGGAGTAGCTGAAAGCGCGACTTTATCTTTAAAATAAAGAGATAAAAATCAGCGTCTTACCTCGAGAGGGGCGCTGACAGCGGCCCTCTCGATTTTCCTAGGTAGAGTGTGTGGGTTTATAAGAGAAGGATGATATCTCTCAAAGGCAGGGTTGTTCTAATCACTGGGGCTAGTTCTGGAATTGGCCGGGCTACGGCATTTGCGTTTGCGGGCGTAGGAGCACGGCTTCTGTTGTGCGCGCGGCGCCTGGAGCTGCTTCAGGAGTTGGAAGCACCACTGCTGAAGGCTGGCTCTGCGGCGGTCCGGTTATTCCGGCTGGATGTACGGCAACGCGAGGCGGTGGATGCAGCGGTGGCCAGCCTGCCCGAGGACTGGAAAGCCATCGATGTACTGGTCAACAACGCCGGCCTCAGCCGCGGACTCGCCAAACTGTACGAAGACGATCCGGAGAACTGGGAAGAGATGATCGACACTAATGTGAAGGGACTACTCTCTGTTACGCGCGCGGTGGTTCCTGGGATGGTTGCGCGGGGAGTGGGGCATGTAATCAATCTGGGCTCAGTTGCCGGGCACATGACGTACGCCAATGGTGCGGTCTATTGCGCGACAAAGGCAGCAGAGAAGGCCATCAGCGAAGGACTCAAGATCGACCTGATGGGAACCGCTGTGCGGGTCACCTCGGTTGATCCGGGGATGGTGGAAACGGAGTTTAGCCGAGTACGGTTTCGAGGCGATAACGAGCGAGCAGCTATGGTCTACGAGAAGATAACGCCGCTTACGCCGGAGGACATCGCGGATGCGATTCTCTGGGCAGCTACGCGTCCGACCCACGTGAACATTCATACCATTGTGATGACCACAATCGATCAGGCGAACTCTACCGTCTTCCACCGTCACGATTAAGCTCTTACAAGTGGATAGTCCAACCAAGTTCCGTTAGTTTTTCCTCGATATCGGCCAGCGCGTTGGCCAAGGCCGTGCGTCGGTGCGGGCTGGCGGTTCGCTCGGAGAGGACGCGCTCGCGCTGCAGTATAAGTGCCTGTCGTTGGCGCGTACGCTCGGCTTCGCGCGCGTGGGCGATGGCAGGGTCTAATCTGGGGAAAGCGGCCTGCGGCTTCTTCTTATCTACGGATTTGTCGTCCAATCCCTGTGACATACTCTGATTTTACGCCGACATGTAGTAATGCATCCAATTCTGGTGTCGGATGAGCTGCGCGAGACAGTACGATGGGCGGCAATGTCTAGAGTACCGGACGCGAGGATGCCTATAATCGGAATACGCGGCATCGATTAAATAAGTGGGGGCTCGTTTGGTAAGCATCGTCCAGGTGAATGACCTGCGCAAGGTCTATGAAGGAAAACAGCGCGTGGTTGCCGTGGACGGCATCGATCTCGGAGTGCGTGAGGGTGAGCTTTACGGCCTGCTAGGCCCGAACGGAGCGGGCAAGACGACAACCATCGGGATCTGCACCACGCGCGTTCTGCCCACCACGGGAAGCGTCCACATTGCGGGCGTGGATGTAGTTCGGTCGCCGGCGCAGGCGCGTCAAGCCATGGGTATCGTGCCACAGTTCAACACGCTCGACCGCTCCTGCACCATCTACGAGAACATATACTTTCATTGTTTGTACTTCGGTCTATCGCGCGCCGAGGCTAAGCAGCGTACGAGCCAGTTACTGGGGCAGTTCTACCTTGTCGAGCGTGCCAATGCTTATCCCTCACAGCTCTCTGGCGGCCTGGCGCAGCGGGTGCAGATCGCCCGTGCGATCGCTCATCGGCCCAAAGTATTGTTTCTCGACGAGCCCAGCGCAGGACTAGATCCGCAGAGCCGTATTGCGATGTGGGATGCGGTGCGCCGCCTGCGCGAGGAGGGAATCACGGTTGTGCTGACCACACATTACATGGAGGAGGCCGACGCACTGTGCGACCGCGTGGCCATTATCGACCATGGCAAAATTCTTGTGGAGGACACGCCAGCCGCGCTGAAGGGATCAGTAGGAGCGCAGAAGGTTTACGCACTCGAGCTCAGCAATCACGAGGCTGCGGACACGCTGGTTGAACAACTGAAACAAATGCATGGCGTGCGTGACCTTGAGTCCACGCCCAACGGAATTCGAATCTTCGCTGATAATACCGATGGCCTGCTGTCTGACATTGTTCGCGCCTGCAATCCGTACGGTCTGCGCGATCTCACTATCACCGAAACCAGTCTGGAGACGGTCTTTATCCGCCTCACAGGGCACGACCTGCGCGAATAGATTTGCGGGAGTAGAGATCCATGACAACAACCGGACCGGAGATCGCCGCGTCCCAACCACCGGAGCAAGAGCACAGCTTCGCTGCGTATAATGCCGTGCTTTACAGCCGTGCCTTTGCAGGACTGTTTCTGCGCGACCTGCATGTGCTGCGCCGCGAGATGATTCCATTCCTCGTCCGCGTCATCATGAATCCCCTGCTCTTTCTCTTCGTCTTCACCTTCATCATGCCGCACATGAGCGGCACCGCCGAGATGAACCCTACGGCTTCGATGGCCAGCGCCGCCGGTGCCAATTTCTCCACCGTTCTTCTGCCTGGACTGATGGCGGTGGCCATCATGTTTTCTGGGATTGCCGCAGTGGCGCTTCCTCTGGCGCAGGAGTTCGGCATCACGCGCGAGATTGACGACCGAGTCATGTGTCCGTTGCCGGTTGCCGCGGTCGCCATCGAGAAGATCGTCTTCTCCGCGGTGCAGAGCATGATTGCGGCGGGATTGGTCTTTCCGCTTGCGTATTACATGCCGGCGACTCCGGTTTACGCGCACGTTGCGAACTGGCCCTTCCTCATCGCGGTACTCTCGCTGGCCAGCCTTACCTCGGGAGCGCTGGGCCTAGTAATCGGCACCAGCGTTAAGCCTCAGCAGATTGGCCTCATCTTCGGCACCGTGGTTATGCCAATCACATTTCTGGGCTGCGTGTACTATCCATGGGCAGCACTGAAAAGTATCAAGTGGCTACAGATGGGAGTGTTGCTCAATCCCATCGTCTACATGAGCGAGGGCTTGCGTGCGGCGCTCACGCCAGGGCTGCACCACATGAATCCATGGATCATTCTGACGATGTTGACGTGCTCATTCACTGTGCTCACGGGCTTCGGCATCCGGGGATTCCTGCGCCGCGTGATCGACTGATTTATCCAACGACGAGTCTTGTGGGTCGACGCTTACGCCAGATCGAACAGCAGAAACTCCGCACCGCTATCGCTGGTGATGGTGATGGAAGGTTCTCCCACCAGTGCGAGACCATCGCCTGCCTGAAGCGTCCCTCCGGCTACCGAGACGGTACCACGTGCAACCTGAAGCCATCCATTGCCTAGTTTGAAGGTGTGGCTGACGGCACATGCTGCGTCGAGCTTTGCCGCTAGCAACTCCGCGTCGGAATATAGCTTGAAAGAGCCGTTGCGCGCGTCAGTGGACGCGAGCAGATGCAGTTCGTTCGTCTTATCCTGCACGTTGAAACGCTTCTGCTCATACTTAGGGGGGATGCCAAGCTGGTTCGGTAACAACCAGATCTGGAGCAGGTGCAGGGTTTCGGAGTCGGAAGGATTCATCTCGCTATGGCGCACGCCCGAACCCGCAGACATGTGCTGGAGCTCTCCGGGAATCAGCGTCTCGCTGGATCCCGTGCTGTCCTCGTGCTTGACAGCTCCTTCGAGAACGTAAGTAAGGATCTCCATGTCGCGGTGGGGATGCTTACCAAAGCCAGTCGCGGGCGCGACTAGGTCTTCGTTAATGACGCGCAGGGCGCGGAAGCCCATGTGCGCGGGATCATAGTATTGGTCAAACGAAAAGCTAAACTTGGAGTCCAGCCAGCCATGATTGGCGTGGCCGCGCTCGGTGGCCGGTCGAATGGTTAACATTGCATCTCACCCCGGATAATCAGATGCTTCAGAGTGTGCACGGATGCAGGTCGGCTGCATTGCTGCATTTCACCGTCTGTCGCAATATATAAGATCTGAATTATGTGTTTTCCATGTCCATGAAAAGGTAATCCATTGGCCAGTCTGGTTTGATTCCGTGTTGGCGAACGAGGGTTGCGAGTTGTGCATAATGCCGAATGCTATGCAGTAAGGCATGGAAAAGTACGGACTTACGCGAAGACCGGGCCGGACCTCTGGACCTCGTAACGAAGTTGAATCGTTCGCTCCAGTCGACAGCGGATGCGAGTTGCTGGCGAAACAGCGAGACAGCACACTGATGCGTCGTGTAGATTGCGGCTGCTGAGTTGTACGGAATCGCCGCATATTCCGTCGCGGGCAAGCCTGAGAGCTGCTCTGCATAACGCAGCTCCACAGCAACAATGTGCTGTAGCAAGCCGCCCACTGTAGTCACGCTCATGATGTCACAGGGTAGGGTCAGAATCTCGGGATGTGCCTCGATGAGTTCGCGCCAATTGGTGGAAGTCTTCTCAAGCCACGCGATTAGATCATCCGCGGTCAGGGCAGGTGGTTGGGGCATCGGATATCTCCTTCACTGTAGATACAAGAGAGTGGATGCTTAAGCGTTACAATCCGTCGCGTAGTGCTCGCCAACCGATGTCGCGGCGGAATTGCATTCCCTCAAACGAAATGACGCTGAGTGCGCTGTAGGCTTTCTTGAGCGCGTTCTGTAGCGCGGACGTCGAAGCGGAAGTGCTGGGTCCGGAGACGGCGGTTACGCCGAGTACGCGCCCACCCGCGGTGACAATTGCACCGTCCCTGGCTGCCGTGCCCGAATGAAAGATGATCGTGTCCGGGCCGAGTGCGGAATCAAGACCTGATATGGGCAGGCCGGAGGGATAATCCCCGGGATAACCCTGGCTGGCCGCTATGACGCAAACGCTGGCACCGGGTTGCATCTGAATGGTGAGCTTGTTCGCGGACCCGTCGATCGCCGCGTCGAAGAGGTCTACGATATCAGTTTGCAAGCGCACGAGGATAGCCTGCGTCTCCGGGTCGCCGAAGCGGGTATTAAACTCCAGTACCATAGGCAGGATCGTGCCATCGCGCTGCGGAACCATCATCATGCCGCAGAAGAGGATGCCGTGGAAGGGCGAGCCTTCCAGAGCCATTTCGTCGACCACACGCTGCGCAACGTTTTTCAGCAGCCACTTCTCCATTGTCGCGGTCAGCAGGCCATCGCCGGTGTAGGCCCCCATGCCCCCGGTGTTGGGGCCGGTGTCACCCTCTCCAACGCGTTTGTGGTCCTGAGCCGCAGCCAGTGCAACCGCGTGCTTGCCGTCGCATAGCGCAAAGAAGGAAAGCTCCTCGCCTAGCAGAAACTGCTCGAGAACAACGTAGGTCTCGACCGATCCAAGCAGGGTTCCGGCGAACATCTGCGCGGCAATCTGTTCCGCCTGGAGACGCGTCTGGCATATGACGACGCCCTTGCCAGCAGCCAGTCCGTCAGCCTTGACTACGATGGGCGTTGAGAAGCGGGGCAGTTCCTGGAGCACCTCGTCGAGCGAGGTGCATATGGCGTGCGTGGCAGTTGGAATGTTGTGGCGCTGCATAAACTCCTTAGCAAAGGCCTTGCTCGTCTCCAACCGTGCGGCGTTCTGCTTCGGCCCGAAGACGCGGAAACCCAGGCGGGTAAGCTGGTCGACCAGGCCAAGGGAAAGCGGCAATTCGGGGCCGACCACGGTCAACGCTGGACGTTCCGCCTGTACGAGGCGCAGCATGGCAGCGAGATCACCAGTATCGACGGGAACGCAGCGCACGAGCCGGTCGTACGCCTGAACGCGCGTCTGACTGATGCCAGCATTTCCCGGCGCGCAAACTACTTCGGCCACACGGGCGGACCTGCACAACGCCCAGACGATCGCATGCTCGCGACCGCCTCCGCCAATCACCAAAACCTTCATTGCGAGATCCTCTCCCTAGTGCCACACTCGCACTGGCTCAATCTTCTATTCCATCCTATTCGTGAATTCATATGGGCTCGACTCCCCAAACTCCGGTCAGGCGCGTCCGGAGCGCGGTTGGGCGATCACTAGGCCGCGCGGCGTTGGCAGCAGAACGACCGAAATTAGGCCCTCGGACTCCATCTTGAGTGCTGCCTCGCGGACAGTCTTCAGGTGCGAACTGGCATCATGCATCAGGATGATGCCGTGAGGATTGATTTGAGGTAGAAAGCGCTTGACCTCGGCCTCGCGGATGGACAGGTCGGAGTCAGAGAAGAAGAGGTCAATTGTGCCGTCGATGTGCATCTCCAGGCTGGACTGGTTGCGCAGGTCGATCCACGGGCTGAGCGGCGAGGTATCGAGACGAGCTTTGGCCTTGGCGTAGACGATGGGGTCGTACTCACAACTGATGACCTTGGTCCGGGTGCCGTCGGCTAGCGTTCCATTACGTTCCAGTCCGCGCGCGATCCACTCTGTGGAGACGCCGAGGAAGGAGCCCGTCTCAACGACCAGGCGTGGCTTAAGGGTGGTGACCAGCGAGGCGATGAACTCGAGGACCTCCACCTCGGCAGTCATTGAGTCGATCATGCTCCAACGCTGGGGATGAGGACACTCCGGCGTGGCCCTGTGATACTCCGGATGAAACGTTCCGGCGGAGCGTTCGTGCTGGAGCATAACCTTGTGCTCCTGCTTCATCTTCCTGGTAAAAAGGCCCATGCAGTCAACTTTATCGCGTGCAGACGGAGCGGCGGCTAAAAAATTTTTTAGGACAACCAAGCCTGCACTGGGCCACCTCAAGTGGGATTAAAATAGATATGCGTACAAGGATGACACCATGCTGCTCGAGCTCGCTAAGCCGATTGCTCTGATGTTGTGCGTGCTTGCTTTGGGCGCTGTGTTCTATACAGCCTTCATGGCTCCGGCGATCGATCTGGAGCAAAAGACATGGGAGTCCCTAGTCCTGCTATCGCTTGCGGCCGGAATCTGCCTGACCAGCGGATTGATATTTCGCGGGATCGGACATGATGGCAACGCAAGACTGACCGAAACACTTCCTGTTCAGATGTTCTTCTGGGCTACATGCTGGATGCTGGTTCTCTTTATTGTTTCCTGGTATCTAGAAACCCACTGCATCTTCTTTAAGGATGTACGACGGTTCCAGGCAGGACTGTTGACGCGTGACGTCTGCCGCATAGTGGCTCAACAGTCAAGCAACCGACGATTAATGAACCGAGGAGCCCACACATTCCATCTGGTTCGGTGATTCAATGGTGGTATGAGCGGATCTGGAGCGAGCCAGTCAGTGGGGAGCGGATGGACGGTGGCTGAGATTCCCAGCCAAGCGGGCCGTCGCGTACTGATTACGGGTGCGAATAGCGGCATCGGCTACTATGCGGCAGTGGAACTGGCGCGGAAGGGGGCGCACGTCCTGATGGCCTGCCGCAGCAAGGCACGCGGCGATGCTGCGCTGGCGCGGTTGTACACCGTGATACCCGACGCGAGCGCGGAGGTGGTACTGCTGGATCTGGCGTCGCAGGAGTCGGTCTGCGCCTTCGGCGCATCGGAGCTTGTGTTGGGAGAGCCGCTTGATTTGTTGATCAACAATGCTGGAGTAATGGCTCCGCAAAAACGGCAGCAGACAGCAGACGGATTTGAGATCCAGTTTGGCACCAACGTTCTGGGCCACTTTGCGCTGACGGCGGTCCTTCTGCCAGCGCTGGTGCGCGCGGCGATTAGCCAGCCTCAGAGACCGCGGGTGGTTACGCTGGCTTCGATTGCGCACAAACAGGGACGGCTCAACTTCGACGACCTGCAATCGGCGAAGAGCTATGGACCGATGGTCGCGTACCGACAGTCGAAGCTCGCTGACCTGATGTTTGCCTTCGAGCTGGATCGGCGACTGCGCGCTTCCGAGCCGCCGATCTCCGGCGTGATGAGCGTGGCGGCGCACCCCGGCGTGGCCAATACAAACTTGTTCCAAGTGGGCGAATTCTCGGCGGTAGAGCGCTTGGTGCGGCGTGGCTTTGGCATCGCCATCGGGGCATTGCTGAATACTGAGGAGCAGGGTGCGGTGCCCACGCTGTTCGCGGCTACTTCGCCGGATGTGGCAGACGGCGGATACTACGGACCGCAAGGCCTGCTGGAGATGCGCGGAGGCGATGCGGGCCCTGCTAAGGTTGCTCCACAGGCACTAGACCAGGCGGACGCGGCGCGCCTGTGGAGTGAATGCGAGAGACTGACAGGAATTTCGCTTCTCTAGAGTATGGTTCCGGCGACCCGATGCGCTCCGCGGGACAGGTATAGAATTTGCGGAAATACCTCTTCTCAGAATGCAATGACTGGCTTATTGGGCCCCATCGTTGACTACCCTAGCAGGGTTCACTCCTCAAGGAGATTCGCATGAAGCGTCGTTCGTTCCTTAAGACTGCGGCTGTCGCGTTCCCGGCAGCGGGGCTCAATGTCTTTGCACTCGGTCAGCCTGCCGCGGTTCCGGTAACGGGTGACATCCGCGCAGTGGAGGCGAGCCAGGACCGCCTGGGCGAGACGCACTCGCTGGGGTTCAGCACCATCCTGTTTAAGGTCTTGCCACGAGAGACGAATGGCGGATTGTTTGTGATTGAACATGAGAACCTGGGCAATGGCGGCCCACCGGTACACTTCCATTTACACCAGGAGGAGTGGTTCTATGTGATGGAGGGCGAGGTGCTGTTTCAGGTAGGAGAGAGCCGACGGACGTTGCGTGCGGGCGAGTCGCTGTTGGGGCCGCGCGGGATTCCGCATGGGTTCGTGGGCGTGGGCAAGAAGCCGGCGCACATGCTGATTGCGTTCTCGCCGGCTGGCAGCATGGAGGCATTCTTCCGCGAGGCTGCCGTGCCCAACGGGCCGAAGATGGATGCGGCGCTGTTCGCGAAGTACGACATGCAGTATGTGGGACCGCCGATTGCGGCGGTTTAGCCCGACGTTCGCTCGCTACAGAAAGAAGAGGTCGCCATTTAGACGACCGCTTCTTTTGTTCGGAGGCAAGTATCAGGATTTGACGGCTAGCTGGCGGAGGACGTACTGAAGGATACCGCCGTGCTGGTAGTAGAGGATTTCCTGCGGCGTATCGATGCGCAGAGTGGCGGAGAACTCGATGGTTTTTCCGTTGGGGGTTTCGGCGAGGATGGGAAGGATGCGGCCGTCGGCAAACTTGGAGTCAAGCATTGCCTGGAGTGCTCCGGGTTGGTCGCCTACATGGAAGACGTCCTCACCAGTGAGGCCGAGAGAGGCGGCGGATTGCCCGGGCAGAAACTGGAAGGGCAGGATGCCCATGCCAACCAGGTTTGAGCGGTGGATTCGCTCGTAGGATTCGGCAATGACAAACCGGATGCCCAACAGCCGGGGGCCTTTGGCGGCCCAGTCACGCGAGCTGCCTGAGCCGTACTCCTTACCGGCCAGGATGCACAGCGGGACGCCGCGCTTGGCATAGGCGACCGAGGCGTCGTAGATGGACATTCCGGTGCCTTCTGGTAGGAGGCGGGTTACTCCGCCTTCGGTTCCGGGAGCGAGCTTGTTACGCAGTCGGACGTTGGCGAAGGTTCCACGGACCATGACCTCGTGGTTGCCGCGGCGGCTGCCATAACTGTTGAAGTCGGCAGGGGCGATACCATGGGCTGCGAGATACTCGCCGGCGGGGCCATTCTTCTTGATAGAGCCAGCGGGAGAGATGTGGTCCGTGGTGACGGAGTCGCCGAGGACGGCCAGGCAGCGTGCGGAACGGATGTCTTCGACGGGCGCGGGAGTAGATGTCATACCGTCGAAGTACGGAGCCTTTCGGATGTAAGTGGAGTCAGGCTCCCAGCCATAGGTGTTGCCGGAGGGGAACTTGAGGTGCTGCCAATTCTGATCCCCTTGAGATACCGTTGAGTATTGTTTTTGGAACATCCCAGGGTCGATACAGGCGGCGACAGTGGCTGAGACTTCGGCCTGGGAGGGCCATATATCCTTAAGGTAGACGGGCTGGCCGGAGCGTTCCTTGCCCAAGGGATCTGTGTCGAAGTTATGACCGATATGCCCAGCGAGAGCATAGGCAACGACCAGAGGTGGCGACATCAGATAATTGGCACGAACTTCCGGAGAGATTCGGCCTTCGAAGTTGCGATTGCCGGAGAGGACAGAGACTGCGACGAGCGAATGGTCTTCAATCGCTTTGGAGACATCCGTGGGCAGGGGGCCGGAATTTCCGATGCACGTAGTGCAGCCATACCCAACGGTATTGAACCGCAGCGCGTCAAGGTAAGGCGTTAGTCCTGACTTGTTGTAGTAGTCGGTTACGACGCGGGAACCGGGTGCGAGAGAGGTTTTGACCCATGGGGGCGTGGAAAGTCCCTTCTGAACTGCATTCTTAGCAAGCAACCCAGCGGCAATCATGACGTAGGGATTAGAGGTATTAGTGCATGAAGTGATGGCCGCAATGACAATGGAGCCATGATCAAGATAGGAATCGGGATCGACACCGAAACGGGCTTTGACAGATGCGGGAGCGGCAGTGTTTGGCAGCGATGCCCCGAGACTGCCTTCGAGCCTGCCATTGGCTGAGGCGTGACCGCCTTCTCCTTCCCAGCGAAGGACTTGTCGGGCAGCGGACTGGTTGCCATTGGGACCCAGCAGAGCGGGAAGCTGCTGGGCGAAGCTGGCGGCGGCTTGTGAGAGGAGGACGCGATCCTGCGGACGCTTAGGCCCGGCGACTGAAGGCTCGACGGTGGCAAGATCCAAGGACAAGGTAGACGAGTACTCTGCCTCAGGTGCATCGGAGGTGTGGAAGAGTCCCTGCTCGCGGAAGTAGGCCTCGACCAGGGCGATGTGCGCTTCTGTTCGTCCGGTTAGGCGCAGATAGCGTATGGTTTCAGCGTCGACGGGGAAGATGCCGCAGGTAGCACCGTACTCGGGAGCCATGTTGGCGAGGGTGGCGCGGTCGGCCAGAGGAAGCTCGCCGATGCCGGAGCCGAAAAACTCGACGAACTTGCCCACAACACCATGTTTGCGCAGGGCTTCTGTCACGGTGAGGACGAGGTCAGTGGCTGTAGTTCCTTCGCGCAGCTTGCCTGTGAGACGAAAGCCGACAACCTGCGGCACCAGCATGGATACCGATTGTCCGAGCATGGCGGCTTCGGCCTCGATGCCGCCGACACCCCAACCGAGGACTCCGAGACCGTTGACCATTGTGGTGTGGGAGTCGGTGCCGACCAGCGTATCTGGATAGGCAACGATGCGGCCTTCGGTGTCGGGATCGGTAGTGAAGACGACGCGAGCCAAGTACTCCAGATTGACCTGGTGACAGATTCCCATACCAGGCGGTACGGCTGAGAAGTTGTGGAAGGCGGTCTGGCCCCACTTGAGAAAGGCGTAGCGCTCGCGATTGCGTGAGAACTCAAGGGCGGAGTTGAGGTCGTATGAATTAGAGGAGCCGAACTCGTCGACCTGGACAGAGTGGTCGATGACCAGCTCGGCTGGTTGTAGGGGGTTAATTTTTTCGGGGTCGCCACCGAGGATCCGCATGGCGTCGCGCATGGCGGCCAGATCGACGATGGCCGGCACGCCGGTGAAGTCCTGCATCAGTACGCGGGCGGGCATGTAGGCGATCTCACGCGAAGGTTCAGCCTTTGGATTCCAATTCGCTAGAAAGCGGATGTCGTCTGCCGTAACCGTGTGTCCGTCCTCATGGCGAAGGAGATTTTCGAGGAGTATGCGGAGGCAGTAGGGCAGGCGCGTGAGGTTGAGTGCGGGATCGGAATCAGCGAGGGTCCGCAGGCGGAAGAATTTGACGGTGGTGGTTCCCGAGGTGAGGGTAGCGGCGGAACGGAAGGAATCTAGCTGCTTTGCGGGCGTCGTCATCGTATTCTCCTTGTTTAATTCGGAGCGCGGGGTCGAGGGCAACCACCCAGCGCGAGTTGAAGGCCGTAAGCGCGTCTGAACGGAGGTGAGGGCGCAAATCGGCGAGACGAGAAGAGCGTATCAAATTATGGGATGAGATAGGGCGACCGGTCGGCGGGGTATCAGGCTCGACCGAGCGTTAAATTATATGCGCCCACGGTCACGGCGGCCGAGACGGAATCGCTTCGTCCTAGGTGTACTGGCCATGGATGCAATTTTACCCCAATCATAGGCTATGCGGATAGAGTTCAGGCAGGCCGGATATTACCCGCAAGTTCTCTGAACGCTTGGTATACGAACGATCCCAGATACCAGCCATCGATGTACTTGTAGGGCGTCTCGCCTGTTGTGTAATGACCGCAGGGCAGAACCTTGGATACGAAGTCAATGCCGCTCTTCTGAAATTGACTCAGAACCTCGTGCGAGAGATGCAAGGGAAAGGTGAGGTCGTAGGTGGCATGGACGACGAGGACACGCTTGGGAGTGGTGGCGAATCGCTGCATATAAGCCATTGGACTGATGCCGAGAAACATATCGCGGACTTGATTCTGCGTGAGGCCTGCATCCTCCAGCGCGGCACGGACGTGTCGTGTGCTCTGACCCTCCCAGACAACATCGCCGAACCAGGTTGACGCATGATTGAAGGCGCAGACGCGCAAGCGCGGGTCGTGTGCGGCGGCGATGAAGGCGTAGCAGGATCCGAGGCTGGTTCCGAGAACACCGAACTGCGAATAACCTTGCTTCTCAAGCCAATCCAGGCAACTGCGTATATCAACGACTGCTTGCCGGCAAGCGGCGATGGTACGACCAATGTTGGCGCTGACCGCGTAATCGGACCTCTCCAGTTCAACCGGACGGCGAATGTCGTGATACGGCTGTGAAAGGCGTAAGGCAGATATTCCAAATCGGTTGAAAAGTGTGCATAGTACGTTATGGCTGATGGCGTCAGAGTTCCACTGAGGCAAAACGATAATGGCCTGCTTTGGCTTTTGGAGCCGTTCCGCTGGAGGTTTGCCGCTGGGCGCCGGGTACCATCGTGCGTTCATCTGGTCGTTTTCGGGATAAGGCGTGCGCACGGCGGAGGTAAACCTCAGGAACTGCGCCTCCTCAATCTCGCCAGCGACCGCCTGACGTTTCATCTCCTCTTCCTGAGCCAGGGTCTCAGGCCTAACGTTGGTAGGGAATAACTCTGGGTGTCTGTTCTCGATGCGGAAGTCTTGCGGCACCTGATAACCGAAAAAATCATCCGAGATGCGTACAATCTCATGGTTCAGGGCGACCATGCGGTCGAGATTATGTGACATAAGATCGTGTGTTGCAGGGGCATCGAACTGCTCCGGATGTGATTGGCTGAAATCCTTCAGCCAATCGAAACCCCATTCCAGCGGCCTCACGATTCGGTTTGTATCGCGGGTTGTAAGCCTTGTCTCCCACGCGGTCATCCACTTTCCATAAAGACCCGAATACATCTATATAGTTTATCAATCGTTTGTCAGAGATGCGAAGAACGATTCATGCACGTACTTGCAATGCGTGTGCGGCACAGACTTTGGTGATGACTAGACATACTCGGTCAACAATATAATCCGCCGGCGTTTGGTGCGATCCTAGCGTCAGTAGCTGGGGGATACGCAAGAGTAAGCGGGCGTAGGATACGTCTACCATGGTCGAATTCGACGTTACCAAGGACGAGTCCTGCGCCGCAACGGACTGCAAGGAGAGTCCGCTGATGAGCGCGGTAAGGCGCGAACGAGATGTAAGGACGATCCAGAACGACGATGGCGCCGGCGACGAGCATGGGCCGCATAGCGGCAGCCTCTGCTCGTCTGCGTGTACAGCAAGGAAGCGTTTCCAGTGAGCGCACTTCAAAGATACCCGGGTGTGATTGTCCTGTAATCAGGATACGGAGACGTGAATCGTCTCGATGACCGCCCCGGGACAAACCTGCGCTACGTCCATCGCAGTAGAGGGTGAGACGACCGGAATCGCTTCAATGGGATCAGATGTCGAGATACACAAGCTGCGCTGAGTTCGAGCGGAATAATCTGCTCGACCGCGAGATTTTGAGCGGCGAGAACCCGGTCAAGCCCTTCGAGAGTAATAGTGTGCTTCCGGTTAATGAAGTCGGAGATGTGGGCCTACTGAAAACCCGATTAGCGTGCAAGACTTGTGCCCGACAGACTGCCATTTTCTATGCGACAGAGAAGTTCGAGACGAAGAAGTTCGTGGAGATATTGAACTTCATAGGGTAGATTTATTCTGTTGCTGCACATGTCATTTTGCACCACGAATATGAAGCGAATTATTTATTCTTTATAACAAATTACCAGATAGCCGATCGAATTATTGCAGTTTCTTGCCTGCTATGGTGGATGCTATTTATCATTGACATAAATGTTGTCTAAAGTTATAACTTTTAGACTTTCTATTCCTATATTGGGAAGAGTCTAGCAGACGCAGCGAAATTTGCGTGACTTGGCGACGCTGGATTCGAATGGAACAGAAGTGCAAGGGTGGAAGAGGAAGTACTTCCTAGGTGCTTAGAAGGCGGATGGAACGAGGACAAATAGGCGTCGACGCTATACCGATGGGGCCGAAAGAGCTACGCGGAGGGAGTATCGACGTTTCATAGCAACTTGAGCGAGCCCCTCCGACCGCTGAAAAACTCTGAGGCTCGCCAGGGGATGATTGCGCCTTGGAGAATACAAGATGAAGTACTTGCGCTTGGAATTGAAGGTTTGTGAAGGATGCGGAGCGCTATGGCTCCGTAGGGGAATTAGGGATGGCGTGTACTGTTCGGCATGTTTTAGTCATCTGTCGAAATTTCCTGAAGCAAGAGGAAATCACCCGGGAGGAAGGCCACGTCGACTTGCGCGGGCTTCTTCCTGTTTTGCTGGTCATAGTCGCATTGGAGGTGGGCGATGAGTTCCTCTGCGTTCATACTTCCATTCGTCTGGGCCATCGGGACTGGACAAATTGGTCTAATGTATCCGGTTGAAGATCCAAGAAGGCCTGTTGAACAACAGATGGCGTTTTACAGGAAGTACACGGAAGCGATGCTGCGGCGATATGTACGTATGTCCATGGAGGCAGGCAAAGTGCCTTCGTTACTGGGCCAGGAGATGTTTCATGGGAACGTAACAAGCTGCCGGGTTGAAAGCTTCGACGATGTCGTGATCTTCCTTCACGATGTCGGGAAGTGCTTAGAAAGACTGGATGAGGAACAGCAACATTTAATTTTACGGATCGCACTCCAGCAGTACACGCTGGGTGAGACGGCGGAGTTGATGGGTCTGAAACCAAGAACTGTTGTTCGTCGCTACGGCCTAGCGGTTGACAGCCTGACAAGGGTCTTTCTTGGCGTGAAAATGCTCGAACCCTTGAAATGTTGTCAAGGGGGTGGATCGGGATATTTCGATATAAATAGCTGAATTTATTCGTGATAAAAGATAAAAATAGTTGGCATAGTAGTTTTGGTTAACCTGCTATTCTGTATATGTGAGTTAAAGAAACGGGAGGGCGCCGAGAGGCTGCCGCTCCCGTTTTGTTTTTTCGGATTCTGCCAAGGGCGAGCGAGGGGTGGATTGGTCGGCCTCTATTGAACCGGGGAAGAGTGTAGATAGTAAGACCAACGTGCGGGGACCGAGAATAAGAAAGAGTCTTCCCGTGAATTTAGGAGACGAGCCGGTAAATCATTATGGAACCGGTAACTACGATTGGCATGAACTTATAGATGAGGCGATGCGCGAAGGCAATCGAGGAGGTGGCATGGACTATGCGGCGGAACTTCATCGGCGGTGTACCGGCGTAACGAGGGCACGGACAGCAGGGAATGGTGTTCGTCAGATAAATTCCGGTAAGTTGGCGATGCATGCCATGGCGGTGGAGTTTCCATTGGTGCTTGGGCACCCGAACCGTCTTCCGTTTGAAGGAATATTGACGCTTGTGGACGTGGCAAGCGACAAGGCCCCTAGTGGGGCACGGGGGCACCGTGTGGTGCTAACAAGAGCTGCTGCCGAGGCAGCTCTACCGAGCCTGCTGGGTATGGCGGTTGACTATAAGGCGGGGTGGGATGGGCATGATGCGCGACAGAAGTGTGGCATCATTACATCCGCCGAGTTAGATGGAAGGCACCTAACGGTTGCGGGATTTGTCTTCTGTAGAGACTTTCCCGAGATTGAACAGAGGCTAGGGATCGAAGGATCGATGGGTATGAGCTACGAGCTTGCGGAGGCACATGTAGTAGATATGCAGGCACAGGTTTGGACCTTGACACGGGCAACTTTTACCGGCGCTGCGATCCTGCTGCGGGAGAAGGCGGCCTACCGGGGAACCAGTTTTCGGTTGGGCCGTGTACCGGCATCTGAGCGGGCAGCTGCGTTACGAGTGGCTAGTTCGAGACGTTAGCAGTATGTCTTGAGTGGAAAACCAGAAATTAACAAGCGAAAGGATGGATGTGACATTTACAGGCGTTTTGGAAGCAATAGGAAAAGGATTTGAAAAGGGGCTGCAATGGGCAGTCACCTACGCAGTTCCGACAGAGAAGCTGGTAGGATTGCTGTTCCCTACAGCAGCTCCGGAACTAACTGTGTTGGCGGATGCAACCGGGCTGATTCAGAATGCGGTGATCGAAGTCGAGCAGAAGTATGCCGCTGCAGGTGTCCAGAGCGGCACGGGTACGCAAAAGCTAGCAACGGTGATCACTTTGGTTGGTCCTGTCGTCACATCGTTGCTTGCGCAAGCAGGCACCAAAGGGGCAAGCGCAACCTACGTTCAGAGTCTGGTCTCTGCTGTAGTGGCCATTCTCAATGTTCAGGCGATGCCTGCGACAGCCGCAACATCTGGAGTGGCAGCTTAATTGAGCCCGATGGACTGAGGACAGCCCATTTGGTGCATATGTCGGTCCGTTGGACATACCACGGATAAAGCAGGAGGTATCGCTTGGGATCAGGCCGTCAGGTATGCGTTGGCAGCAACAAAAGGGAGAGAGCATGGAGATGGAGATGAAAGACGAGTTGGGGTTGACAGTGGATCGGCTGGCAGCAGCAGCCAGCTTGCTGGAGCAGGCGGTTGAACGACTGGTCCAGAGACAGAGTGCATTTGCCGAGGATGCCGAGGCGAGCATCAGCCGTATTGTGGCGACAGTTGAATCTCACCGCGAGGCTGATCTTGAGGAGAAGCTAGCTGCGGCAGAGTTGAAAATTGTGGAGTTGCAGGCACAAGGCGTCTCTAACGCTCCCATGGCTGGCCGCAAGACTTTGCCTACAGCGATGACGAGCCTTCTGGCAAAACAGGGTGTGACTGTGGACTCCCTGGAAGCCGGATCTCTCGATGCTGCTCTGGTGAGCCTGAGCCTGGAGCAGCGGATCGCCGTGAAGTCGCAACTGATGCGGGCTGGATTGCTGGGCTAGGGGTCCTAGCGAATCGATTGCTTCGCTCAATACAGCCGGGCTTGCGTTGGGACCAGTTGTGAGGCGGGTGGTGGCATAACGATGGATAAAGAGGCGCGGCTGAGGCTGTGTCTTTTGAATTTAAAGGGGATGAGATGGACGCGAAGTTTACTCAGATTCATGCGGCAGCAGATTACATCGGACCAGGAGCTATTGAAGTTCCGTTGTACCAAACGGAAATTCTTGACATTGTGCAGCGTCGCGGCATTTTTGGACGGAGGATCAAGCAGGTTCCCGCAACCGGCCACCCTTCACGATACTTTGAGGAGAGAGCGATTCCGTCTCCCTCTGCCTCCTCGGGCTTTGTCGACCCGCGCAATATTGTTGCGCCAATCGTGAGCCCGACACGAGTGGAGAACAGTGTACCGTTGAAGGCGCTGGTTGCGCAGATCAACTACAACCTGTTCGATATGGAGCTTGGCCAGCAGCAGACCCAGTTTGCGTACCTTCAGGCGAAGGATCTCGCCGATACGGTGGACGGCGTTCTGCGGACGCATGATGTTGCACTATGGAACGGCACGGACACAAGTATGAGCTCACCAACGACAGCCGAATACTTTGGCGCATCGGCCCAGATTGTGGGCGGCGGCAATACGGTGTCGATTGGAACTACACAAAGCATTGTGGACGGATTCAAATCGACGGTCGCACAGATGGTTTCGAACAGTTCCTTCGGTGTTCGTCCGACGGCTATCTATGCAAACCCGGTGCTTCTTGACTTGATCGATCGCGAGATGAAGACCGAGTTCAACGTAGTGCTGCAGACCAAGGACATCGGGGCTGGCTTCACAGTGAAGACGCTTTCTACGCAAGCCGGCGATCTGCCGCTGATTCCAGAGTGGACTTTGCCATATACCGGAACGCCGGGTTCGGGAAGCGCAGTACTGCCGGCGTACATAGTGACCGAGGATTTGATCGAGTACCACTGGCTAAGCGATCCGAATCCGCGGATCTTCCAGCTAGGGGTCCCGGGTTCTCTTGCCTCGCAGTATGTTGTGGTGAAATTTGGCGCGGTAGTCGTGAAGGGTGCAAGCTATGCACACTACCAAGTGCTGGTCGACCGATAGGTAGCATCGGTTTGCGGCTAGCCGATGGGTTGCGGCTGGCCGCAACAACGCGCGACAAGGTTAGACGCGTCCGTAAATGGCTGTTTGCATCGCTGAGTTTACGCGAGGGAGCATCGTTGGTTAGGGGGCTGACCAGCGGCACGGCTGCGATCTATTGTCGCGCAATTAAGAGCGGGGCCGGTTGTGGTGGCCGGCCTCCTCTTTTCTTGATGAGTTTGGAGGCTGTGAGCGATGGGTTACTTGGATCCAACGGAATATGTCGAGTATGGATTGACAACTGAGACGACCGACGACTGGGTCACGATGGCGTCTGCATTGATCGAGGCGCATTGCCGAAGGCCGAGTCTGTTGGTGACTCAATATGTGGAGCGTATGCGACTGACGGCGGACTCACAGGCAGTGCGATTGAGCTATCTTCCGCTAACCCCGCTGGGTATGGCGACCTCTCCGCTGGTTATAGTGCAGGTCCGGTATGGACGACCGCGCCGTGGCGAGATGCAGGATCCCATGCTGGCGCAAGTGGCGTGGGCGTTCAGCATTCCAGGCAGTTGGAGCGCACTGGACCTAACCAGCGTGGACTTGAACGTTGTTACGGGAGACTTGACATTTCCCATGAACCTGCTCGGGCTGAACTACAACGAAGTCGAAGTCACTTATACCGCTGGATTGGTAGTTGTGCCACCAGCGTTGAAGGTGGCGTGCGCGCAAATTGTAAAGAACGCGCAAGCAACTCCGGCGATGAATGTGAAGGGCAGCAAGATGGACACCTTGCAGATGCAGTACTTCGCCGGATCGCTGATCGATGCGAATGTGCAGATAATGCTGGCGCCCTATGTGGCACAGAGGATCGGGTGATGCGATGAGCGATCTGGTAAATGCAACGGGCGCGGCGGCGAGGACAGCGGATGTTTTGCTGCGAGCGTTGGGCGGACGAACGGTGATGCTACGGATGCCAGCGCCAGCGGTCCCAACGGATGTAACCGAGCAGTTGGGTATCGCGACGCCGACGTTTCAGGATACTCCGCTGGGGCCGGTCGTGTATCGCAAAGCGCGAGCAACTGTCGCCGACGCTAAGGCGGCGAAGTGGGAGTTGCTGGTCTCGGCGACTGTGGTGGCGAGCCTGGTGGGATCGCTGACCTATACCTCAGCTAGTGTGCTGTTTGCGGCAGCCTACGGTGTTCTATCTAACGATGAGCTTCTGGAAATTGAGTCTGTTACACAGGAGCAAATATTTGGTGAGCCTTATGTATACCGGCTGGTGCTGCGCGCCCCGCTGTCGCAGATGGTCTAGCAGAGACGCGGGATTGTCGAACCACCGAGTGGGTTGAGTTGAGCTGGATATGAGAGCGAGGAAGAGATGCAAAACGCGAAAGATACGTTTTACGTGACGCTGCAGAGCCGGCTGGCGGCGTTGAATCCTGCGCGGACAATTGTGGTGCGCGGCGTGGTGCGACCGGGAACACTGGTGGAGGAGAACGAGCTGCCATCGGCATGGGTTCCCGTGAATGCATTTCGTCTACAGTGGACGGGGCTCCATGTGAACAGCGGGGGTCCACTTCCTATGGTGTCGATGGAGTGCTCCATCCAATATGCCACGGATGGGACATCGGGCAATGGCGGCATGGATCGCGGACGTCTGCTGGCTGCGATGGATGCCGAATTGGTGTCAGCTCTTAGCGCCGAGCCGCACACAGTGCCAAAGATGAATTATTCAGCTGCGGGAGATGGCGTTGCTCCCGCAGCAATGGGCACAAACGTGTTCTGGGCGGATCCGGTCTTCGGAGCAGCTACTGCTGCGGAAGACAGATTGGCGCGGACTACTACGGTGCAAGTATATGCGTACCAGGAGGCGGGTGAGCTGTGAGTACAACGACGACAGGAGCTGGGGTTGTGGCATCTGTGGCTCCGGTAACGAGACGAGTGCGCGCTTACTTCGCACCAGTGAACAGATCAACTGGAGTGCCAACACTATTCGATGCGGCGCAGCTTGGGCGATTCGAGCTGCATGCGCCACCTGCACCCTGGATTGACCTGGGTTGGGCATCGCGGTTTGTCAGAAAGTGCGGCACAAAGGTTGATGCACTGCGGGCTGGCTCTCCAGCCATGACGGTGGGCCAGGTTCGCACAGAAGTGGAGGCGACGGTGTCGCTTGAGTTCGAGATCTGGGGGAAGCTTCAGGTAGCGCTGGCGTCGGGATCGCAGCAGACAAATCTTTTGACGACGGCCGCGGGTACTACGCCCAACGGAAGTGGTGGTCTGGCTACTGCGCCGGTCCCCTTGCTAACCGGCACGGGACCGGCGTCCACCGCAACTAGCTTGAATGTGGGAGCGACGGCTGCGGCTGGATTCAGCATTGGCAGTCTTGTTGCAGTGGACGTCGATTACACCGGCCAACTTGGCTATATCGGCGCGAGTGTGAGTTCGGCTTACGTTCTATCCGCGAGTGCGGTGGGAGGAGATGTGAACTATGTACGGCGAGTAACGCTGAACGTAGGTGTGGTGGCCGCAATCTCGGCTGGTGTATTGCAGCTAGCGAGCGCGCTGCCGGCAGGCGCTCCAACAACGGGGATGCAAGTAAGCCATATGATCGGCTTTTGTGATCGTGAAGGCGCAAGTTTCTTTCAGGAATGGTCTGCACTCTTTGTAATGCCAGGAGAGCAAGGCGATCGGGTTCTCGTTCATTATCCGCGTCTACAGGCGATGCAGGGCTCGACAGAGGTGGAAGATGCGTTGGCAGCCCCGCTGCAGCGGGTTCGCTTGGCAGGAGCATTTCGTGCACTGCCGGTGAAGGATACCAACGATGGTGAGACAGTTTTGTGCTTCCGGAGTTATCTGCCGGCGGTATTGCGAGGAATATAGGCGAGTATTTGCGGATACGAGGAGAGTGCGATGCATTGGAAGCCTAGAAGTTGGATATTAATTGGAGTACTGCTGACGGTAATTACGGCGGCTGGGGTAGCACAGGTGGCAACCACCCAGGTGGCAGACACGATATATCACGCGGATGGGACAGTGGCTACGGGCACTGTGCTCATCAGCTGGCCAGCATTTACCACGAGCAACGGCGATTCGATCCCAAGTGGGAGTACTTCTGCGGTGATCGCCGTTGGTGGAACGCTCAGTGTGCAACTGATTCCGAACGCCGGTTCAACACCAATCGGAAGTTACTATACAGCGGTCTTTCATCTGGACGATAGCAGTGTTAGCCGGCAGTACTGGGTGGTGCCGGTGAGCTTGGCGTCGGTGAAGATAAGCGCTATCGAATCTACGGTGTTGCCCACAACAGTTGCGATGCAGACGGTGAGTAAAAGCTATGTGGATACTGCCATCGCTGCCGCTGTGACAGGGCATCCACTTGACTCCACGCCTTATGTGCTGAAGGCTGGAGACACGATGACCGGTCCGCTTGTATTGCCAGCCGATCCGGTATCCGCAACGCAGGCGGCGGACAAGAATTATGTGGATGAGAGCGTCGCTGCGACGACGAGCGGATTGGGGCAGAAGGTATCCACCCTGCCGTCTGCGACGCAAGTCGTAGCACAGCCGACCGGGACTCAATTTGAAGTCAATATCCTGAACGGGGTGGAGTATGCCAGTCAATATGTGAACGGCCATGGAAGTAATGGGATCGCCAACGCTGTAGCCAGCGCTGACTGCACAAATGGATGTGAAGTTAAGGCGGAGCAGGACTACACCAATGAATCGTATTCCACAACATCCTTCGACAGCCAGACTCACCTGAAGGATGCGCGTGGTGGAAGGCAGGTCGACAGTTACAAAAACCCGCTCGACGTTGTGAACCACGGTCTTTCTAGCGCTGAGGCGATCGACGATGTCTCGACCCAGAGCGAGGCGAGCCTTCTACAGCAGACTGGAAACCATATTCCCGGATCGATGGGCCTGGCAATCACGCAGGAGGGGCTTGCCGGCGGTTCTAACCTCTATCCGGAAACGATCGATAGCCCCGTTCCCTATTTCAAGATGGGTTACAGCGCGCTCACGGTGAATGGTACTTACAACACGCAGGGACAGCATGTTCTGGTTCCAGAGGTGACCGATTGCTTTGGTGTGGGAGACTGCCTGATCGGCTCGCGCTATATCTATGCATCGGGTGGTTTTCGGGATTCGGCCGACGAGGGGTCGCACCTATACGATCTACAGGCACACGAGGATTCCAGGGTCTTCGTGGGAACATGCACCCTTGGATGTACGGCCGGTTCAACGACAGTCATGATTTCCCAGGATTCCGGAGGCGGTACGCAGGGAGATGGACGCTTTCTGATCGACACCAATCCGTCGAAGACGATCACCAGCGCCAGTACAGGGGGCGTAATCGTTGGCGGGGCTAATGCCGGACCCCATGCGGCTGCTTATTTCAGTGGGACGAATCTTCCGCTTAGCGTGTTTCTGAGTACAGGCCAAGTGATCCCATCGCAAGCCAACAACATGGCTCCCGGAGTTGTCACGATCGCAATTGCGACAACTGGAATGCCGTCAGGATACGCTGCAAACACCTCTGCGATAGGCGCTTCTAGCGGTCTGGCTTGTGTGGTCGATCAGACCGCGGGCTACGCTCCGCACAACTTCGAGATGGCGCGATATACCGTTGTTGATGCAACCCACCTGCAGTTAGCACTGAACAAGCCGCATCAGAATATGGCGACGATGGCATTTGGAGGGCTGTGTGGTTACGGGCTGGAGCAGACTATCGATACTACGAGTGGAATCCGGCAGCTCTTTCCGGTGATTGGAGCCTATTCAGTAACCGGGCTGTATTACGCTGGAGGACTGACTCCTGTAGTGGGGGTTATGAACAGTACCTCAGGGTTCCTTAATATGGGGGCGTCCATTGCATCCTTGACACGGTCAGGGAATGTTGTTTCTGCAACGCTACTTGGAAACCTTCCCGAAGATGTTACTGGGCTGAGCGTCACAATTGCTGGAGTAGCCGACAGCAGCTACAACGGGAACTATATATTGACCGCGACCGGCATCAATTCATTCACCTATGCACAGAGCGGAGCCAACAGTTCCAGCACCGGAGGAACGATATCGTTACTCACAGGTGGTTTTGCGCTTTATCCAATGGCCGAGGTGCTCAGCGTATACGATACGTCGTCAAATAGTGTTGACGGACAGATGACGCTTGCGCCAAACAATGTTGTGTGGGCGGCCAACGACCCGGTGGAAGAGCCCCACTACTATCAGGAGAATGTAGCGGCAGACACGGAATATATTGGTCAATCAGTTCCACGTCCGTTGACTGCCGAGCGAGCGGGACTGCAATATCAGCAAAATAATGGACCTGGATTGACCGGATGGTCAATTGCAAATGCATCGCCAACACAGAACTATCTTGGATACGGCGGTACTCATGGCGTACCCACAGCCGCATACGAGGCCATAGGTATATGGCAACGCACCATGAACCTTACCGCTGGAGAAGAGGCGGTGTTCACAGTTCACTGCAACCTGCATGGATGCGGGAACTGGAACTCTGGATACGCCCTTTTCGAATTAGACAGCAGCGTGGGCGGCGATATCGTGTCCTATTCCCCCACGCTTAGTTCCTTAACTTTGAACATGCGGGGGACGCCTTACAGTTTTAGTCCACAGGCGTTTGCTGCGGGAACGATCAATGTCGGGACATTGAACGCGGCAACGATCAATGGATCTGTAAGTGGGGCGAGTATCAGCTCGGGAACAATTGCGGCAGCCTATCTGCCGTTGTTCGGCCCTTCGGGATCTACTCATGCACCTGGCATCGTTCCTGATCCCGGTGCAACCAGCGGGAGCACACGGTTCCTACGCGAGGATGGGACATGGATGGCACCCAGCGGCGGAGGAAGCGGAACTATCACTGCTGTTACGGGAACAGCTCCGGTTGTGTCGAGCGGCGGCGCGGCTCCGGCGATTTCGATGCTAATGGCAACTGCCTCGGTGGACGGCTACCTTGCCCATACGGACTGGAATACATTCAACGGCAAGCAAGCAGCGCTCGGCTACACGCCGCTCAATCCTGCCAACAATCTGAGCGATGTTCAGAGCGTATCTTCGGTGCGCAGCAATCTTGGACTCGGTTCAGCCGCGCTTCAGGCGGTTAGCTATTTTCAGACGGCGCTTGGATACACGCCGGCGCACAGTGGAGCAAACTCGGACATTACATCTCTATCTGGGCTGACAACTGCTCTCTCGGCAGCACAAGGCGGCACTGGTCTAGGAACTCTTACTCCTGGGAGCGCCTTGATTGGGGCGGGAACAGGCGGGGTCACATTTGAAACATTGGCCGGAAGCGGCGCGGGATTAACGACCGGTCCGGTCAACGGAGTGACTTCAGGCGATCTGACGAACTTCATAGGGACGGGTGGCCAGATTGCGGATAGTGGCATCGCGGCCAGCAACGTGCCACTGCTGAATGCAACCAATGTCTTCACTAAGCTACAGACGATCAACATCAATGCAACTGCTCCTCCCGCTGTCGTCTCGTCCGGGACAGTTCTTCATTTGGTTGGGGTAGACGGAACGGCAGCGCAAGAACAGATAGACGGTTTTGGGCAAGTGGGGCAAGTCATCATACGGAGGGCGCAAGGCACAAACGCAAGCCCCACCGCCCTGACTGCCGGAACCTCAATCGGTTCTCTAAGTTTTACGGGATACGACGGAACGGCATGGGGAGGCAACTCAGCGGGATATTATGCCATAGCATTCAATAACTGGACTACCAGCGACCATTCTTCCTACCTACGCTTCTACACGACTCCGGGAGGAAGCACGACGATTGCAGAAGTTGCGCGGATTAGCGATACAGGTGGCTTGTCTGTTGGCAACGCCACATTCAACGCGACTGATCCAGGGCAGGGGAACATTGCGGCGCAAGGATCGTTGATAGCGAGTGCCGCAGCCTCTACCTCCGGGACGGGACAAGTGAGCTATGGCGGCACAACTGCCGCAGCATCCAATTGCAACCAGAGCGGGGTACTGACCAGCGTAGCCGGATGCCTTGTTATCAACGTCGCCGGTACAACACACTATGTTCCCTATTTCTAGGAGGTTCTACGAAGCGAGTTATGCTACCGGGTCTCCGTTACAGATTGGATATTGTTCAAGGGTAGTAGCAAGCAATGGGATATGTACCTGTAATCAAGATCACGGGTACTACTCTAAGGGCGTCCACACAAGCACTTCTGCCGGGTCGGATGAAGATCTAGAACGTCTTGATAGCGCTGTTGGAGCTGTGAGGCCGCCCTTCTTCCCGACCCGGAGAACGGCCGGGACCAGCGATCCGAAGGTACGGGTGGTGGTGTTGCATGAATGAGGTGGAGTACGTTCTTGAGGAGTTGCTGGAGTTTGGAACTCATATCGATGAACGCGGTCCTGGTCCGGGAGGAAAAGCATTGTCGGTCTGCCTGGCAAGTCAGTTGCTAAGGATTAGAGACCGCTCTGGTAACGAAAGTGTTTTGAATGCCAATCCGGCACAGACACGATTTGAACGCGACAGGGGACGGCAAAACATCGTCGTAAAGGCACGTCAGATGGGCATCACCACTTGGGTGGCAGGACGTTTTTTTCTAAAGACCATTACGGTTCGCGGCGTGTTGACCGTGCAGGTTGCGCAGACGCGCGATGCGGCGGAAGGTATCTTTCGCATGGTGCAGCGGTTCTGGGAACGTCTTCCAAAGAAGATGCGCGAGGGATGTCTCAGGCGGAGCCGGGCAAACATCGGTCAGATGGTCTTCCCGGAGTTGGACAGTGAATTCCGTGTACTCAGTGCTTCGGATGAGAGTGCTGGTCGTGGTTTGACCGTGCAGAACATGCACTGTAGTGAGGTGTCGCGTTGGTCCGGCGATGCTGCGGCAACTTTGGCCGGACTGCGGGCTGCGCTCGTACCAGGCGGTGAGATGGTGATTGAGAGCACTCCTAACGGGGCCTATGGATGCTTCTATGAAGAGTGGCAGCATGCGACGGAGAAGGGAGTGGTGAAGCACTTCTATCCTTGGTGGATGGAGGAGGCATATTTAGCGGAGGCTGTCACGAATCTGAGCGGTGAGGAGCTTGGGTTGGTGAAAACCCATGGCTTGACCCCCGCTCAGATTGGCTTTCGCCGAGGCCTTGAGGTGAGCTATCGGGGGTTGCGGACCCAGGAGTTTGCCGAGGATGCCGATCTGTGTTTTCGCTCCTCGGGTGAATGCTGTTTCGACATGGAAGCGGTGGAGCGGCGCTTGGCTGCTGTACAGGATCCGGTGGAGACGCGACGCGGTGGTGCATTGCGCATTTGGCTTCCGCCATTGCCGGGTAAGCAATACATTGTTGCCGTCGACACCGCCGGAGGAGGATCGGAGGGTGACTTCGCCGCTCTGCAGGTGATCGACCTGGCTACCGGAATGCAGTGCGCCGAGCTACAGCAGCGACTGGGCGCTTTGGAGCTAGCGCGGGTCAGCGCTGCGCTGGGTCGCGAGTACGGAGATTCCGGTCGCAGCGCGCTCCTTGCTGTGGAGCGGAACAACCATGGGTCCGGCGTACTCGCCTATCTGGATGCCATGGAGCGGTATACGCGAGTATACGAGCAGGCAGGAGTAGCGGGATGGCTGACCACGGCCGGCTCAAAGCCTGCGATGATCAGCCGTATGGGGGCGCTCCTGGTGGAGTCGCCGTGGTTGTTTCTAAGCAGGGGGTTGCTGGAGGAGTGCCGAACATTTGTCACCCATCCAGGAGGAAAGACGGGAGCGGCAAGCGGCGCACATGACGACTGTCTGATGGCAATGGCGTTAGGCCAGGCGGTAAGAGCGGAGAGGTTGCAGAGCGGCACGAACAGGACATGAGCTGCCTACAGTAGATACACGTCAGACATGGTCAAAGGGACGGAATTTACATCCCTTTTCTACATAAAGACCGCATTGCCCTTCCATTTCCTCCAGCGAACAACTGCAAAGATGTTCCGGTGCAGTATCCTTCAGGGGCAGGGGGTTGCTTCGTTGGCGGTGCTTGCGGTTCAGGCGATTCGGAGAATGCGGGGAGGAGCGCAGAGTCAGTTGATGCTGGGCGCTGACGGTAAGCTATGGGTTGTCAAGTTTCAGAACAACCCACAGCACCTGCGTGTCCTGGCCAATGAATTGATCGCCACACGACTGGCCCAGGCCGCTGGATTGACTGTGCCATCCAGCGATGTGGTTGAGGTAACGCAATGGTTGATCGAGAATACTGCCGATATGCACATCGAACTGCCGCACGGAAAGAGGGAGAAGTATTGCCCAGGATTGCAGTTCGGCAGCCAGTTCGTCGGTGGACTGATGCCCGGCCAGGTTGTGGACTACCTTCCCGAGCAGCAGCTGGATCAGGTCCGCAATCTACAGGAGTTTGCAGGAATACTGGCCCTCGATAAGTGGACCGGCAACTGCAATGGCCGGCAGGCGGTCTTCGATCGCAAGCCGCGCGAGCGAAAATACCGTGCAACGTTCATCGACCAGGGGTTTTGCTTCAACGCCGGAGAGTGGACCTTTCCCGACACACCCCTGCGCGGGGTCTACGCCCGCAACCGGGTATACGCAGCCGTGAATGGCTGGCAGAGCTTCGAGCCCTGGCTCAGTCGCATGGAGATGATGGACGCCGACAAATTGTGGGCCATTGCTGAGACCGTTCCTCCCGAATGGTACGGAGGAAATACTGCGATGATTGAGCGGTTGACAGAAGAGTTATTGCTACGGCGTGGACGACTACGAGAATTGATCGGGTCGTTTCGGGATTCAAATCGGGAACCGTTCCCAATGTGGGCGAAAAAATTGAACATTTGCGTTCCAGTTCAATTCGGAGAAAATGGAGTCGGCAAGTTCGTGATGTAGCTTTTCGATCAATCGTTGGCGTCATTGGCTCTTAAACCGCATTCATCCCCCGGGGAGTAAGGAGGAGCGGTTTAAGTGCTGTTGTTAGCGGCTATGGCCTTTAACTTGCTGACAGTTATAGAAGGAGGTTGAAGGTGAATGACCGCGTGCCCTGCGAGTTCTTCCTCATCCGTTATGTACCGGATGTGGTGAAGGGCGAGTATACGAACATCGGGATCCTGCTGCGGGAGGCGGGCCGGGAAGATACCGCACGAGTGCGCTTCACGCGGGACTGGACCCGGGTACGGTGCATGGATGCCGACGCGGATATTGGACTACTCGAGGCATTGGAGGGTGAGCTGGTTACCCGTCTGCGTCTTGGATCGGCGGACAATAAGCCTGTGGTCGCTGTCATTGAGGAGACCTTTTCCAACTCTCTGCAGATGACGGAGGCGCATGCTTGCCTTGCAGAGAACATGGTGACGGAACTGGAACTGTTGATGCGCTTGTATGTCGAGCCGTTGCGTGTAAAAACGGAGCATATGCGGACCGGCCGTGCGATGATTGCGGGGGCCATGCGAACCCAGTTCGAGCGCGCCGGCGTGTGGGCCTTGATGCGTAAGAGAATCGCCGCTGCCATGTATACGCAGCCGGGCGATCCCATGAAGATCGACTGTGGGTATCGTCCCAATGGCGTAGTCAAGATGTTTCACGCGGTGTCGCTCGATGGCGATGTGGAGGCGGCCAAGGTCCTTGCCTATACCGCGCCAGGATTACGCGATGGAATCGTGCGCGTCGAGGGTGCCAGACTGGAACTGACCGCCGTGGTTGAACCCCTTCGCTCTGTATCGGACGAGGATAAGGAGAAACATGAGTTTGAAGAGGAGAGCGTGGAGCGTTACCGCTTCGCAGTCGAGACTATGCAGAGCCAGGAGATTCGCGTGTTGACGACCAATGATCTGGCCCGCGCCGCGCAGACCGCCCGAGTCGACCTGCGGCTCTAACGAAGATGGCTTAACCCCTATGTATGCCGACCTCATCGATATACGAATAGGTAACTGCGAGTTGGAGGCAATTCAGCTATGTTCGAGTTTGCATCGTTGGATCGGTCAAATCGGTGCAGATCGGCGATAAGTCTTTAGCGATTGAACCAGACGAGTAGCAAAGTAAGGCACAGCGAATTAGCTGTGCCATTTTTATTGCAACAGAGACGGAAAGGGGTGAAGACGTGGGTCTTCGAACAAGAGTGACGGAAGCATGGCGAAGGCTGGCCGGGATTGATGCGGCAGCGGTGTACGCGTCTACAGGAGATGCAACCAAGGGCGAGAGGAAGACTGCGATGCTGCCCACTATCCTGAGTCCCCTGAGTCAGGGTAGAGCTGGGCAGAACGCGACGCCCAAACCAACTCCCGTGAATCTGCGGAAGTTTGCCGAGACGCCTGTGGCACGGCGCGCAATCAATGTCGTCAAGGACAAGATCGCCAGCATGGACTGGAAGATCAAGCTGCGTCGCGGCTACAGCAACGTCGATGTGCCGGATGCCGAGGAACGCATGCAAGTCCTGCGCCGCTGCTTGGAGGAGCCGAACATAAGCGACAGTTTTCGCACTGTCTTCGAGCAGGCGCTCGAAGACCTTCTTGTCGGCGGCTTCGGAGCTGTCGAGATGGAAGCCACCGGAGACGATCAGCGTCCCTTCCATCTCTGGGCTGTGGACGGTGCCACCATCGAGATCGATGTCACCTGGGATGGAGACCCTGTCAAGCCTCGCTACGCCCAGGCCCAAAGCGGCTTCGGCAAAAAGAACCTTATCCCTCTGTTGGACGACGAGCTCATGTACATTCGCCTCAATCCGCGCAGCCACACTCCGTTCGGCCTGGGACGTCTCGAGGTCGCCTTCGAGACTGTGAATCAGTTCCTTTCAGCCAATCGTTATGCAGGCCGCCTCGCCAGCAACTCAGTGGTGCAGTACGCCTTGTGGTTAAACGAAGCGACCCCGGAGCAGCACGACCGCCTCATCCGCTGGTGGCAGGACGAGATCGAAGGCACGGGTCGAGTTCCCATTCTAAGCAGCGAGCAGAAGCCCGAGGTGCTTCGCTTCGCTGGCGGCACTGATGCCGACCTGCACATCCAGTGGCAGGAGTTTCTGCTCATCATGATTGCCAACGCCTTCGATCTGCCTCCCATGCTGCTCGGCATGCAAGCCGACGTTAATAAATCCACAGCAGGCGAGATGGCAGACGAAGCCTTTCAGAGCGCAATTGTGCCCGTCGCCAAGTTGCTCGCCGAACACATCACTCGCGACCTATTCGCCAAGAAACTCGGGTGGCGCGAGTTTGAATTCAGTTTCAACGATCTCGCGGCGCGCGACGAAATGGAGGAGCTTGAGATACAGACCGAACTTCTGAAAGCCGGAGTACTGACTGTGGATGAAGTGCGCGAGATGCGTGGTCTGCCCAGACTGGGAACGGTGGTGGCGCCTTGATCCTCACCATCGACAATCTCGACGGCAACGGCGCCATCAACTATAGCGCGTCCCTCTGCGCGGACGTCCCTCTCACCATCGAGCGCGTGCTCAATACGCCCTCGCGCTGCACCGGTGCGCTGGACGTCGGCTCATCTTCCAATCCCAGTGCCTCCTTGACGCTGCTCGTGCCTGCCCGACGCGGGCGCGTAGTGGTCTCGTCACAAAACGGCGTCGTGCTGTTCACCGGGTACCTCGCCACAGATCCGGTCCCTGTCTGCGTCGGCGCCGGACTTGCCGGGCCAGTCTATCGCGTCGACTTCACCGCCATCAGCGATGAGTGGCTGCTCGACAAGCAGTCTCTCACCCTCATCGCGGATGGATTCACCGTACTCGCCGGTTCGCTCCTCCAAACCCTGACCGCGCGCACCGCAGCCGGCCTGTTCACCACTTCGCTGGTGCAGAGCGGCCAACCCACCGGCGTCTTCACCCCTCAGCCGGCGCAGCCCTGGTCCGTCAATGCCGGCAATATCGCCGGATCCACCTACGCCGCTTATCGCGTGCTCGATGGTGCACTCATCATGAATCCTGTCGGATCTGTCACTCACGCGCTCGACTTCGATGCAGGCCTGGGTGACGGGACCCTTCAGGTGGCCGCGCTCAAGACCTCGATGGTCAAGCAGCTTGCCAACGACGTTACTCTAAGCGGACAGATCGAGCCCTCCGCCTACGTCTCCGAGCTCTTCGCCGGTGATGGCACAACTACCCTCTTCACCCTCTCCGACGGGCCATTTCGCATCACTAAACCGACTCTGTTGACGGACAGTTTCAACCAGTCTTCCTTCAACACACAAACATGGAACATTACCGATCCCGGCTCACATCTCTCCCTCGGCGGTGCAGGCCTGGTTCTCTCAGGCGGAAACGGCTTCGATGGCCAGACCATCCTCGTTGCCATCGATCAGGTCGAGATGGGTGGCTCGCTAGTTATCGAAGCGGGCAATGTCCAACTCACTTCACCTTCCGACGGCGTCCTCTGCGGGCTCTACTCCGGCACCACCCAGCGCGCTAACTGCTTCGCCGGATACAACGTCCGCCAGAGCGGCGGCGCAACCGTCATCACGCCCTACGTCAACGGCGCGGAGGTCGGCACCACATACACGCTCCTCTCCGGCCACTCCTACACCTTGCGCATCCGGCTCCATTCTCCGGAGGTGCAACGCGTACTCCAGACTTACTACGCACGGGTCGATGGAGCAATTACGGCTTTTGGAGGCGGACTCGTCAGCTCGCCGATGGCGCTTGTCTTTGACCTGTTGGATCTTGGCAACGCCTCCAACACGCCTGCCACCGTCCTATACGATGGTGCAGTCACAAGCTCGCCAGCAAGCTGCTCCTTCGCTGCAGTGGATAGTGTCGAACTTACCGGCTCGATGGGTTTCTGCACCGTCACGCAAACCGGTTCCGCGTGGGTGGTCAGCACACTGCCCGGAGGCGCCTCCCAGACGCGCCTCATCGGAGTAGCCGGTGAGGGTGTCGACTGTAGTCTTACCGCGACAGGAAAAATTACATTCTTCGCCGGTCGTATACCGGTCGCCGGAGAGATCGTCACCGTCTCCTACCGCCTGCGCAGCCGAGCCATCGCACGCCTCGAAGACGCAGCCAGCGTTACCGCCGAGGCTGCCGGTGGAATGCCGGGCACCGCGCGCTGGTTGGGCAAAGTCCTGCGGCCCCAGGCGCGCTCCAGCGTCGACTGCGAGAGCGCCGCGCAAGCCACACTCAGCTTCTCCTCCAGCCGCGCCGCCGCCATCGCAGGTAGCTGTGCCGCCATCAATCCAACGGCAGACGTATGGCCTGGAGATGTGCTCAGCATCATCGCCAACGGCCAGACCATCAATGTCGTCGTCCGCCAGGTCGCAGTCATCGATGGACACGCAGTACCTGAACTCCTCACCTATAGCATCGCCTTTGCCAACGACTGGGCCGATTCGCTGGGCGTCTCTCTCTCCGAGGCGATCGCACCCGACTCCTTCCTGCCGCTGGCTGCAGATACAACACCGGGAGCTGTCCTCGCCAACCTCCAGCAGTTGACGGTGGTCAGCGTTACCACAACCGCGCTGCAGATCGATGCCGGCACGGCACCTCCAACTGGTGGCGGTTTCGAGGTGCGCCTGCGCGATTCGGACTTCGCACAGGGCGTCAACCAGAACCTGGTGCTGCGTAGTCCGGTCCGCGGCTTCTCAATACCACGGTCGGCTCAGGTGGAGCGCTATTTCATTCGCATGTTCGACGCATCGAGCCCGCCGCTCTACTCGCGGCTATCGAGCGCCGTTTTCACAAACCTGCCGGTCGCTTGAACAGGCTGCTGACGTAACCGGGCTTTCACAAGCCATAACGCAACATCGCAGCATAAGGAGTAACAAGATGACGGACAACGAGGGACAGGTCCTCTCCGACTTAAATGTATTGAAGAGCCAGATGCTGGAGGTACTGGGCAATGGACAGCCGGGCCGTCTCTCGAAATTAGAGTGCCGTATGCATGAGCATGAGAAGACAGTGCAACGGTTGAAAGGCATGGCCGGCGCCTTTGGAGCGCTGCTCACTGTCGTCCACATCGCTATCAACTTTCTCTCCGGAAGACGATGACAGCGATGTTGCATCGTCATCCCGGCCTCTGCCGCGTCGTCATTCTTGCGTAGCCAGAATCTCCGTAGTTGCTCTTGTTACCGCACCAGTATTAGGAGGCAATTCATGGATTTCTTGAAGTTATTCCTGCGTAGCATCTCTCTTCTACCCAGCCTCGTACAGGGTGTTGAATCTTTGTATGGCGCAAAGTCCGGCGCTCAGAAGAAGGACGCCGCTCTCTCTATCGTCAGCTCTAGCATCAACATGGCCGATGCTGTCAGTAGCAAACAGATCGCCGACTCCGCCAAATTCACCGCCGGCCTCAACCTCATCGTTGATGGCGTGGTCCAGTGTCTCAACGCTAGCCTCTGGGCCAAAGACCTCCCGGCAGATTGAGTAGCCGTAACCTGCTTATTAGCAATATTTAGCTGTAACACCTTGATTCTGAATAATTTGCCCGTAACAGCAATAGAATGATCTGTTTACAGGCAAATTTCGCGCGGGGGGGGGAGGGGGTCAACGTCACACCTAATAGTGGCTTGGTCCCCACGCTGCTTCTCTGCATCAGACGGACGGAATTACTGACGCCGACTCTTAGAAACCGGACTGTCCGGATCGTATAATTTTGCCATGAGTTCAAAATCGCACACCAAACCACTCGTCGCCGTTCTCATGGGCAGCCGCAACGATTATGCGCTAATGCGTTCCGCCGTAGACATCCTGCGCGAGTTCGGCATCCCCTACGAAGCTCGCGTCGTCTCCGCGCATCGCACCCCCGACCAGATGTTTGCCTACGCAGAGTCAGCCGAATCCCGCGGCCTGCGTGTCATCATCGCGGGCGCCGGCGGTGCCGCCCATGTCGCTGGAATGCTGGCCGCCAAGACCACCGTTCCTATCCTCGGCGTTCCCATTGCGGCCACTGCGCTGCAAGGACTCGATTCGCTGCTCTCGATCGTCCAGATGCCAAAGGGCGTCCCTGTGGCCACATTTGCCATTGGAGCCGCGGGCGCAGCCAATGCTGCCATCTTCGCCGTCCAGATACTCGCCGCCACCGACCCTGAGTTGCATGTGAAGTTCCTGGCATGGCGGGCCTCGCGACGCGACGAAGTCCTCGCGCAGTCCCTCGACGACGAGATTCCTGCGTAAGCCATTATTTCCGCTTGTCCTATATCTTGTAGTCCCACTGCTTGCGATAGGGCATATCGACGTAGCTGTTGGCAACGTCGTCGTTGGTGAACCGCATGGCCTCCGAGTCCCACAGTAGTACCTTGGAGCTTCGCCAGTAACGCGGGGAATTCGCCGCTGTGGGTGTAGGAGGCGGCGCGTCTGGCACATGAACATGACCGTCGTTGGACGCTGGAATCCATACCACTGCGGAATCCGATCGGCTGTTCTGTCCATAGCCCGCTCCACTGCGCACCCCGGGCGTGCTGTATCTGCGCTCGGTCAGGCTTCCCAGCAACGCGAATTCCGTCAGCCCGCAAGCGTATTCCAATGGAGTGATGGACTTCTTGCCGGCCTTGCAGCTCCTTATCCACTCGGCGTAGTGGTCCGGTCGCTCGCAGCGTGTCAGATACGGCTCCGGCTGTTTGAAGTCCTTGAAGCGGCTCTCAGGCAGTAATTGGCCGCCGGGTAATCCTCGCAGCTTCTGGCCCGGTTGCGGCAGCGTATGGTCGGGAAGCCACGGACTGCCCCCATAGAAAGCGGAAACCAGAACTCCCTCATCGCCGATAAACATCACTCCCCTGCCCGGCATCCCCATATCCGGAGGCATACTCAGTGGCCGTGGCGGCTGAAGTCCGCCATCGTAGAAGTACACCATCGTCTCTGGATGCTTGCCGCGCGCTGGAAGATGCCATTGAACAAAGTTGGCGATGCTCGCGCATTCACTATTTTCAACCACTCCAGCCAGCGAGAAGGACTGGCAGGCGTTGGCCGCTACCCAGTCCGGTGCGCCGAGTTCCAGTTCGTCGTGGAACACATGCAGCGAGTGGCAGGCAACATCGCCCAGGTTCCCGGTACCAAAGTCCCACCAGGGTCGCCAGCTCCCGTAGTGATAGGTCTTGTGGTAGGGGCGCGCAGGCGATGGGCCGCACCACTGGTCCCAATCCATGCCCAGCGGTGGAGACTGCGACTCCGTCGGACGCGCCAATCCGCTGGGGCTGTGCGTTCCCGTCCAGAAGTGTACCTCGCGGACTGGACCGATGGCTCCGCTCAACAGTAGTTCCGTGGTGGCCCGTGCAGGCGAGGTACAGGAGTCCTGGATGCTCGCCTTGGTCGTCACATTCGACGCAAGGCACGCGGCCTTCACCCTTCTTTCCTCCGCGATTGTGCGAGTGATCGGTTTGGCGCAGTAGATATGCTTGTTCATGGCCACGCCAGCCAGTACCAGATGAGAATGCCAATGGTCTGGCGTGGCGACGATTAGCGCGTCAAAGTTCTTCTCCTCCTTGTCGAACATCTGGCGGAAGTCCTTGTACAGCCGGGCCTTCGGATAGAGTTTGAACGCAGACGCGGAAAATTCGTGGTCGAGGTCGCAAAGCGCAACGATCTCTTCGTCCTTGCATCCGGCC
Organism: Acidobacteriaceae bacterium; assembly: GCA_035510935.1. GTDB lineage: Bacteria > Acidobacteriota > Terriglobia > Terriglobales > Acidobacteriaceae > Edaphobacter. The sequence continues at coordinate 45,488 of DATKGA010000093.1, forward strand.
ACAAGTCCTGGCCCACGCCGCCAACTCCGATGCATGCGATCCGTAGTTTTTGGCTGGAACTCTGGGCGACTGTATCTGCACTGAAACCGGGGGCCATCAGCACCGCCAAACCCGAGGCAATCGCCGTACGTCGAGTGATTCCAAAGTTGCTTGATTCATTCGAATTCATGAGACCGTTCTCCTGTTCATCCTCTGTACTTACATTACCCGCGGTCTATCATCGCTGCATACAGAAAGAAGTACAGTGCGATGTTTGTCGATCCATCGAGAACTGCAACTCGAAATGGCAGCAGCGCCCGATTTGGTATCAGCTGGCATGGGGAGCTGAGCAATTCGATGTGAGTTGTCGATTCTTTAGCGGCAAGAAGCGACAAAGCCGCATGCAATATGTTCGAATCTGTCAGGGGATATTACGGTTGATCGTGACAAAGATCAAAATGATAGCTAAGACAGTGCTTTCTGTCGCGATTCTCTGTGGTGTGTCCATCTCGATATCGGCGCAATCGACGACCCAGGGCGCGATCTACGGGACCGTTTTTGACACTACCAGCGCTGTCATCACAAAGGCAACAGTAACCATCCATAACGACGCGTCCAATGAGGAGATCGCGTTGACGACAGACGCGAGCGGCAATTTCCATGCTCCCTTGCTGGAGCCTGGAACGTATACTGTGTCGGTCGCGGCGGCGGGTTTCCAGGGTTCTCGTTTACAACATGTGATCGTGCACATCGGTCAGGTTACTTCCCTTCTGCCCCACCTTGTCTCCGGTTTGGCAAGTACAACCGTGGAAGTCACGGAGTCGGTGCCGACCCTTAGCTTTGAATCGCCGGACTTCCCCTCGAACATCAACACACATGCGTTGCAAGGGATCCCGGTAAACAATCGGCGCTGGTCGAGCTTGGCGCAGATGACTCCAGGTGTGATCGCGGACTCGAGCGGATTCGGTCTAGTTAGCGTGCACGGCATCAGCACCCTCCTGAACAATGTCGAGATTGACGGTGCGGACGATAACCAGGCGTACTACTCGGAGGAGCGCGGACGTACTCGTGAAGCGTATACCACATCCGCGAGCGCGGTGCGGGAGTTCGCCGTGAACGCGGGAGTCTACCCAGCAGAGTATGGCCGAGCCGCGGGTGGCGTGATCAACTCGGTCACCAACAGCGGCACAAACGATCTTCATGGCCAGTTTTACTTCTATGATCGCGACAGTAACTGGAGTGCTTATCAGGAGCATAGCCTGCAGACGGTTGCGAATTATGCATCGGGAAACCCGGTCCCCACTAGCTTCACCAGCGTTCACTACAAGCCGGAGGATGTTCGCAAGATTTACGGGTTTACAGTGGGCGGGCCGATCATACGAAACAAGTTGTTCTGGTTATATACCTATGATCAACATGCTCGCATCTTTCCTGCGATAGGCAGCCCCGGAACTCCTGCTACATTTTTTGCAGTGCCAGATACAGCCCTAGCTGCGGGAGCGAATTCGGTGTTGCCTCCGCCAACTTCGGGCGTGACCTACCCCACCTATACCTGCAATATCGCTACGGGTTATCTTACTCCGCCTAAAGGATCGACAACGGCAGCGCCGGCGCTCGATGCGCAGGCATGCACGTTTGCCGCACGTGAGGGATTGACCAGTTATTCCGCGGGAGTTGCCGCTTATTCTGCCGGATTAGCAAGTCTGTTACCCGACCTGGGATTTACTCCGCGCGCCGGATACCAAGAGATCAACACGCCTAAGCTGGACTGGCAGATTAATTCCAAGCAGCACGTCCTCCTGCTTTATCACCGTCTGCGCTGGGATTCCCCGGGCGGGGTTCAGACCGCGGGCGTTGTCCCTTATGCGATCGATGCTCAAGGTACCGATTTCGTGAAGCTGGATTACACAGTAGCTAAACTTACTAGTTTAATCCGCAGCAATATCAGCAACGAGCTGTTATATCAGTACGGCCGCGAGCTCAATGACGAAGGCCAGCAGCCGTTCAGTGCATATACAGCAACGAATCTGGTAGCAAAGAACGGCAATGTTCCGGCTGTTGTTCTGGCTGGAAGCACAGGATTCGAACTGGGTTCTCCCTACTATTCCCATCGCAATGCTCTTCCGGATGAGCGTAAATGGCAGATTGAGGACACCCTCTACTATGGTAAGAATCACCACATCTACAATTTTGGCGTGGACATGCTGCACAATGATGATCTGATTAACGCACTTAGTGGTTCATCCAGCGCCGGAACGTCTGCTGGAAACGGTATCTATACCTACTCGTATATTGGGAACTATCTTGCTGACGTTGCTTCTAAAAACGCCGCCACGGGAACCTGCGATGGCGCACAGCAATCCGCTGCTACCTCATCCGCGAGTGCGGTTGGCACCTATCAGTGCTATGCGGCTGGCGGGTACGGACAAAGCTTCGGCAATCCAAGCTTTGGGATCCAAACCTTCGACTACGCATTGTTCGCGCAAGATAACTGGAAGCTGCTGTCTCGCCTCACAATCGATTTAGGCATGCGGTACGACTTTGAATTTTTGTCGATGCCTCCAGCCAACCTAACAAATCCAGCAGTCCCTCAGACATCCAACCATCCCAGCGATAAAAACAACTTCGGACCGAGAATCGGTTTCGCATACGATATGTTCGGAAGCGGCAAGGCGGTCTTGCGCGGTGGTTATGGCATGTACTATGGTCGCGTCTCAAATGGGATACTACTGAACACGCTAATGAACTCCGGAAGTCTAAACGGCCAATATACATTGGCCTACTCGCCGTCTGCCGGATCAACCACTCCTATTTTTCCCAGTAACGTATCAACGGCAGCGGCTGCGGTCACACCGTCGGTGTATTATCTCGATTCGCATTTGCAAAACCCAATGGTGCATGAACTCGACCTGATTGTGCAGCAGGAGATTGGTATGGGTACGGTAGCGTCCCTAAGTTATCTGGGGGCGTTGGGACGCGAACTACCTAACTTTATCAACACCAACCTTGATGCTGCAACGGTGCAGACGACGAATATTGACTTCCTTGATATAACTGGAAGCAGCCCAATTCCTAATGGAAAGATAATTCCGGTAAGAACCTATATTCACTATATCAATCCAAGTTATCAGGGAATCACTGATGTCATCAGCAATATCAATTCAAGCTATAACAACTTTGTAGCTGAGGTGCAGAACCGCTCCTTGCGTAACTTTCAATTCGATGCAAACTACACATGGTCACACTCGCTGGATTACAACCAGAGCGCAACGGCCACAGTCCTGACCAATAACTGGATCGATCCGTATGCGACGGCGCGCAGCAATTATGGCAACTCGATCTATAACGTACCCGATCGCCTGGTGCTTTACGTCTTGTACAACTTTCCCAATGTAGCCCGTAAAGACAGTCTTCTGAGCTATGGCATCAATGGCTGGAGTCTGGATAACAGCTTTCAAGCACAGAGCGGCCTTCCTTACTCCGCGGCAATTAGTGGATCGACTTCCAGCAATTCAATTTCCACAGGTTGGTACGGTACGGGTGTCACTTCCTATATTCCAATTCTTGGGCGAAACACATTTAAATATCCGCGTCACGAGGTGGATGATATACGAATCCAGAAGAAATTTCTAATTAAGGAGCGCTGTAAGCTGGAGTTAATGCTGAGTGCCTTCAATGTTGCCAATAAGCAGAATATCGATGGCCTCAATACAACAGCCTACAATCTGGCCTCTACCGGCCCGGCGACGGGAATCGCAACCTATCAAACATCCTTTCAAAGCGTATCTACCTCCAACAACAGCGGCTTCCTCTACACTCCGCGAGAAGTAGAGATTGCTGCAAGGATTTCTTTCTGATTAGCGAGATGATCGTGACAGGCTCGTCGTAGTGCAACATATGCGCTTGATGAGTGAATTTGATTTATACCTCCATTTTATCAACAGGAGGGAAACTACCATCCCAAGTATTTTTTGTTCGGGAGTGAATGGTGGGGATGTTGGTTAGGGGGATTTCCAGGATCGAGGGGATTGATATGCAAGTTTGCTGTGGGATTTTGGGAAAGAAAATTAACACCGATCACCACCGATAAGAGCACCGATCAAGGCAAGAGAACACAGGGATAAACAAAGGCGACTACGGGGGCCTCGGCTGCATCGTCAAAGTGCGCCGCCTTCGTTCGGGATGACGGCGGTTTCATGGGAAAGCCATTGGCTGTAGGCCCCTGAACCGTCCGATGAGGCAAGAGCTAGGACAAAAGCAGATTCCCTGCGGAAATGACAAGAAAAGGACAAGGGCAAAGTTCCCAGTTCTCAGAAATAAGAACTAGGGTACCCGGCTCAGGATGACAGAGTCGTTATTTAGCGCTGCGGCAGGCGTCTTCGGCTGCGGTGGGGGAGCGTTCTGCGAAGACCTTTTGTGCGGCGATGAGGCCGTTGCCGAAGGCGAAGCTGGGCGAGGGGAACGACTTGGCGATGACCTGCTCTAGCGCGCCGACGATGGCGATCGTGTCGAGGTAATCGAAGAAGCCGAGGTGGGCGATGCGGAAGATCTTGCCCTTCATCTCGCCCTGACCGTTGGCGATGATGGAGCCGAAACGCGACTTGAGTTCCTTGACGACGACGCTAGAATCGACGCCATCGGGAGCGATGACGGCGGTGGCGGCGGCGGCGGGACAATCAGGGGAGAAGAGCTTCATGTCCAGGGCTATAACGGCGGCGCGGGTCATCTCGGCGATAGTCTCTGCGTTCTCGATGAGCTTCTTGCGGCCAGAGACGAGGTCTCCGGAGGGATTTTCAGGCGTGGCGGCCTGGTGGGCGATGTAGTCGAGGGCTGCGCCGAGGCCGGCGATGAGGGCGACCGAGGGAGTGTATGCGCTCTCGCCATTTTTGGCGTTCTTGCGTTCCTTGCGCAGGTCGAAGTAGTAGCGCGGGTTGTAGCTGGACTCCATGCGGTCCCAGGCGCGCTGGCTGATGGCGAGATAAGCGAGGCCGGGAGGAATCATGACGGCCTTCTGCGATCCGCCGATGAGGACATCGATGCCGAGCCGATCCATGTCGATGTGGGTGGTACCGAGGCCGGTGATGGCGTCAACGACGAGTAGTGCTTCGGAGTTGGCATCCTTGAGCAGCTTGGCGACACCGCCGATGCAATGGCGCGCGCCGGTGGAGGTCTCGGTGGCCTGCATAAAGACGGCTCGGGTCTCGAGCTTGAGCGCGGCCTTGACGGCGTCGAGGGAAAAGGTCTGGCCATAGGGGGCGGAGACGAGATCGACCTCACAGCCGAAGGCCTTTGCGAGGCCGGCCCAGCGCTCGCCGAACTTGCCGGCGCTGAGCACAAGTACGCGATCGCCGGGAGATGTGAGGTTGGAGACAGAGGCCTCCATTGCGCCTGTTCCCGAGCTAGAGAGTACGATGACGTCGTTTTTGGTGCCGACGAAGTCCTTCAACTGTGCAAGGACGCGAGAGAAGATGGCGCGGAACTCGGCGGTGCGATGGTGCATATCGGCCGCGGCCATGGCGAACTGGGCGGCGGGAAGAAGCGGGGTCGGACCGGGTGTAAACAGACGAGTCTTCTGGATCATGCCTCTATTGTAATAGAGCCTTACGACCGGCATGTGTGCTGGTTGTCACGCGGATGGATTGGCATGGGTGCAAGGGAGTGTGCAGTGGATGAGCGGCTGTTATTAGGCGAGTTCGGCTTTGACGAGTTCGGAGACGAGCTTGCCGTCAGCGCGCAGGCCAGTTGCGAGGATTTGCTGCTGGGCGAGCTTCATGACGGCTCCCATATCGCGCGGGGTGGGCTTGGCGCCTGACGACGCGGCGAGTTGAGCGACGGCTGCCTGGACGATGGTGCGAAGTTCTTCCTCGCTGGCGGCCTGCGGCATGTAACTTTCGATCATGCCGATCTCGGCCTGCTCTTTGGCTGCAAGCTCGGGACGACCGCCTTTGTTGAAGCTGTCGACAGATTCTCGCCGCTGTTTCAACAGCGTCGAAAGGACGGCATTCTGCTCGGCATCGGTGAGCGGTTGGCGCTTGTCGATCTCCTTGGAGCGCAGGGCGGATTTGACCATGCGCAGGGTGGTGAGGCGGTGCTCCTGGTGGGCTTTCATGGCGGCGATGATGTCCGCGCCGATCTTTTCGGTGATGCTCATGCAAGTCTCTCCAAGTCGTGGGACTTCTGGGGCACTTTCATTGTACGAGGTTGGAAGGTAGGCTGGGCGGGGATTGCGGCTTGCGCGGCGAGGGATTGCGATAGGATAAAGACGAGGAAACTATGCGCCTGACTGAGATAAGAGACCTGCGTCCTGTGGTTGTCGCCGCGATTACGTTGATGTTGGCTGTAGCGCCTGTGAGGGCGCAGCGATATGTGCCGAAGCCCAATGAGGGCGAGTTGTTTAAGGACACTTCGATGCTGAAGCCTCCGGCGGGGGCCAAGATCGCGATCTGCGTGTTCGAGGACCTGGAGTGCCCGGCCTGCGCTCACGCATTCCCCATCGAACATCAGGCAGCGGCCCACTACAATATTCCGATCGTGCGCAGGGACTTCCCCTTGCAGAACCACATTTGGAGCTTTGACGCCGCAGTGTGGGCGCGCTATTTGCAGGACAAGGTATCGCCGAAGACGGCGGACGACTATCGTGGCGCGGTGTTCGCGGCGCAGACCGGTATTGCCAGCAAAGAAGACATGCTGAACTTTACCCGGAAGTTCTTCCTGACGCACGGGCTGCAACTGCCGTTTGTGCCCGATCCAACCGGACAGTTCAAGAAGGAAGTAGAAGCCGACAGGACGCTTGGGGAGAAGCTGGGAGTGCAGTACACGCCGTCGATCACTGTAGTAACGCAGCACGAATGGGTGCATGTGACAGACATTTCCGACCTTTACGCGACCATTGATGACCTGATGGCGAAGGTGAAGGCGGAGCCAAGCGCGGCGAAGACGAGCACTGCGAAGAAGACAGCCCAGCATCCGTGACAGGGCCTGGTTGAGGAAGACGGCCCGAGGCCGAAGGCCATTTCTTTCTATGCGGGTTTTTAGTGGTCTATGGCCCACTGCTCCCTCCGGTAAGACAAGAACAGACAACTCACTTAAAATTTTTGCGTATATGTCGATACTAGCCTAGCTAGCTTGCGATCAGCGGCAGGTCGAAGAGGCATATCGTCGCCTGCACCACCAGGACCGCGCCTGCGAGTACTAGGAAGAGCTTGCGATAGCGGGTTTCAAGCGCGTCCGCAAAGACCCCTCCGATGAATGTGAAGAAAAATGGGAGCGCCCAAAGCCAGGGCACGCTGACCGTCTGCGTGGTGATGAGCGGCGCGAGTGCGAGTACGACAAGCAGCGGAGCGGTATTGCCGAAGTAACGGCTGCGGCGCTGAGCGCAGTAGATAAGTGCTGCAACGCAGGCTGCGGTGAGGATAGGGAAGTTTGCCATGCTTCCTGCGAAGCCGCGATCGAATATGAAGCTGGTTGCTGCCGCCAGCGAGAACCAGAAGCGTGCCGCGCCGCCGGTGAACACATAGCTGAAGGCGGCCAGGTGAAATCCGTAGAACGCGAAGAGAATTGCCAGGGCACCAGTGGCGGAGACCAGCAGGATCTGCATCACGTAGCCGCGCCTCCTCTCCACGAGGTAGAGCATGAAGGCGAGCGCGGCGATGAAGCCAAAGATTGCGGCCAGAAGATGCGCGGCCGCGGTGAAACCCAGCGCGATGGCGAGCAGCACGATTCGCGGACGCCACTTGCGGCGCGGACCCTGCATGGCGTGGGCGACGCCGATGGCGGTGTAGATGAGGCCGTAGAGTCCCCACATGGCGAGGACATCGTTGTTGGGCGTAACGGCCATTTTGACGACCGTGGGGCAGAAGCAGTAGAGACCGAGTGCGAAAAATCCACCTTCGTTGCCGTAGAGACGGCGCGCCACCCACCAGAGGCCTGCGCCGAGCCACAGGGCGAAGAGCACAAACGGAAGATGGATGAGAACGACGACGAACTGCAGTTGATGACGCGACTCCCAGGTGGAGCCGTTGAGCGAGTCGCCGGGGTAGAGGCGATTTGCGGGCGCTCGGAGGTGGTCGACCGCGAGCAGGGCGAAGCGCTGCAGGGTGAGTGGGAGGCCGGCGAGGCGGTAGGCGAAGGTGCCGTCGCCGTTGAGGTTGCCGCAGGTGGTGAAGTAGCCCTCCAGCGGCGAAGGCCGCTCCCACATCTCTCGACCGCAGCGGGCGAAGCGGTAGTCGCTGGTGGAGAGCTCCTGGTGGCCCACAACCCAGAGGCACTGGGCGAGGAAGGCCAGCAGAAGAAGCGCGGCTAGGCGTTGCGGCCACCCGATGTGGAAGCGCGGGAGGGTCATGCTGCGATGGCTGGCGGATCGATCTTCACGCTCGGCTGGACTCATCTTGAGGATGCGGTGGAATATGTCCCGTTTGAGTGTAACGCGGAGGTGCTCGATGCGTAGGGGGTACCCCCCTCCCCCCCCTGGAGCAATAATGATTGTAAGGCGATCATTCTATTGCTGTTAATTTCTAAAATATCTGGAATCAGCGAATCTGATAAGTTATTTGGAATCATTGGATTACGAAAAACGTGCCGGTAGAATGCCAGTAAATGGTTGATTCTGAATAATTTGTGGATAAAAATTTCAAAATCATGGAGTTGCGGGTGAAAAATGAGGGTTTGGCGGGGTGGGAGTGTTAAAACATCGCATAGATTATGGATAGAATCCTTGTTCGTTACGGGCTAGTCGGTTGTAAAAGAGCGCAGTCGAGACGGATGCTTTTGATCCATTAAGTTAATTCTACGCGGTGGAGCATAACTGTTATGCCAAGTATTTTTCACGGGGAAGTGGTTGGTGGGGTGTGGGGAACAGGCAAAGGCGGGATGACGGTTGGGGGGTTGGTCGAGGAGAGGCCCGGGGCTGAAGCCCCATGAATGGCTGCGGGGGTTCAGGGGCCTGAAGGCCCCTGCTCTCTCCGGGTCGCGCTTAGCGCGATGCCCACTCATCGCAAAGAGCGCGATGAATGGAGCACCCGGCAACTCATTGTCGAGATCACGGAGTCAGTATAGATTGTTCACGACGGGCGGAGGTTCGTGATCTCCCACCCTTCGCTGGAAATAAGCGAAGGATGGGGCACCCGAAATTTTGCGGTGATTCAAGGGTGGGCCACCCGCCCACTATTTCCTGATAGGAGCACCTATGTTAAACATGACCCTAGAACTCCTGAAAGAGCAGATCAATGATGCTTATAACGACAAAGGCGCGATTGAAAGCGTAAGGCGTAGTCTGGAAGACACTTCTGGAATCTATGCCAACAAGCTCCGTGATATCGAAATTAGCTACGGTAATCTGATCGCGAGCTTAGAGGGCACAATGCCTTGGGTGCCCTAGGCATCCGGGCAAGTTCCGCAGACGTATTCGTAGACTCTTACCCACGGTCATGACTCATGTCCGACAAGGAGCAACCTTATGAAGGCTGGCGTTTTTGCTTTGGCTCTTCTTGCAACTCTGGTTCTTACACCGAGATCCGCCTACGCTGTTGATGGTACAACCCTCTATCAGAACTGTCATGCTTTTGATAAACCACAGCCTACAGAGTTGGACCAGAGGGGCGTTCAGTTCTGCGTTGGATATCTGATGGGAGCCTACGAATTTATTGATATTGATTCCCACCGGGTTACCCGTGCTGGAAAAGATGTTGACCCATATGAGATTTGCTTTCCCGAGCATATTAGTACTCAAGAGATCATCCTCGTTTACATGAACTACATGAAGGCAAATCCTACGATGCTGCATCAGTTCGCTGGTCTTGGGGTACTCAATGCCTTCGCTGGTGCTTACCCATGTAAGAAATGAGGGCGAAGCGGAAGGCGCGATGCATGGTAGTAATCGCAATCAGGGAAACTATAACAGAGCGATGTGTGCAGCGGGAGACGCTTTACCGGACGTTGCCAGAACGCCCGGCGTATCTGGCGGACCTGGCAAAATGCGGGGATTCTTCCCCTTCCCCTTCGGCAAGCTCAGGGGCAGGATCAGAATGACAAGTTGGAAATCGGGCGCTACTTTTCGATCAAGAAGAGGGATTCGATTTCGAGCCAGTTGTGGACGCGGCGGAAATCGGTGACGGCGGCGTTGTGTGGGGCGTCGTAGAGGATTCCTGTACCGGAGAAGCGGCGGAGCTGGCGTGGGTTGTCGTCGATGAGGTAGTCGGCGCGGAGGATGGATTTGTCTCCGCAGAAGACGATGTGGGTGGCGGGGATGGTGGGGAAGTGGCGCTCCAACCAGCGGTATTTGGCGTTGAAGGAGGTGGGGACCTCCATGGCGGCGGAGGCGATGAAGACTTCGTATTGCTGTTGCAGGCGGCGGAGGACGCGGGGCGCGTCGGGGATGACATCGAGGACGTCGAAGAAGTCTTCGGAGCGGAGATACTCCTCGAGGCGGGGATGGCGGTCGATGGAGACGACGTCCCAAAGCCACTTGCCGTGCAGGTCGGCCTTGGTGATGTTGCCGTTGTAGTCGCGGTTGTAGCGGACCAGATGCTCGGCGACGGTGTCGGCGATGACCTCATCCATGTCGACGCAGATGCGTTTGAGGGGGGCGCTCATGGTTCCATTATCGGCGATTGGGACGATGGTACGAGGTTGAAAGACAAATGCGGGGGTGTTATGGGAGAGAGGTGCGAGCGGTATTGGCAGTGCGATGTGCTTCGGGGTCCTTCGCGCACGAAAGACGCGCTCCGGATGACGGCGTAAAACAAGCAACGGCACAGGAAGAAGCAGATTCCTCCGCTGCGCTGCGGAATGACAAAAGAACGTGCTGCGGAAAGACAAACGCAGAATCGTTTAGATGGAGGAGCGGACGATCTGGGCGGCGATGGATTCTGAGCGAACGGGTTTGGGCTGGGGGGTGTCACGTGCGGGATCGTAGTAGAGCAGGTGGCCGCAGTTCTCGCAGGTCATCATGGTCTGGCTGGATTCAGAGTCGGCGCTGTTGTCTCGCAGGTCGTTCCAGCGCTGCGGGCGGACCATCATCCGGCAAGCGGAGCACTGCTGGTTGACTGCCTGAGAGACGGCGGTGCCCTTGGAGCGACTGATGCGGTCGTATGTAACGAGGGAGTCGTCTCCTGTGGGGCTTTGGGCGATTTCGGCGCGCAGGGCGGCGCGTTTGGCGTCTACTACGGCAAGGGCGGCGCGGTCGATGGTGAGGAGGTCGTTAGTGCGGGTGCGTTCCTGGTCCAACTGCTGGGCGAGCTCCGCGACAGTCTGGTCGGCGATGGACTGCTGAGCGTCGAGAGCTTCGCTGCGCTCCATGCTCTCCAGCTCGGCATCTTCCATGCGGTTGATCTCGGCGCGTGCGAAGGCGGCCTCATGCTCCAGAGCGGTGATCTGGATGGTGTTGGTGGCGGCGTCGATCTTCTTCTGGGTGCGGACGAGCTTCAGGCGCTGGTCCGCGATGTCGGACTCCAGGCGGCGGCGCAGGGCCTCTTCCTTGGTGATAAGGTCGAGCACGACGGCGCGCTGGCCCTGGGTGGCGGCTGCTTTGAGTTCGAGCGCGGCGACCAAGCGAGGAAGCGCGGCGATGTGGTCGCGCAGACGCTTTGCCTCGATATCGAATTCCTGCAGGACGACGAGTTTGGCGAGATCCGGATGCATGACAAACCCTCCCGACAACTTCCACCGTAATCGGTTGACGCGACGGCGAGCAAGGCGCGGACAGCGGAAGACTTCGAGTCTAGCATGGGTTCGGCGGGGTTGGCCTAGCGGGTATGGTTGGCGGCGAGAGCATGATGGGCAGCGGAGATTAATGCAACGCGATAGGGTGAACTACATTGGTTCAGCTAGATAGACCTCTTTTCAACACAAAGCGCATCCTAGTTGACAGACATACAGTATTCTGTAAAAGATGGCCCTGCAATGTGGGCTGCATCGTTGTGAAGGAGAACCGGCATGGCAGAAAAAGTGAAGAAAGAAAAGGCACCAGCAAAGCCACGGACGAGCGTATCAACGGCCAAGAAGACAACAGCAAAGAAGACGAACGGCAATGCCGCGATTGTGAAGACGGCATCCCGCGAAGAGATCGCGAGCCTGGCGTATCAGTATTGGAAAGCGCGCGGCGGGCAGAGTGGTCAGGATTGGCAGGACTGGCTACGCGCGGAACGAGAGTTAACATCGGCGTGAAACGGATTCTGGGCAGTGTGGCGATAGGACTGATCGCGGCACTTGCGCTAGTGTATGTGTGCGACTACGCTGTGTGGCGAGTTCGGGTGGCGACAGGCGGCGGTATGGGTTCGGTTGTGGTGAGCAGCATTGTGGTGATGCCGCTGAAGGGCAACAAAGAGGAGTACGACTGGGCTGGGACATCCGAAGTAAGTTGCAGCCGCTCCATCTTTCCCCAGGCTGGCAGCGGGTCATGCTGGTGGCTGCGGCGGCACAATGTAATCTTCGAGCGGTGAGCGGCGCGAGAGTGCGATAACCCACCCATCGCGATAGAACCGCGATGAATGGGGCACCCAGTTCCGTGCGTGTTAGTTGGGGTGGGGATAGGCGGCCTGGACGAGGGCGAGAGCCTGCTCTGGAGTGGTGATGGAGCCTTCCAACTGGGCGTCCTCGGCGAGCGCAAGCATGGGTTTGAACTGCGGGGAGGGACGATAGCCGGCAGCGATGAGGTCGCTTCCGGTGAGAAGCGGCGCGGGGCGAAGGTCGGGGGCGGGCTCGGCCTCGAATTGGGCGCGGGCAAAGTTGTAGCAGGTGAGGTCTCCATGAGCGGAGAGGGCGTCGAGCCTGTGGAGGGCGAGGTGTTCGTGGAAGCGGGGCAGACGGAGGAAGCGCTTGAGGGTGGACTGCTTCATCTGTAGAACGTCGCCGAAGCGCATGTGGTTCCGGACCAGGGCGAGGATCTGCTCGGAGTCGTCGTTGGAGAAGCGCAGGCGTGTCAGGATGGTCTCGGCGATGCGGACTCCGGCCTCGACGTGGCCATGGAAGCGGATGCGGCTGCCGGGGATGGCGGGATTGCCGGGCTGATAGGTGGCAGGCTTGCCGATGTCGTGCAGCAGAGCGCCCCAGGCTAGTGTTGCACTTCGTGCCGTACTCGACGCTTCGCGTGAAGCACTTCGTGCCATACTTGACGCTTCGCGTAAAGGCAAAGACGAGGATGGTTTCGATCCTAAATTTTCGAGCAGGAGCATGGTGTGGGTCCAGACGTCGCCCTCGGGATGGAACTGGGGCGGCTGGGGGACGCCGCGCATACGAACGACTTCGGGGAGGACCTCGGTGAGGAGTCCGAGCTCGTAGAGCGACTCGAAGCCACGGCGTGCGCCACCTTCGGTGAGGATGCGGGTGAGCTCGTCGCGGAGGCGTTCGGCACTGACGCGGGCGATCTCTGTAGCGTTGCGGCGGATGGCGGAGGCGGTTACGGCGTCGATGTGGAAGTCGAGGCGCGCGGCGAAACGGACGGCGCGCATCATGCGCAGCTTGTCTTCGGCTAAGCGCAGGGAGGGGTCGCCGATGGCGCGAATAACGCGGGAGGCGAGGTCCTGACGGCCATGGACAAAGTCGAACGTGGCGGATGGGGCATCGCCGGTGGAGTCGAAGGCAACGGGATCGAGGAGCAGTCCGTTGATGGTGAAGTCGCGGCGGAGCACGTCTTCGTGGGGATCGGAGGAGAAGCGGACGGCGTCTGGGCGGCGGCCATCGGAGTAGGCTCCGTCGGAGCGGAAGGTGGCGACCTCGGTGTGGATGTCTTGTTCGTCGAGGAGCTGGCATACAAGGACTACGCCGAAGTGCGCGCCGACGGTGAAGGTCCTGGGGAAGAGGGCGATGATCTGATCGGGTGTGGCGGAGGTTGCGACATCGAAGTCCCTGGGTTCGAGGCCGAGGAGAAGATCGCGGACGCAGCCTCCGGCGAAGAAGGCCTGATGGCCGGCGTCGCGCAGGCGGCGGACGATGGCCAGGGCGGCACGATAGTGCGGACTCGATGCATTCATTTTGCGCCCTCCCTTCCCTACTTTAGTCTTATAGAGCTTCCTTCTTCATGATGCAGAGGGTGGAGATGGCTTATCCTAATCGCGAGATTCCCTCGTTGAGGTGTTCTGCATGAAACGCATGGCCACGTTCGCTTTTCTTGTTCTCAGCAGTGCGATGCAGGCTCATTGCGGCCAGCCGCCTCCCGTGCGACCCGGTGCGGTGGCGCCCTACTTTCCGGTCAAGACCCCGGACCCAAGTTTTCCGCTGCGCGTGCATCTGCTGACTGCGCGGTATGGAGGCATTAGCGGCGTCTATCATGGCTACGGCAGCGGCAATCTGCTGGGTACCGGCGCGAAGCTGGGCTTCGATTATGGATTCGAGTGCGTTGTGCCGTTTGTGGCTAATGAGGGTGACGGCGACGTGTACCAGGCTCGCTGGACGAACTCGCAGTACGGCCTTGAGATTTTGATGGCCGAGGCAGGAGTGGACCAGCCACGCGAACATACCTGCACCCTGCGGCTGGCGATCAAGAAACGGCCGTTTGAGGCGGCCAACACCGCGGCGTTGACACATGGAGTGTCGTATAGCCTGCGCAAGCGCTGGCAGGACCCCGATTTCGCGTATGAGGAGCCGCAACTGGATTATCCGATGCACTTTCATGTGGTGGATGGCCAGCGGACGGAAGACGATTCCGCCGATCATGGGTCGGGGACGGCGAACCTAATCGATCTGGCGGCGCAGACGCAACAGGGCGCGGAGTTCAGCTACGACTGCGCGTACGGCTTCCTGACCAACTCGCAGATTTCGGGCTACTACCAGGCACGGTGGTTGAAGCCGGGGAGCGAGTTGGAGGTGATACTTCAGCGACCGGGATCGGACAAGGTGGACAAGTGCAAGGTCGAGGTGACACTGAGGGCACAGAAGTACCCGGAGAGTCACCACATCGTCATCCATACGCAGGTGTCGGCTGGCGCAGCAACGCCGGGAGCGGCGACACCGTAGAGAGAAAGTTGCTGGTTGCCTGAGCTCCAACAACGATACGGCGGCAAAGCTGTGCGCGGGTGGGCTTGCGCAGTCTCTATGATGAATGAATGAGGACGAAGGGACGATCGGACGGCCTGATATTAGGGATTGAGAGCTCGTGCGACGAGACGGCTGCGGCGGTGGTGCGCGCGGGCGGCGAGGTGCTGGCCAACGTGGTGGCGTCGCAGATTGCGCTGCACGCGAAGTACGGGGGGGTGGTTCCGGAGCTGGCCAGCCGGGAACACTTACGCAATATCGTGCCGGTGGTAACGGCGGCTATGGCTGAGGCTGGGGTGGGGTTCGGCGACCTGGATGCGATTGCGGTGACCGAGGGGCCGGGGCTGGCGGGCGCGCTGCTGGTGGGGATTACTTATGCGAAGGCACTGGCGCTGGCGCTGGAAAAACCGTTGATTGCGGTGAACCATTTGGAGGGACACATTCATGCGGTGCTGATGGGAGTAAACCACGAGAGAGAGGGGAACACTTCCCACCTTAGCGACGATGGAGCCGTCGCGAAGATGGGGCACCCAGTTTCAGGGCAAGGCATGGAACTGCCGCTGATGGCGCTGGTGGTGAGTGGGGGGCACACGCATTTGTATCTGTGTGAGTTTGTAGTGGCCCCCACCCGTGACGATGAGACTGTCACGAATGGGCCACCCATTGAAGTGGCTGGGACTTGGCGGTACCGGAATGTGGGGCGGACGGTGGACGATGCGGCGGGCGAGGCGTTCGACAAGGTGGCGAAGCTGCTGGGGCTGGGGTATCCCGGCGGGCCATGGATGGATGCGCTGGCGAAGGAGGGGAATCCGCGGGCGGTGGAGTTCAAGTTTGGGCAGATTAAGACGCGAAGGGTTAGAACAAACAACGGTAACGACGAAGACAAAAGCAGATTCCCTTCGGGAATGACAAACAAAGAAGAAGGTACGGTGCCGACGTTTGATTTTTCATTCAGCGGGATCAAGACGGCGGTGCTGCGGTATATCCAAACGCATGGAATGGCGGCGGGTGTGGAGGCGCGGCGGAGGGCGCTGGCGGATGCGCTGAAGGCGAATCCGGCGATGAGGGCGGCGGAGGCGTTGAAGGAGATGCCGGAGGTGTTCGATGCGCAGACGCTGGACCTGATTGCGAGCTTTCAATACGCGGTGGTGGGGAACCTGATGCGGCAGACGTTTGCGGCGGCGGAGGCGCTGGGAGCGCGGGGGATTGTGGTGTCGGGCGGAGTGTCGGCCAATAGCGAGCTGCGGCGGCGGTTTGCCGAAGAGGCGGCGCGGCGTGGACTGCGGGTGGCGTTCCCGACGATGGCGATGGCGACCGACAACGCGGCGATGATTGCTGCTGCGGCGTGGGGGAAGCTTTGTGCGGGGGAGTTTGCGGCGGAGGGGTTGGTGGCTACGCCGGGGTTGAAGCTAGGGTGAGTTACTAGGTTCGAGGGTGGCGGACTGTAGAATCTTAGAGGAACAAATCAGATTGAGAGAGAAGACTGCACCGTGGCTTACCCTAGGCTGCGGCGGTCGGTGAACGCAGTGGCGTCGTTGGAACTCTTTAATACATTGAGCGGTAAGCTGGAACGGCTGGAGCCGGTGGGCGCGCCGGCGCTGCGGATGTATGCCTGCGGGCCGACGATCTACGACTACGGGCACATTGGGAACTTCAGGACGTTTCTGCATGTGGACGTGCTGCGGCGATTTCTGCGCCAGCAGGGGATGGCTGTGGAGCATGTGATGAATGTGACGGACGTGGACGACAAGATTATTCGCAACGCACTGGCGGCGGGCAAGGGGATTACGGAGTATACGGCGCGGTTTGAGAAGGCGTTCTTTGAAGATATGGCCGCGCTGGGGATCGAACGGCCGGAGCATGTGCCACGTGCGACCGAACACATTCCGGAGATGGTGGGGCTGATTGAGCAGTTGGCGGCGAAGGGGATTGCCTACCAGACGGAGGATGGTAGCTGGTACTTCCGGATTGCGAAGTTTCCGGAGTATGGCAAGCTTTCCAAAAAAGATTTGGAAGGGATGGAAGACGGCGCGCGGGTGGATTCGGACGAGTACGAGAAGGACGCGGTTCGGGACTTTGCGCTGTGGAAGGCGGCGAAGGAGGGTGAGCCGAGCTGGGAGACGGCACTGGGTGCGGGGCGGCCAGGATGGCATATTGAATGCTCGGCGATGGCGACAGGGATATTGGGCGAGAGCTTCGACCTGCATGCGGGTGGCGAGGACCTGATGTTTCCGCACCACGAGAACGAGATTGCGCAGTCGGAGTCGGCGTCGGGGCGGACGTTTGCGCGGCACTGGATGCATGTGCGCTTCCTGCTGGTGGAGGGGAAGAAGATGTCGAAGTCGCTGGGGAACTTTTATACTCTGCGCGACCTGCTGCTGAAGGGACACAGGGCGTCGGCGATACGGTATCTGCTGCTGTCGGTGCCGTATCGCCACCAGATGAACTTTACGTTTGAGGCTCTGGCGGCGGCGACGAATGCGATTGAGCGGCTGCGGACGTTTTATGAGCGGATGCTGCGTGGCGGGTTTACGGCGGGGGTGGTGGATGCGGCGGTGACGGCGGCGACGGCGAAGGCTGCGAGCGAGTTTACTGCGGCGCTGGCGAACGACTTGAATACGGCGGAGGCGGCGGCGGCGATCAGTGAGATGGTGCGGGCGGCGAACTCGGCTGCGGACGCGGGAACGCTGGGCGCGGAGAATGTGGCGGAGGTTCTGCGCGTGCTTGCGCTGTTCGATGGGGTATTCGCGGTGCTGGAAGACCGGGACGAGGAGCTGACTCGCGCGGCGCTGGCGTGGGCGGAGACGGAGGGGCGGATTGGCGAGGCCGATCCGAAGCTGGTCGAGAAGCTGGCGCTGAGCGATGCGGAGATTGAGAAGCTGGTGGCGGAGCGGACGCAAGCCAAGAAGACGCGGAACTTTGCGCGAGCGGATGCGATCCGCGTGGAGCTAGCGGCGAAGGGCGTTGTGATCGAGGACTCGAAGGACGGGGCGCGGTGGAAGCGGAAGTAAGTTCGAGGTACCAGGTCCGAGGTTCGAGGATTACTCTTCGATGGGGACTTCCAGGGTGGGATCGGAGGGGACGGATGTGGTGCTGGTGCGGGAGAGGATGACGGTAGCGACGGCGGCGATAATGAGGACAGTCCCGGCGAGTTCGGCGGGTGCGAGGCGCTCATGGAAGAGGATCGCGCCGATGAGCACGGCGACGATGGGGTTGACGAAGGCGTAGGTGGAGACCTTGGTGACGGGGACGTGCTTGAGCAGATAAGTGTAGGCGCTGAAGCCGACGACGGAGCCGAAGACGGAGAGATAGGCGATGGAGAGGAGTCCGCTGGTGGTCCAGCGGGCGGTGTAGAAGCATCCTCCGGCGAGGGCGAGGGTGAGGTTGACGACTCCGGCAGCGGCGATCTGCCAGGTGGTGGCGACGAAGGTGTCGACGCGGAAGTGGAAGCGGCGGGAGAGCACAGAGCCGACGGCGAAGGCCAGCGCGGCAACAATGAGCAGAGCAAAGCCAAAGAGACTGCGCTGGTTGGTCCCGGTGTTGGTGGAGGTGCGATGCATCGTTGGCCAGATGAGCACCAGCATTCCAATAGCGCCGAGCAGGGTGCCGAGCCAGCCGCGCAGGGTGAGGGTCTCGCCGCCGGGCAGGAGGGTTTCGATGAGCGCGACGAAGATGGGGATCAAGGCGATGACCAGCGCGGCAAAGCCGGAGGCGACCCTGGTTTCGGCCCAGACGAGCAAGAGGTTGTTGCAGGTGAGGAAGAGGATACCGACCAGCGCGAGTTGCCAAGCAGCACGCAGGGGAACGCGCAGGCTGGTGCGGCGCGCAAGGCAGATGGCGCAGAGGAGAATGATGGAGAAGAACGAGCGTGCCGCGCCCACCAGGGGCGGGGCAAGATGCAGTCCGGCGATGTGAATGGCGCCGTAGGTCGATCCCCAGAAGAAGTACACGCAGGCGAAGGAGACGACGATGCGGCTTTTATGGGTGAGGGGGAGGGGCATCTGTCACTATGCTACTTGCGCGATGCTTAAAACAGGCAAAAGCGAAGGATTAAATACGGAGATTCCGGCTACGCCAGAATGACGGGCAAAAGAGCAGAAGCGGATTCCTTCGCTGTGCTACGGAATGACAAACTATTACAGCACATGAAGGGATGCGTCTAAAATTTGAAATTGGGATGGGAGGGCGATGAAGAGACGATTCGCGGTTTGGGTTTGTGCGCTGGCGCTTGGGGCAGGAGCGACGGGGGTGGTGTGTGCACAGCCCGCACAGCAGACGGGGTCCTCTCAAACAGCGGGAGCGGGACAGACGTCGAGTGCGGGGCATCGGACACGGCTGATCCTGAAAGACGGCAGCTACCAGATTGTGATGAGCTACCAGGTGAAGGGCAAGATTGTGAGCTACGTCAGCGCGGAGCGCGACGAGACCGAGGAGATTCCGAATGACCTGGTGGACTGGGACGCGACGCACAGATGGGAGCGGCAACATCCGGCGGAAGAGAGCGATGCGGGACAGGGGCCGGCTGTGGCTCCCCCGCCAGCGATCGATCCCGAGTTGCTGAAGGAGGAGGCGGATCGCGCGGCGTGGACACCTGAGGTTGCGAAGGACCTGCGGCTGCCGGAGCTGGACAGCGTACTGGCGCTGGATACCTATCAGGGCGCGCCGGAGCTGGTGCCTCTGGTGCAATCGGAAGGCGAGCTGAACCACACGACGGGGCACAACATTTTGAAGCTGGCGATCAATCCGCGATCGGCCTCGCACCAGATTGAGCAGTTGAAGGGGGTGGAGGCGGCGGTGCAACTGCATGTAGACACGCCGGCGATCTATCTGCGTCTGGGCGACGACTCGGGGGTGATGCGTGGAGGGACTCCACTGACGGTGGACACGCACGGTGCGGACGGGGTGAAGACGGACTCCAGCGGAGGCTCGGCGGACAGCGGGTATGTGCTGGTGCGCGCGGATGTGCGCACGGATGCGCGGGTGCTGGCGAGCTTCAACATTGGAGTGCTGGGCGGTGGGGTGAAGCAGCAGGAGGACGTGATCGAGATGAACAGCGAAACCCTGCCGGGAGGCCACTGGATGAAGCTGACTCCTAAGCGGCCCCTGGATTTTGGCGAGTATGCGCTGATGGAAGTGGTATCGGAGAACGAGATCAACCTGGGGGTGTGGGACTTTGGGGTGCATCCAATGGCGCCGGAGAACAGGGACACGATCAAGCCGGAGCCAAAGCGGCCGGTAACGCTGGAGCGGCGGGTGCCGGAGTAGATGCAGTTGCAGGTTGAGATTCGGCTAGCGGAGGCGGGCTTCGAGGTCGCTGGCAAGCATGGTTGCGGACTTGCCGTGGGGCATGGCTGGCTTGGCGCCAGTGAGGAGGCCAAGGCCTGCGACGGCGATGTTGTCACGGGTGGTTTTGGCCTCGTACATCATGGTGTCGGCGGCGCGGATGATGGAGGGAACGTTGTCACCGTCCTCCGGGAAGGTGGCCAGGCCGAAGCTGCCGGCGAGGGCGAGGAAGAGGCCCTGGCCAGTTAGGAAGCGGTGCTTGCGAAGCTGCTCCCAGAGCCGTGAGGTGGCATCGATGGCGGCCTTCTTGCCCAGGCCGGGGAGCAGGGCGACGAACTCGTCGCCTCCGTAGCGGAAGCATGAATTTGCGGGGCCAAGGGTGCGCCGCATGAGGCCGCCGACCTCGGCTAGCAGGCGGCTTCCGATGAGATGGCCGTGCGTGTCGTTGACCTGCTTAAAGTGATCGAGGTCGACGAAGAGCAGGCTGAACTGGGTCTCTGGCCTGGCTGCCGCCAGTTCGATCTGCTCATCCAGCAGGGTATAGAGGTGGCGTGCGTTGAAGAGACCGGTGCAGTCGTCGGTGATGGTGAGCTCGTGGATGAGCTTGACCGAGCCTGCGTTCTGGATAGCGATGGCGGCGTAGTCGCAGAGGATGCGCAAGAAAGAGATGGAGTACTCGCTCTCCAGGTCGAGCTTGGTGTTGAGCAACTGGATGACGCCGAGTGATTTGGCACCCGAACGGATGGGGATGCATGCGATGGAGCGGATGCGGAGTTCGGGGTGGGCGCGGGAGAAGGCGTGCCACTGGGTGTCGAGGGAGACGTCGGGGACGACCAGGGGATTGCCGGTGGAGGCGACCCAGCCGGCGACGCCCTCGCCGAGCGGCACACGCAGACCCTTGAGGCTCTCGGAGTCCTCGCCGACCGCGATGGCGTAGTAGAGGTCCCCTGCCTTCTCGTCCACCATGAGCATGGACCAGCGCTCGGGGCCGAAGAACTGGGCCATCTTCTGCATGATGATGAGCAGGATTTCTTCGAGTTCGAGGGTCTGGGTGAGGGCGCGCGCGACCTCGTGGAAGACCCTCAGATGGTCCATCTGGCGGCTTTCGATGACCTCAAAAGAACGCTTCTCTTTCACGAGAGACCCTCAGCAGAACAGATCGCGGACCATGCAGATGCGAAGCACGACAAACGCATACCATCTATTGCGGCCAATCAGCCGCCGATATGCACCATATTTCTTGACGGCTTTTCGAATCCCGGCTCGCCGATGTGATGGCGGGCCTCCTTGTGCATCACGACACGTCTTATATACGCGGCGAGGTCCTGGTCGGTTCCACCACGCAGCATCTCTCCGTAGAGGTCGTGGTCGGACTGAGAGAAGAGACAGGTGCGGAGGGCCCCGTCGGAGGTAATACGTATGCGGCTGCAGTGTCCGCAGAAGGGGCGGGAGACGGGCGCGATGATACCGATCTCACCCACTCCGTCGGCGAAGGTGAAGCGCTTGGCGGTCTCGCTTGCGGAGTTCGCAGGCAGCTCGACCAAGCCCGCCGGGACGCCACAGGACGGGCGCCAGGCACTGAGCCGCTGAACGATCTCGTCCATCGTCACCACGGTCCCGGGCTTCCAGTTGCGCGCGTCCTCGGTAGCGGAGGGTTCTTCCAGGGGCATGAACTCGATGAAGCGGACGATGACGCTGTGGCGGCGCGAGAACTCGGCGAATGGCTCAATCTGGGTGTCGTTGAATCCTCGCAGAAGGACGCAGTTGATCTTGATGGGGCCGAGGCCGGCGGCCTGCGCGGCGTTTACGCCTGCCATCACATGCTGAAAGCTGCGCGGCACGCGTGTGATGCGGGCGAAGGTATCGGGGTCGACCGCATCCATGCTGACGGTGACACGGTTGAGCCCGGCGGCCGCCAGCGGCGCAGCGAGGGATTCCAGCAGATGGCCATTGGTGGTGAGCGCAATGTCGAGCGGCAGGCCGGACTCATGGGCGTCGAAGGGTGTGCCGTCGGCCCGGAAGGCGGTTCGCATGCGCGCCAACTGGGCGACCATTTCGACCAGGCCGGAGCGCAGCAGCGGTTCACCGCCGGTGAGCCGTACCTTCTCGATGCCGAGCGAGACCAGAACCCGCACCATGCGCAGATAGTCTGCGATGGGAAGCTCTGTGTAGGTTGCACCTTCATCGCCAGCACGGCAGTAGACGCATTTGTAGTTGCAGCGGTCTGTGACCGAGATGCGAAGGTCGGTTATGGCGCGACGGAAGGAGTCGCGCAGCCGCTCGACGGATGTTTCCGCGGGTGCATTCGCGGCAGGCCCCTCCATCAACGTCCCGGAGGCGCTTGTGTAGAGCGGCGATGAGGCCAGGGAAGCGATCAGGTTCCTCCGTGAGCATTTGGATGTTCTCTGATCCGAATTCGATGCGAGTCCGGATTTCGTTCGGGGCCGTAGCTATGGTGCGAAGCGTGCCGAGTTCAGTATAGTAAGTTTACCGGGTTGAAACATGAACCGGTCGGCGATCTCATTTTGATGAGAGACGTCGGCCGTGAATGCATGGATCTCCAATCCCTGAAAACAGTTCTCCCAGGGGGTCATTTGTAATGCCTACCCCATCTACCGTACAGCAGTGGCTCGGCGAGCAGTTTGTGCCGTTGTTGTTTATCGGGTTCTCCCTGCTTATGGGGCTCGCGATCCTGCTGATGTCGGCGAAGAGCCGGAGTTCCACGCTGATTCGAGACCGCTCGGGACATACCGAGGATACGTTTGCGGAAGACCTGGCCGAGTTCGGATACGATCCAGAGATTGCCCGTGCCACCTATCGGTTCCTTCAAGAACGGCAGAAGGTAGCGTTTCCGATTGAGCCGCTGGACGATCTGGACAGCGATCTCGGCCTGGACAGCGAGGACCTGAAAGAGGTGATTCGCGGGTTGCTGGCGGAGATGGGGCGGAGTTATCTGCCGGGCCTGCTCGATTCGCCACTGGTTACCGTGGTGGACCTGGTGCGAACTATCCAGGCGTCCCCGCGGCGAAATGCGATGGTGGCCTAAGCTTCGCGATCCTATACGTCCCTTGAATCCGCGAATCATGCACGTGCAAACGCCAAGGGGCGGAAGAGATTTTATCCGAGTCCTCTGCGCAGGAGATACTAGAGCGTGCGTGCAAGGCGCGTATGTGCGATTGAGCGTAGTCTTACATCAGGGGCACGCGTCTGCGCGCAATGCGACGAGCCTGTCCACATGATCGAGATGAGCACGTTTGTGTGCCCTCAGAAGAGCCGATTGCAGCGCGCGTTGCGGCGATTGCGGATGGTGAAACCGTTGCAAACGACCTGTGAGTTGCGCGCTACCCGAAGAAGCTGCACCGCCGTGCTTCTGTCGTTGTGGCTGTGTTCGCCGATGATGGCGCAGCCGGTGGCACGCACCAGCCTTCCCGAGGCGCATGCGACCGCCAGCGGCCTGGCGTTGCCGGGCGGTTCCGAAGCAGGCCGGGTTGCGACGGAGCAGAGACCTGCCGCGAGTGTGGGCCAGTTGATTGTGATCGGCTTCATGGGCGGCAATGTGAGCGGGGGAAATCTGGTGCATCGCGAAGCTCTGGTGGCCAGGGACCTGCAACAGCTATATCCGCTGGACCTGAATGCCGCAGTATTTGCGAACAGCGACTGGAAGAACGCGCTGCAAACCGTACTTCAGCATCTGGATGCGAAGGGGGCCGGGCGACCGAGCGACCATGAGAAGAGTGCCGCGCGGATCGTGATCTATGGGCATAGCTGGGGAGCATCGGAGGCGGTGACGCTGGCCCGTCGTCTGGACCAAATGGGGATTCCAGTGCTGCTGACGATCCAGATCGATAGCGTAGAAAAATTGAACGAGAACGACGGAAGCATTCCGCCGAATGTGCGCGAGGCGGTGAACTTCTACCAGACGGAGGGCCTGCTGCGTGGCCGCAGCTCGATCACAGCAATGGACCCGAAGCATACTACGATCCTGGGCAACTACGAGATGAGCTACCGGGACCATCCTATCTCCTGTGACGGCTTCCCGTGGTTCGCGCGGATGTTCATGAAACCGCACATCGAGATTGAGAACGATCCCGCGGTGTGGGAGAGGATTGTAGCGTTGATTCGCAAGCAGATGCCCTGAACCGAGCGACTATTTGGAGCGTTTGAGCGTCATCTCGCCGCCGGGGAAGTTACCCTGATCCGACTTAGAGGTCAGTTTGATCTCGTCGCCTGCAGCGCTGATGGTTCCCTCGTGGGTGATGGTGGCGCCGTTGAAGGAGACTTTGAAGGAGATTTTGTCGCCATCGATTTTGCCATCGGTGATGGCGATGGCATCGCCCTGGGCTCCCTGAACCGAGCCGGTGAGCTTATCGCCATCCTGCTTGAAGGTAAATGAGATCTGGAAGCCAGCACCGCCATCGGGGCCGGCGAATGATCCCGTCCATGTGCCTGAAACATCGGTGGCGGCATGTGCGGTAATGGGAGTGAGCGCCATCATCAGGGCGGCGCAGACATAGAGCAGCGTTTTCATGGGGTGATCCCTCGCAGTGATCTCACAGCGTGCAAATCATAGACCATTCCATCGCTCCGTGTCGCAGGCGCCTATTGGGTGCCGGTTTGCGGCGACGGATTGGCGGCTGGAAATCATGCAGCGACTGAGGAGTTGGATTGACGGAGGAAGGACCGAACTTGCCCAATGCGCGGCTCACCGTAAAATGCATCAGGACGTCTGTAACAGATGGATTACACCGCGCAATCCAAAGACGAAAGGTAACGCATGAAGTTCTTCGCAACTATGTTGTTGCTCGCACTGGTTGTGGCTGCCCTGGCCGCGCGGGCATTTTATTTGCCCACTGGCCCAGTGGCGGGCACCCCAGACGATGCCGCCATCTACGTCGACATCGCTCCCGGTACAGGGACCGCGACCATCGCCAATCAACTGGAAGAGGCGGGAGTGCTGCGCAGCCGTTTCGCGTTCGACCTGTTGCGGGCGGTAAAAGGAGGCAAGCTGATTGCCGGGGAGTACCGTTTCAACCGTCCCGCGACCGCCAGCGAGGTATACGCGCGCATGGTTCGCGGCGATGTGTACACGATTGCGGTGACGATTCCCGAGGGTTACAACATCTTCGAGATCGCGCAGGCGGTGGAGGCCGCCGGGCTGGGTTCACGCGCGGACATGCTTGCCGCTGAACGCAGCCAGACAGAACTGATCGCCGACCTTGACCCCAACGCCACTTCTCTGGAGGGCTACCTCTTCCCCGACACCTACCGATTCAACCGGCACACCACGCCGGAGCAGATGGTGGGGGCGATGGTACACCGCTTCCGCCAGATTGCGGCACAGCTCGGCCTGACGCTCGAGGACTCAGGGAACGAGATCTCCCGCACCGTCATCCTCGCTTCGCTGGTGGAAAAAGAGGTCAGCCGGAATACAGAGCGTCCGCTGGTGGCCGGGGTCTTCGCCAATCGGCTAGCGCAGGGAATGCCGTTGGCCACCGATCCGAGCGTGATCTACGCGGCACTGCTGGAGGGGCGGTATCGCGGGACGATCTACGCCTCCGACCTGGCATCCTCGTCGCCGTATAACACATATCATCACGCCGGGCTTCCTCCCGGACCGATCTGCAATCCTGGCGTCGCCGCGCTGAAGGCCGCGCTGGCACCTGCGCGCACGGACTACCTCTATTTCGTTGCAGACGCCGAAGGGAGCAGCCGCTTTTCGGCAACACTGAAGGAGCATACCCAGCAGGTAGAAGCCTACCGCCAGGCCGTACGCCGGGCTGGCCACTGAGCGCTCGATGGGAGGTGTCCTACGCGAGCTGACATGTCTGTCCAGCTAGGCGCAACTAATTCATATGACAGAGTATTTTGCCATTTTGTCCGCATCGAAACGTAGCGCCAGATATACTAGAAGTTTGTGCGAATAAAGATCCAACAAGTTGTTGCCACAGGACTGCTCGCGATGACTCCGGCGCTGACGGGATGCCTTGTGCGTACGCATAGCGTGCTAAAGACACGGCTGCCGGATGTGGTCTACAACTCGACTCTGGACCAGTTGCTGAAGCAGGCGGACGATCGCAGCGCCGCTATCCAGAGCATGACCGCCTTCGTCGATGTGGCAGCCTGCACCGGCGGCAGCTTAAAGGGCGAAGTGAAGTGCTATACCCCCTTCCGTGGCTTCATCTTCATTGGCAGGCCGGAACAGATCCGGGTCCTTCTTGAACTCCCCATCACTTTAGGCGGCAGCAAGATTCTGGACATGGTTTCGGACGGCAAGACCTTCAAGATGCTGATTCCTCCAAAAAGCTGCGCGATCACCGGGTCGGACGTGGTGACCAACAGCTCGGAGAAGGGCCTGTATGCGCTGCGACCCGCTGTGATTCTGGATTCCCTGCTGATTCGCGGACTCGAACCCGACCAGGTCGTCTCCATGACGCAGGATAGTTGGACACCGCCCCAACCCAAGAATCGGAAGGGCATCGTCGAGGATCCCGACTACGACATTGAGTTCCTCTCGCAGCCCGAGGGCCAGGTGGCTCGCGCGCTGCACGTCGTACACATCGACCGCACAAACCTGCTGCCCTGGCGACAGGACATCTATAACCTGGACGGCAAGGTAGCGACCCAGGCGTTGTATAGCAACTACCAGAAGTTCGGCGACGTCAACTTTCCAACCAAGATCGAAATCCAGCGGCCGCTGGATGAGCTAAGCCTGACGATCACCGTGAGCAAGCGCACCACCTTCAATCAGAAGTTCGATCCCAACCAGTTCGATCTCGGCCCGATCCCGAGTAACTATGCGGTGCAGAACATGGACGATCCGTCGAGTGCGGCTACAGCCCCGTGCGTTGCACATGGGATGTAATCGCCTCATTGATTTGGAGCGCCAGGGCCAGCGCAGCTCGGCCATCCTCCGCTGTGACCAGGGGCCGGGTGCGGTTGCGTGCCGCATCCAGGAACGACTCGATTTCCAGCCTCAGCGGCTCGCCTGGCTCGACCGGAACCTTGCATAGGGTCATCCCCGGGGCAGGCTGAGCGCCCAGGGCCGCTGGATTGGGCAGAGCCGCCGCAGCACTGGCCAGCGCAGCCAGTTGCGCCAGATCCAACCCGGCCGCAGCCGTCACGTCTATCAGCAGCAGATCCTGGCGGTCGAAGTCCAGTGACAGGTACTGGTGGGGCTGAAAGAAGCGCATCTTGCGCACCTTCTCTGTGCTGACTCGGCTGGCGGTGAAGTTGGCAACGCAGCCGTTCTCGAACTCAAGCCGCACATTGGCGATGTCGACTTTGGGTGAGAGGACAGGCAGACCCACGGCACGCAGTTCGCGGACGGGCGAGCCGACGAGGCTCCGTACAATGTCGAGGTCGTGGATCATCAGGTCGAGCACCACATCGACGTCGAGCGAGCGCGGGGTAAAGACGCTGAGGCGATGCACCTCGAAGAACATGGGACGGTTGAGCCGACCGCGCAGCGCGCTGACGGCCGGATTAAAGCGCTCCAAGTGGCCAACCTGCACGGTGCGGCCGAGTTCGCGGGCCAGCCGGACAATCTCGTCGGCCTCGACGAGGCTCGCCGCGATGGGCTTTTCAATGAGCAGATCGATGCCGGCGGCCAGCAGTAGGCGCGCGCATTCTGCATGGTGCACCGTGGGCACACAGAGCGACGCTGCATCCAGCCGGCAAGCCGCGAGGCACTGCTCAATCGACGCGAATCCGGGGATGCCATACTCTGCCTCGGCAGCGGTCCGCGCGGCGTCCCTGGGATCGACGACGGCGGCGAGCTCAACCAGTGCACCCGCCTTCTCCAGATCGCGGTATACCCGCAGATGATTGCGCCCAAACGCCCCGGCGCCCACCACGACGACGCGCAGCGGGCTGGCATCATGCTCTTGTTTCAGAGCTTCCACTACTTCACCGGCGCTTCCACCACCTTGCGGCAGCGCGCGTAGAGCTCCAGCAGCTCAGTCACCTGGTCCTCGGGCTTGGACGATGCCGTCACGGCGAAGCCAGTGCCCCCGGCGGCCTTCGTCCCCACGTGCGCCTGGGAGGCGACAAACTTCAGCAGATCGAGCGCAATGTCTTCGGTGCGGCGAGCCGCATTGATTGCTTCACTCATTAAAATACCTCACTGTTTCCAGACCCGATGTTAACGGCCAGACTCGCCCGAGGCAAATCGAAGGCAAACCGACGCACTGGAAATCCCGGCCAGCCGGATACGGGGTGGCATCCGCCCCGATGCAACCTATGGCCTACCTCGCTGCTTCTAAATGACAGGAGTAAGGAGGAACTATGACCTACTTTAAGTCTCTAGCTGTTGCGGCTATTGCGATTGTGCTACTCAGCGCTGGAACCGTTGCACCTGCCCAGATCGGAGTCAGCGTTGGTGTTGGAGTAGCGCCTGTGTGCCCTTACGGGTACTTTGACTACGCACCGTATGACTGCGCTCCCTATGGCTACTATGGGCCGGACTGGTTCGTGGGCGGCGTGTTCCTCGGCGCCGGACCGTGGTTTCATGGCCCACATGGCTTTTACGGCCATGTGGACAACCGCTACGATCCACGGAATGGCTATAAAGGACCGCTGCCTGGCCGCGGGGCGCAGCCATTCACCCACTTCCAGGGCAACGAAGCACGCGATGGCCAAGGCCATGTAGGCACAGCCACCCACGCCCCGACTAACGAACATAGCGCGGGATTCGCGGGAGGGGGACGTGCCGGGGGCGGCGGACGCCGGCGGTAGAGGATGATTCGAAGGCAGACAAAGGCCCGCTGTTGACTGGCGGGCCTTTTGCCGCCTTCAATCAGTAAAATCCCATAGGTTTCAGAGACGATGTTGACGGCCAGACTCGTATCGAAGCAAATCTCACACGCTCAGCCGGGGCGGACGGCGCAGAGGATCTCGTAGGGGATGGTTGCGGCGAGGCGGGCGTGGTCGTCGGCGGTGATGCCATCGCCGAGCACAATGACCTCGTCGCCGATACGAACGCCGGGGATAGCGGTGACATCGACCATAGTCAGGTTCATCGAGACGCGGCCGATGATTGCGGCTGGACGGGCCACTCCGTCGGCGGTGTGCAGTATGACCCAGCCGCCGGGACGTGTGTTTGAGCCAGAGAGTTCACGGCGGAGTCCGTCCGCATAGCCCACGGGCAGCATGGCCAGACGCATGGGAGCAGGCGCGGAGAAGGTTGCGTTGTAGCCTACGGTTTCGCCCGCGGCCAGATCGCGCAGGGAGAGGATGCGCGTCTTCCAGGTCATCACCGGACGAAGAGCGGGGCGCAGCTTCGATGGCACGGAGGCCGCAACTGAAGTTTCCATGGAGACGCAGTAGCCGTAGAGCCCGATTCCGCAACGCACCATCGCGCGCGCACCCAGGGAGTTTGCGAGATTGACCAGCCAGGGCGAAGACTGGGCTGGATTGTCTACAGAAGAAGAGCTGCCCGCATGGATCCACTTGGGCGATAGGCCCTGCGTGCGTATTTGCGCGATTGCCGCTTCGAAGCGCTGCTGCTGGGTCTGGGTCAACTCGGAGTGGGCGACCTCGGCGGCACAAAAGTGGGTCAGCACACCATCGAGCGCGAGGTCTGAGGCGGCCAGTTCTGCGAGCAGATCGTCCAACTGATGGCCGGGATGAACCCCCTGGCGCGCCATTCCGGTGTCCACTTCGACGTGGACAGCCGTGCCGGAGCCACGCAGCCAGCTGATCTGCTCCTGGATCCAGACGACCGGGGTCAGCGCGTGCTCGACGATGGTGTCCACGTCCTCGGGCAGGAATCCGCACATCAGCAGGATCGGTGGCTGATTGGCGTGCGTCAGCCCTGTCTCTGCGAGCGCCCGCCGTACCTGTGCGCCTTCGCTTGCACCGTTGACCCCCAGCCACGGCGCACCGGCACGGGCCAGTGCAACCGAGCAGAGGTCAATCCCATGGCCATAGGCATTGGCCTTGACTATGGCCAGCACGGATGTGTGGGCACCGACCGCCTGCTGGATGGCGCGGTAGTTTGCCGTCAGCCGCTCGTCGGAGATCTCAATCCAACTGGTCACCGATGCCACCGCCTCGCACCATTACAAAGTTGCAATGTCTTTCGCCTCCAGCACCTGCTTAGGATACCCCTGCGTGGCTACATGCAGCATGGCGCGCCCTATCTGCCTAGTGCTGGTGACAGCCTTGGGAAACGCTTGCAGCAAAAGCGGCAGGAGAGGTTTCAGGACCGTGTATGAAATCCGATAGGCAGCGGTCTTCGACTTGATGCCATCGAGCGGCACGATAACGCCCGGGCGGAAGAGATAGACGGATTTGAAGGGCAACGCCAGCAACGCGCTCTCCGTTTCGCCCTTCACGCGCGCCCACATCTGGCGGCCATTCGCATTTGTGCCCGCGCCAGAGATATAGACGAATGTTATTCCGCTGCCGGAAGACGCTGGATTCGCCTGTAAAATCGCGTGCGCGGCTGACAGGGTGATATCGACCGTGATATGGCGATACTCCGGCTCCTTCCTGCCGAACGAAGAGACACCCAGGCAGAAGAAGCACGCATCGTAGCCCTCAAACTCGCGCTGCATTCCTGAAAGATCGTAGAAATTATCGGCGACGATTTCGCGCACCTTGTCGCTGGTGGCCGACGCGCTACCGGCTGAGGCCGACCGTACCACCGACAACACCGCAGTGACGTCCGGGTCGAGCAGACACTCCCGCAGCACGCCCTGCCCCACCATCCCGGTCGCGCCAAACAGGATCACGCGCACGTCTCAGTATCCACCCGATTCGCTGGGGGCCAGGTTCTCGAAGCGCGTGTAGTCCTTGAGGAAGGCCAGCTTGATACTTCCGGTGGGACCGTTTCGTTGCTTGGCGACGATGATCTCGGCCTGCCCCTTGACGTCCTCGTTGTCGCGGTCGTAGTACTCCTCGCGGTGGATGAAGGCGACGACGTCGGCGTCCTGCTCGATGGATCCCGACTCGCGAAGATCGCTGAGCAGGGGCTTCTTGTCGCCGGCGCGCTGCTCGCTGCCTCGGGAGAGCTGGCTGAGCGCGAGCACAGGGACGCGCATCTCCTTGGCCAGCGCCTTGAGGCCACGCGAGATGGAGCTGACTTCCTGGGTGCGGTTCTCGAAGCCTCGCTTACCTGAGGGGTTGGTACCGGTCATCAACTGCAGGTAGTCGATGACGATGAGGTCGAGCTGGCCGCCTTGTTGCTGTTTGAGACGACGGGCTTTGGCGCGCATCTCCGGCAGGGTGATGCCGGGGGTGTCGTCGATGAAGAGCCTGGATTCCATGAGCCGCTCGAGGGCCTTCATGAGCTTGCCTCGATCCTCGCGTAACATGGAGCCGGTTTGCAGCTTGCGCGATCCGACCAGGGCTTCGCTGGCCAACATGCGGCGCAACAGACTCTCCTTGCTCATTTCGAGGGAGAATACGGCGACCACTTTGCCATCCTGCACTGCTGCATTCTGTGCGATGTTGATGGCCCAGGCCGTTTTGCCCATGGAGGGACGGGCGGCGATGATGATGAGTTCGGAGTCCTGCAGGCCACTTGTCATCTTGTCGAAGTCGGTGTAGCGGGTAGCGAGGCCGGTGACCTCGCGGCCCTGTTCGTAGAGCTGGTCGATGGAACCGAAGCTGCCGGCGACGATCTCACCGATGCCGGCGAGGCCGCGCTGGATGGCGGAGTCGGCAACGTCGGCCAGTTGTGCCTCCACGTCGCCCAAGACTGTGATGGCGTCTTCGCTCTGGTCCGCCGCGCGAATTCCACCGTCGTGAAAGATGCCCATCAACTGGCGGAGGAGACTCTTGTCGCGGACGATCTGGACGTAACTCTCGATGTTAAAGTTACGTGGGATGCCCTCGGTAAGATAGGCGAGATAAGCAGGGCCGCCAATGGAATCCAGCTCGCGGCGACGTGCCAGATCTTCCTGCACCGTGAGGTAATCGATACCCTGACCCCTGGCCATCAGATCGACGATGGCGCGGAAGATGCGCTGGTGGGAGTCGAGGGAGAAGTCTTCGGCTTTCAGCTTCTCCGTGGCGTCACTGATGGCGAGGCTGTCCAGCAGCATCGCACCGAGGATCGCTACCTCGGTGTGGACGGACGAGGGGAGCCCATCGGTCGGACTTAATTGCGCCAGAGAAGCCATAGAGGAATTATCTACTGTCTGGGCCTGCGCAAAATTGGCACGAATCGTGGAAACTGAGGCGCGCTACAGGGCTGAGAAAGAGGTTGAGAACCTGGTTACATACTCTTGCAGGCGCCACAAACACTGACCTCAGCGGCTAAAGCCTAGTACAAATGTATTCTCTACGGCACGGCTGAAGCCATGCCCTTAAGCAAAACAAGAGCAATCCGTTGGTTGCATCGAGTTTCATGAAAGATTCTCATGGCTGAGGCTGAGTATGGATGCTATGGAATCGCCGCGGCCCGGTAGAATGAGGCATGCGGATTGCGGCTTTGGTGGTTGGGCTGATGTTCTGTCTGGGTGCGGTATTAGACGCATTCCAGACCATCATCCTGCCGCGCCGGCCAACAGGGCGGTTCCGCATCACTCGGCTCTTCTACCTTTCGACCTGGGTCCCGTGGTCAGCGCTGGCGCGGCGCGTCCACAACCGCAAGCTGCGGGAGACGATGTACAGCACCTATGGACCGGGATCGCTGCTGCTTCTGCTGGTGGTATGGGCGCTGCTGCTGGTGACCGGCTTTGGGTTGCTGCTGTTTGCGCTGGGCACTCCGTTTGCCGATGCGCTGGCCACCGCGAGTGAGCTTGGGCGCCTGCGTACTGACTTCTATGTGAGCGGGACCACGCTGTTCACGCTGGGTTTAGGCGATGTGGTGCCACGCAGTCTGTGGGCACGCGCGTTGATTGTCATCGAGTCGGGAACTGGGTTGGGCTTTGTGGCGCTGGTGATTGGATACGTTCCCGTGCTGTACAACGCGTTTTCGCGGCGCGAGGTGAGTGTTGCGCTGCTGGACGGGCGGGCCGGATCGCCGCCGACCAGCACCGAGTTGTTGCGCCGCCACTCCTTCGCCGGGGGACAGGAGACGCTGGTAGTTCTGCTGATCGAGTGGGAGCGCTGGTCGGCTGAACTGCTGGAGTCGCATGTCTCCTACCCGATCCTTTGCTACTACCGCTCGCAGCACGACAACCAGAGCTGGCTGTCGGCGCTGACAGCGGTGCTGGATAGCTGCGCGCTGTTGATCTCGGTGGTACCGGGCGTGGCATCGCGCCAGGCGCAGTTGACCTTTGCCATAGCGCGCCACGCACTGGTCGATTTGGGCCACGTCTTCCGGCTGGAGGAATGCGAGGTAAGGTGGCGAGCGCACGTGGCTGCGAACCGGCTGACGCCAGCGAACTTTGAGTTGCTGTGCGGTGCGATGAAGGAGATGGGGATGCGGCTGTGCAGCGATCCCGATGCGCCCGCGCGGCTGCACGCCCTGCGAGCTTTGTATGAGCCGCATGCCCATGCGCTGGCCGAGTATCTTGGCCTGTCGCTTCCGCTGTGGATGCCCGAACCGCGCGCCAAGGACCAGTGGAAGACGGTGGAGGAGGTACGCTCGCAGGCCGCATCAGTTCTGAAGAACACGGTGGTGAGCGACCAGTCCGAGGCCCTCCGGCTGTACTCGGATGAACACGGCTAGGAGCATCCCGCGGACTTAACCGCGAAATCTCTCAGGCGGAATTTCATCGGACTATAATCGGCAGCCTCAGCATGTTGGAGGTTTCTGTGTTGAAGCGTAGCCACTCAGTCGCTATTCTGACCCTCTTCGTTGCCTGGTGCGCGGCCTTTGGGCAGGCATCCATGTCGGTGGAGAACAACAAACCCGACAAGCCCATCACTGGGTTGCCATTTACCGCCGATCAGCATATCCGCACGGTCCAGCATCTCGCCAACGGCATTACCTTGACCCACCAGATGACAGGACGCATCTATCGCTCCTCAACGGGCCTTGAGCGCAGCGAAGCTACGCCGGTCACAACGGACAAGGCTAGTAAACCACCAGTCACGCTGGCATGGATCGTCGACCGAAGCCAACACACGGTGATTTGCCTGCATGTGCAGTCGAAGTTCGCCACCATCACGCATGTGCCTGCGAACAGGACGGTCACAGTCAGCTTTCTTGCCTTGTCTCAGATGCCTGAATCTCTCAAGCCAGGAAAACCCGAGACGACCGATCTAGGACGGCGCACCTATGAAGGTCTACAGGTCACTGGCAAGCGCGTGACACGAACGACTAACTCCGATCAGGCGGGCAACGATGCGCCCTTGCAATCAACCAGGGAACAATGGGTCTATCCGCAACTAAATCTGATTGTCGACGAGATTGAGCGCGATCCCGAGTATGGAGAGCGTGAGGTTGAACTGACCAACATCCGTGCAGAAGAGCCAGACCCTGGATTATTCAATATCCCCGAAGGAACCCAGATGATGGATCAGCCGTAGGCAATGCCCAGCGACAGGCATGACCAAAGCTGGTTGACGACTCCTCTGCAACCATGTGCGGTACTTCGAGCCTCTTATGAGCGTGCTACTTGCTGCGGAGGAGGCCGCGGGTGTCCATCCACTGGAGCAGCAGCTCGGGCCAGTGGGCGAGGCCGCCGTTCTGTGTGAGGCGCAGACCGAAGCCGTGGCCGACGCCTGCGTACTCGTGCAACTCCGCCGAGACGCCGGCTTTCTTCAACTGGATGAAGAGCTCCGGCAGCGCCTGGGCGATGTTGTCGCGGTCGTCGGCGCCGCAGAGCAGGAAGGCGGGCGGCGTGTCCTTGGTGAGCTTGACGTCGGCGGGCAGGGGCAGTCCGCCGGGATACATCAGCACCTGAAAGGCGGGCTTGTCGCTTGGGCGATCGAAGGGGTCCGCCGCGGCGGGATTGCCATCGTCGTATCGGGTGGCGGCTTTGACGGCCAACTCACCACCCGCCGAGAAGCCCATGACACCGACGCGCGCAGGATCGACCCCCCACTCTACAGCTCGTGCCTTGACCATGCGGATGGCGCGCTGGATGTCGTGCATCTCGTCGCCATCGACGGTATAGGTGGAACCCGGTTCGTGGGCCAGGCGGTACTTGAGCACAAAGGCGGCGACGCCGTGGCCGCTGAGATACTTAGCGACATCGTATCCCTCGTCGTCGATGGTCAATTTATAGTGGCCGCCGCCGGGAGCGATGATGATGGCCGCAACGGGTGTGGCGCTGGGTCCACGGCCGCGCACCAGGTAGGGCGCAATCGACGGATTATTAACCGTGGTTACGCTTCTTCCGTTGTCTGCATCGCCGGTGACCACCTCCGGCGCGGTCTTGCCCTCGGAGCCGGGAGCTCCCTTGGCCCACAGCGGTACCGCGGCATGTGGATTCCCCGGAGGCCGAGGGGGAGCTACAGCCGGGGCCGCAGCCTGCTGCGCAAGAGCAGCCGTCGCCATTCCCAGGGACAAAATCAACCCGTAAAACAATTTCAGACCGGAATTATTCATCGGAGTACCTCGCACGCCAAACTATACCGATAGTTTGGGATGATTGAAAAGTAGGACGAAGGCGCGCTATGAGGGCCGGGACCGAAACGCATGAGATGTCACTTTTTCGTGTACTCCTGAAAGAGCTCCGGGAACTGGGCTTTGAGCGCGGCGACCTTGGGGATATCGCAGACCTGGATGTAGGGATTGTTGGGATTCTTCTCCGCGTAGTCCTGGTGGTACTCCTCTGCGTCGTAGAAGGCGTTGAGCGGGACGACCTGGGTCACGATTTTTTTTGGGAAGGCGTGGGCAGCGTCGAGTTGCGCGATGTAGGCGGCGGCAATCTTCTGCTGTTGCGGCGTGGTATAGAAGATGACCGAGCGGTAGGAGGCACCCACGTCGGGGCCCTGCCGGTTGAGCTGGGTGGGGTCATGTACCACGGAGAAGAAGACGCGGAGAAGGGTTCCGTAGCTGATCCGCGCAGGGTCGAAGACCACCTTGACGGACTCGGCGTGGCCGGTGGTTTCGCTGGAGACCGCGCCATAGTTGGCCGTCTCCTTCGAGCCGCCGGAGTAGCCCGCCGTAGTTGCGGTGACGCCCTTGATGCGCTCGAAGGTTGTCTGCACTCCCCAGAAGCAACCTCCGGCGAAGACGGCTGTCTCGCTGTGGGCTGTGGAATGCTCATCGACGGCCGGAGCCGGGAGCTTCTGTGTAGTTGACTGCCCAAAGACCATAGACCTCACTCCCATCGCAACAAGCACCAGCAAGCCCAGCGCAACAACGACTGCGCTACCCTTTGAGATCGTCATTGTCATCGCTACCCTCCGCGCACATCTATAAGATTCCCCCGGAGCAACGCCGGATGCGAAGAGTGCTAGGCTGTGCGACGCCGTGCCTGAATCTCGAGGAAGCAGTTGACCAGGGTGACCGCGGCGGGAGTCACTCCCTGGATGCGGCTGGCCTGCCCAAGAGTGCGCGGACGTACGCGACCCAGCGTCTCCACCATCTCGCGCGAGAGGCCACTACAGGCTGTGTAGTCGAACCAGAGCGGAATGACGCGCTGTTCGTCGCGCTTGAGACGCTGCATCGATTTGCGCTGCTGCTGTAGATAGCCGGCGTACTTGATTTCGGTCTCGACGGTCTTCATTTCGTTACGCACCCAGGCTGGAAGATGAGCTTGCTTGTTTCGTGAGGTCGGGAGCGCCGCAGACTGTATGGTTGCAACCCACGGCGCAAGCTCTGGGTTGGATTCCATTGCGTTGGAGAGAGACGGCCAAAGCGATTCGATTGTGACTTCGGGACGCTTCAGCATCTGTGCGTAGGTATGAAGGCGCAGGTCGCTGAGGTCGCCGCGCAGGATTTCCGCGAGAGACGATGGAAGCGCGTCGACATCCACGCGGGTCTTCGTCAGCAACTGGTCGAAGGCGGCGGCGCGCGACTGCTTGGCTTCGTAGGCAGCCCAGGCTGTGTCGTCGATGAGGCCAAGGCGGCGGCCATAGGGAGTGAGCCGCCGGTCGGCGTTATCGATGCGCAGGTGAAGGCGAAACTCCGCGCGCGAGGTGAACATGCGGTAGGGCTCATCGGTGCCCTTGGAGATGAGGTCGTCGATGAGGATTCCGGTGTAGGCCTCGGTGCGGTCGAGGGTGAAACCGTCGCAAGGCTCGCCGCCGGCCGCTGCGCGCACCGCGAGCGCCGCATTGATTCCGGCCATCAGGCCCTGGCAGGCCGCCTCCTCGTACCCACTGGTGCCGTTGATCTGGCCGGCGAGATAGAGCCCGGCGAACTTTTTGACGGCGAGCGTGCGGTCCAGTTCGGTGGGGTCGATGGCGTCGTACTCGATGGCATAGCCGGGGCGCAGCATCTCGGCGTTCTCCAGGCCGGGAATGGAGTGCACC
This sequence comes from Acidobacteriaceae bacterium, assembly GCA_035510935.1. Lineage (GTDB taxonomy): Bacteria > Acidobacteriota > Terriglobia > Terriglobales > Acidobacteriaceae > Edaphobacter. Next base: position 83,039 of record DATKGA010000093.1, read on the forward strand.
ATGGCGGCCTGCACCTCCATGGGCAGGCTGGTGCTCATGCCATTGATGTATACCTCGTGTGTATTGAGGCCCTCCGGCTCGAGGAAGAACTGGTGCTGGTTCTTCTCCGGGAAGCGCACGATTTTGGTCTCGATGGATGGGCAGTAGCGTGGTCCGATGGCGGAGATTTGACCGGTGTACATCGGCGAGCGATGCACATTCTCGCGGATGAGGCGCAGTGTCTCGGGCGTGGTGGTAGCGATGAAGCAACTGATCTGGGGCAGCGCGGGAACCCATGCTGCGCCAGTCTGGCTGGCTGCGCGAAAGCTGAATGGGGTGGGGTCGGCGTCTCCCGGCTGCTCCTCGAACCTGGTCCAGTCGATAGTGCGGCCGTCGAGGCGCGGCGGAGTTCCCGTCTTGAGGCGACACTCGCGCAGGCCCAGCCGCTTGAGGGCCTCGCCAAGAAGCACGCTAGCCGGTTCACCGCTGCGCCCTGAGGTGTACTGCTGCTCGCCGCAGTGGATGAGACCGTTGAGGAAGGTCCCGGTGGTGACGATGACGGCTGCGGCGTGGACCACGCGGCCATCGCGCAGCAGCAAGCCGATGACGCGCTTGCCAGTCTCACCTACGAAGGGCGAATCTTCTATTTCGAGATCAACTACTTCGGCCTGCTTGATGAAGAGATTCGGCTGGCCCTCCAGGACCTCTCGCATCTTGACTCGGTAAAGGGCCTTGTCGCACTGCGCGCGGGGGGACCAGACGGCTGGACCGCGCGAGGTATTGAGCAGGCGAAACTGGATGCCGCAGGCATCGGCGACCTCGCCCATGACGCCACCCAGCGCGTCCACTTCGCGCACAAGATGACCCTTGGCAATGCCCCCGATGGCCGGATTGCAGCTCATCTGTGCGATGAGGTCGAGGTTGAGAGTGAAGATGGCGGTGCGCAGGCCCATGCGCGCGGAGGCCATCGCCGCTTCGCAGCCTGCGTGTCCTGCGCCGACCACCACCACATCGAACTGTTCGGTAAACGCCATGCAGCTCTATTTTAGGGGGCAAACCATGTTTTTCCGAAGTGCCACGCATCCAACTGCGCGAGATTTGGGTCTAAGATGGGAGCGCAGTAAATAAGCAGCCACATCCAGCGTTGGAGCAAAGGCATCAACAAACGCACTGGAGAGTAAGAGCGATGCGACTCGGAAAGACGGCCCTCCTTGCATTTGGCCTGACCCTCGGCTATTCATCTTTTGTGGCAGGCTCGGCGCAGAGTGTGAACAGTGCGCCTGCCGAGGACTTCCCCAGCACAAGCGTCGTGCCATTCCCGGGGACCGCGCCGGGCTCCAACGTTGAAACCCTGCACGTGACCACGCGCGAGATCCTTGTGGATGTGATGGTGACGGACGCCAACGGCAACCCGGTGCGCGGCCTCAAGCAGTCTGACTTCAGCATCGAGGAGAACGACAAACCGCAGTCCATACGCAGCTTCCGGGAGTTTGGGTCGGAGATTCCCGCAGCGGAGCCTGCTGCTCCCCAGCTCCCGCTGGGTGTGTATACCAACAGCCAGTCGACACCGGCCACCGGCCCGGTCAACATCCTGCTGCTGGACGCTTTGCATAGCGATTCGGTCTCTGTTGTTCGCGGGCTACAGGCTGCGGCCGATTATGTGACCTCGATGCCGCAAGGCACCAAGCTCGCTGTCTTCTGGCTATCTTCGAACGGACTGCACTTGCTGCAGGGATTCACCGCTGACCGCGAGTCGCTGCTGCGGGCGGTGCGTACTGGCCGAACCGATTTCGGGGCGTGCCTGAATGGACAATGCCTGACGAAGTACCTGATGGATCGGTCCACCATCGACGCGATGAACCAGATTGCGGCGTATGTTGCGGGGATCAAGGGCAGAAAGAACCTGCTGTGGATTACCCCCGGCATGCCCGTGGACCTGATGCGCGATGGAGGCTACGCGTGGGCGGGGACAGAACTACTGACTGTCAAGAGCAAGGGCGGCAACAGCAGAGGCGGCGTGTTTGGCAACGACGTCGCAGGCCCGGACATGAGCCTGGTACATCGGTTGATGGACGTCTATGAGCGCTTTACCGCCGAACAGATTGCCGTATCTCCCATAGACCCGAGAGGGGTGCTTTTCAATATGGGTATGACCCAGTTGAAGGTGGAGGCGGTGGCCGCGGACACCGGGGGCGAGGCCTTTTACAACAGCAACGACCTGAAGTCTGAGATCGCCAAGGCTGTCGACGACGGTTCCCGGTTCTATACGCTCTCTTACATCCCTCCCACTCTGAAGGACGACGGGCACTATCACCACATCAAGGTTGCGGTTAGCCAGCCGGGCCTGCACCTGGTGTATCGCCAGGGATACAACGCGGAGCGAGTGCCGACGCTGGATTCGCCAGCCCCCGGCCCTGCAATGATGAAGGCATCGATGGAAGGCAATGCGCCGGTCGCCACGCAGATACTATTCGACGTGGGCGTATGGCCCAACTACACCTCAATTACAGGCTTCGGCACACCGATGCCGGCATCCGCCAAAGCGAAGCCAGGTAAGACCGTGCCCTACGAGATCCAATACGGATTCCCAGCCAGTGAGATTGCGTTCACCGAAGATGCGGATGGGATGCTGCATGGATCGCTGGAGTTCGATGTGGTGGCTTACGACGTTTTTCGCAAACGCGTTGCCCTGCTGACCCAGACGGTGAAGATGACCCTGAGCCTACGCGAATACGATACGTTTGCCGCGAAGCCGTACCAGTTCACACAGCAGATCGACCTACCGCCCGGACAAATCTCGCTGCACGTTGGCATTCTGGACACCGTTACAAGCAAGGTTGGAACGCTGGAGATCCCGGTGAATGTGGTCCAGTTAACTGCCAAGCAACGCGCCGCCATACCGCCTGATGTTGCCCCGGCACCATGCCCTCCGCGCTGCCCTCTGCCGTCGGCCGCACCTGATACCGCACCAACGACTCATTAGAACTCGATGCGAAGGCCTAGCTGGATCTGGCGCTCGTGAGTCTGACTGGTTCCGGCGGCGGTGTATGCGCCGAAGGGAAGGACGTTCAGCCCTTCGGTGGCTACGGTTGCCGCATCCTGGAAGACAAGCGGTGTTACCTCCGGGCCGTTAGTGACTCCGTTCAGTGGCGCTGGAGTCCCGACCAGGAACGCACGCTGGGTAATCCCGGAGTAGTTGAGCCGGTTGGTGAGGTTGAAGGCCTCCGCCGACGCGCGCAGATGCAGGCCCTCTCGCAGACGGAAGCTGCGGCTGAGGCGCATATCGAGATTGGCGGAGTCCGGAAGACGCAGGGTGTTGCGCCCGACCGTGGGCAGTGTCGCCGATCCGCCCGAGCCGTTGATGCTCTCATGCCCACCGGGCAGCCTCTTGCCGCCGAAGATCTGATAGCTGTAGCCTCGCCCGCTGGACTCGTAAAAGATCCACGCCATGGACCAGCCATTTGCCGCCGCTCGCAGCAGGCGACCCGACTCGCCGAAACGCGCCAGCGAGCTGCTAAGGCGGGGCGACCAGAGTGCCGTTGCGACCACGCGATGGGGAAAGTCCAGAGCCGAGAGCCCCTTGTCGTAGCGTGCGGTGAAGGGATCGAACTGCCCGTTGGTGCGCGGCACCGCGGCGGCACTCTGGCCAAAGTCGATTGCCTTTGACCAGGTCCAGGCGAGGCGGAACTCCAGCCCACGCTCAGCCCCTGCGTAGCCGGATTGGAGCGCTCCCATCCCGCGCCGCGCCTCCAGCGTCAGGCCGTGGTAGCTGGCATTGGCGTTGGAGACCAGGTCCGTGACAGGACCAAAGCTGGGAGTGATGCGCTGCGAGTACACGGGGAGGACGAAGGTCTCGCCGTTCTGCACGCCGGGCGCGCCAGTCCCTCCCTGTAGTTGGAACTCCTGCACATCGGTGGAGGGAGCGATGTTAATGTCCACCGAGTTGGGAAGTTGCCGGTCGAGATTCATGG
>DATKGA010000094.1:0-21678 GCA_035510935.1 Acidobacteriaceae bacterium
GGGGGGGGGCCAGCGGCGCATACTGCTCGCTGCCCGCCTCCAGCGCAAGCGCCATTGGAACCATGCCGAGGATAGTGGCCAGCGAGGTCATCAACACCGGCCGCAGGCGCACTCGACAGGCCATGGCCACGGCATCGCCGATCGCCATGCCCTCGTCGCGAAGCTTGCGCGTGAACTCCACGATCAAAATCGAGTTGGATACCACGATGCCGGTCATCATCACAACGCCCATCAGCGACATCACGTTCAGCGTGGTACCCGTGACCAGCAGAAAGAGGATGACTCCGGTGATTCCCGGCGGAATAGCGAGCAGAATTACTAGAGGGTCAATGAACGAGGCGAACTGCGCCATCAGAATCAGATAGACCAGAATCACCGAGAGCAGAAGACCGACGCCAAAGCTGGAGAACGAGCGCCGCATTCCTTCCACGGAGCCGCGCATCTTGATCTGTAGGTTGTCTGGGACCTTCTGTTGCGCGATGACGCGGTCCACACGCTTTGCCAGTCCGCCGAGATCCTGCCCGGAGGGCGAAACGTAAACGTCAATCACACGGCGCAGTTGGTAGTGGTCCACCTCCGTTGGCGTGTTGATCTGTTTCATCTCCGTTACCGCGCCGAGGTTGGTTGTCTCGGCTCCGTTGGCCCGCACAGGAATCTGCGCGAAGTCGGTCATCGACTGCACCTGCGTCTCCGGGAACTGCACGGTCAGCAGGTAATTGTTGCCGCTCTTCGGGTCGACCCAGTAGCTGGGCGCGATCATTCCGTTCGAGGTCAGCGAGGTGATGACGTTGTCAACAATCTCGCTGGAGCTGAGGCCCAACTTGCCCGCCATCTCGCGGTTCACGTTGAGTTGGATGCCGGGATAGTCGATGTCCTGCGGGATCAGCACATCGCTCACGCCCTGTAGCTTGCGGATGCTGTCGGCAAGACTGCTTGCGGTGGCATACGCCTCCTGCATATCGTTGCCGCTCACTTGTATGTCGATGGGCGCGGGCAGGCCCAGGTTCACCACCGCGTCCACCAGCCCTCCGGTCTGGAAGTAGGTCGATAGCTCCGGCAGATCGTCGCGCAGCTTGGCGCGCACCAGGTTCATGTAGACGAAGCTGCTCTTGCGGTGCCCCTCCTTCAGGCTAACCTGCACGAAGGCCGTGTGCTGGCCGGAGTTGCTGGTGTAGATGGCGGAAAAATCCGGCGTGATGCCGATGTTGGAGACGATCATGCCCAAATCTTCGGGCGGCACCACCGAGCGGATGTCCTCCTCCACCCGCGCAATGTACTTGTCCGTAAGCTCCAGCCGCGTTCCGCTCGGAGCCTTGACGTTGATGACGAACTGCCCCGGATCGGTGCGCGGAAAGAACGAAAGACCCATGAACGGGAAGAGCGCCAGGCTCAGCAGAAAAATGCCAAGCACTCCAAGCACTGTAGCTCCCGGCCGCAGAAGGCTCTTCGCGACTGCCTTGTCATAGTGTGCCAAACCGCGGTTATAGCGATGATTGAACCAGCGGACAAAGCGCTGAAAGTAGCTTGTGCCGTCGTGTTGTCCGCCTTCGGTAGGCTCCTTCAGATGCGGATTATGAATAAAGCGCGCGCAGAAGAGCGGGACCACCGTCATGGCAACCGCATACGACGCAAAGAGCGAAAGAACCACCGAGAGCGCCAGTGCCGTAAACAAGAAACGGCTAACCCCGTAGAGGAAGACGACCGGAAAGAAGACGATAGCTGTAGTAAAGGTTGCCGCCAATACCGGTAGCGCCACCTCGCGCCCTCCAATCTCCGACGCATCCTCGGGCGATTTGCCCATCTCCAGATGGCGGAAGATGTTCTCGAGCACAACGACCGAGTTGTCAATCAATCGCGAAAAGGCAAGCGCGAGTCCGCCCAGCACCATTGAGTTGATGCTCGCCCCCATCAGATTCAACACCAGAAACGCCGCCAGTGCGGAGAGCGGGATCGACAGCATCACGGCGACGGTGGCACGCATGCTGCCGAGAAAGATCAGAATCATCGCCGCCGTCAGCACCAGCCCGATGCCGCCCTCGTTGCCCAGGTTGCGAATCGCCGTCTTCACAAAAACGGACTGGTCGAAGACTACGCGCGTCACCAGGCTCTTGGGGATGTCGACCAGATGCGCGATCGCATCGCGAATGCCGTTGACTACCGCGATGGTGTTGCTGCCTCCGCCTTGTTTCAGGATCGGAAGATAGACGGAGTGCTGGCCGTCCACGCGCACGATGTTGGTCTGGATGGCCGCCGCGTCCTTCGCCTCGCCCACGTCGGAGACCATCAACTGCCCGTTGCCCACATCGCGCAACGGCAGACGATCGATCTCTTCGGTGGTGGGCATCTGCGAGTTGGTGTAGATGTTGAAGTCGCGCGGGCCGATGCGCACATCTCCCGCCGGCAGAATCTGATTCGCCTGGTTCACCGAGCGCACCACATCCATCGCGCTAAGTTGATGCGCTTCCAGCTTGATCGGGTCCACGTAGATCTGGATCTGTCGGTACTTTCCGCCGAAGGGCTGCGGTACAGACGCGCCCGGCACACCCGCAATCTGGTTGCGCACGTCGAACTGTGCAAGGTCGTGCAACTGCGTTTCGTTTAGCCCTTCACCCTTCAGCGTAATCAGGCAGACGGGAAGGCTCGACGCATCAAACTTGAGCACCACCGGCGGCAGCGTACCCGGAGGCAGGCGGCGCAACTGTGCCATTGCCAGATTGGAGATGCTGGTGACTGCAGCGTCCGCATTCGTGCCCGGCTGAAAATAGATGCGGATCAGGCTCACGCCGGTCAGCGAACGCGACTCGATGTGGTCGATGCCGCTGCCCAGCGTGAAGAAGCGCTCGAATGGATTTGTAATGTTCGACTCAATCTGCTCCGGCGGCATGCCGTTGTAGAACGTGGCCACAACCACGACGGGGATGTCGATGTCCGGAAAGAGATCGACCGGCATGCGGGCCACCGTGGTAACGCCAACCACGGCAACCGCAAGGCAGATCATCAGGATGAAGAATGGATAGCGAATCGCGAAGCCTGACATTAGTGGGCCTCCGTCGCATCATTCGCCGCAGCCATCGCACTCTGTTTCGCAGTCACCAACTCCCCCGGCTGAAAGCTCGCCTGGTTAGCGACGATCACCTGCTCGCCCTCGCGCAGCCCGCTCAGGATTTCGATGCGGTTGGCCGTCGCAATCCCGGTCTGCACCAAGCGCTTCTCCACGCGGCTCTGCGCGTTGACCACTAGCAGAATAGGCTGAGACCCACTTGTGTCCACAGCCTGGATCGGTACTACCAGAGCATCGCCTGCTCGCTTTACGTTCAACGTCACCTGCGCATACATCCCCGGCGTGAGTGAGCCGTCTGCATTCGGCACGTCCACCTCCACCTGCATCGAACGAGTGGCTAGATCCAGCGCGCCGGTGCTGCGCGTGACCTTGCCGCTGATCGTACGGCCAAGCGCGTCGATACGAATCGACGCGGCATCGCCATCATGCACATAAGGAGCGATAACCTCCGGCACGGGCAGCCGAAGACGCAGCGTGCTGACCTCGGCGATCTTGACTACCGGCGCGGAGCCCGCGTTCGACGTGCCTGCCTGGATCAGCGCACCGGTATCGGCATAGCGCCACGTCACGACGCCCGTGAAAGGAGCAATGATGCGCGAGTAGTCCTCCATCGTCGAAACCTGCTGCTGCTGTGCCTGCGAAACACCCAGTTGCTGCCGCATCGCGTTCAGCGTCGAGCTCGCCGCATCTACCTGCGCCGCCGCCGCCTGGTCCTTTGCTCGCGCATCGTCCAGCTCCTGCTGCGCGATCAGTCCGGGGCGCGCGTCGGAAGCCTGCTGTAGTCGCTCCGCCGCGGCGTGCAATGCAACGTAGTTCGCCTTGGCGCGTGCAACGTCACTGGTGGAACTTAGAATCTCTGCCTGCGTCTGGCGCACGCCTGCCTGTGCGCCCTGTACCTGCGCCTGCAGCTCGGGCACGTCAAGCACAGCCAGCACTTCGCCCATACTCACCTTGTCGCCGATGTCGACGTGGATGCTGCGGATGTAGCCCGCAACCTTGGCATGAAGCTCGACCTCCTGGTAGGGAATAAATTCGCCAGCAACGGTGAGTGTGTTGGCCAGCGTCGCGCGTGAAGCGAAAACAACCGGCGCAATAGGGTTGGTTGATCCGGCAGGTTGCTGGACGGCGCGGTTGCATCCACACAAGGCGATCAATGCGTAACAGAGCAGAGACAGTCGTCCGAGGGCAGGACACCGGACGGAGGCAGCAATTTTCATAGAGGCTCGCTTAGGCTAGAGACACAGCAACACCGCTTCGCAAGCGGCGCACAGACCGGCACGCAAAACGCCGGGGTCTTTATCTAGATGCGTGGAGGGGGACGGGTGGTATGCGCTCTGCGAAAACAGAGTTGCGTAGCGGGGATGAACGCAGCGGAAGTCTGCATCCACACATGGCAGCGTGTAACTTCTGCCGCAGTAACCAGGACGAGCATGAAGAGAAGAAACGCGTGTGCCGCTTGTTCGGGTGGCGCATATCTCACGGCCACACCCTGCTGCTGCCACATTCTGGCTGCTGCTATCGGACGCGCGGCATCGTTGTGGGGATAGTACGCCGCCACCTTCGATGTGACCGCGAAGGCCACCAAAAGCCCACAGAACAGCACCCCCAGCAGAACCATCAGGGCGGTCTTTCGTCCGGAATGATACTGTGCGTTCACTTATTTAGGATACCCCGAACGGGATTGCTGAGAAAGTTGGTGCCCGTTTGCAACTCATCACAACGCTCGTAAAAAAGTTAGATGCAGAAGTTGGTTTTCGGTTACAGCCCGTTGATTCCATAATAGTTACTGGAGCAAAATGGCTTCTTGTTAGGGAACAAATAGAAGATATACGGTCATCCCTATCCCTATTCCAGCGAGCACAAGCGCGAGTACCACAGCTCCGGTGGACACCCGACCAGCCTTCCATGTCCCGGAGTTAAGCTTATGAATCAATTGAACGTGCCGAATGACAGCACTGATATTAACAACTACCCCCAAGCCAACTAGCGATACCCCCGACCATACGGATAGTCCTGTCGTATGTGCTGGCAGATGTGTTGCGCTGGCACTCAACTCGCGAAGAAATAGCCCAAAGCGACTGACTGCAAAGCCAACTCCCATCAACCCGAGCCCAGTGCGAATCCAGGCAAGGAAGGTTCTCTCTACAGCCAGATATACTCGCGGATCCTGCGCAGCATTATCCATGAGGGAATTGTAACCGCACAAGCATATTTCATTCAGTCTTGACGATCATCCCTAATTCAATCCCACACCATGAGAAGAATCGCGGAAGCTTCATGCACAGGCGGCTTATAGGTCACGGTCGCATTCTGTTGCTGCCACGCCGCGTGAAGGACAAGAATCAAGTGTTGCTATTGCATTGCCAGAGTAGGATAGCAGCGCTCTCCCATGCTGATGGTTATCGTCATGATCACCGGAGAATTTCTGTCCATGTCCTTGACAGCCGATCTGGTGCGGCCATCGGCGACATCGAACTCCTGGAACATCGGCAGAATCACGAGCGCGGCCATCGTATTAGGCGTTTGCTTTCTGGCGTTCTGCTTGCGAATACTGCTCGTCGGCAAGTTCAAACTCAAACTCGACATTGCAGATCTGCGGGCGCTGTCTGTAGTCGCGATCGTATTCGGTAGCCAAGCCACGATATACGCCATGCAAGACCGGCAGCGTCTCTGGGGACTCAGCCCTTCCGTGTGGCTCGTCTCGTCCTCGATTGCGGATGTCCTTATCATCTCCGCACTCGCTACACTCGGCATTGCCATGTCATCCCTGCCGATTTGGGTTGTCGGTGGTGAATTCGCAGCTGCTGTGGTCTTTGGAATCCTTTTGGACTTGATTAAGGTCCCTGTCTTCGGCATGCTCCGGATTTCCTGACTCACCATTGTTTCGTAGTCCGATCCTTCTCTACCCAACCCAAGGCGATATCCAATATGCGGTGGCACGTCTCTCAGCCGGAGATCTAACCTGCGTGCTGAGGGTTGATTATTTGATCACGTTTCCCGCGACTACCTGATCCGGGCCGAATAACTTGATGTCATTACGGGTGGACTTCATATCGAGAACCTTCCTGGTACCAGGTTTATAAGGAACGGCAACTGTGAGGACCACTTCACTCTTTAGCGTGGAATAGAGTCTGTCGAGCAACGGATCGAGGGAGCCCGGAGCGAAGAGACCGTCAAAGAGGCCTGCGCCACCGGTCTGTGCGTCCATTTCGGCGAAGTTCTCCTGGCCCTCAAGCTCGCCTCCCTCGCTCCGGTTTGGGTCCGCGACAACGGGATCCTGCCAGAAGAATGGATACGGCGTGATACTGGCAATCTCCAACTCTGCCGCAGCGGCAAGGACATTCGGATCAACCTGATCTCCACTCTGCGGCTGTGCGTTATTGCGAATGATGCCATCGGTGAACATCAATACGGCACGCAGCTTCCCCGGGTTCGGCGACGGCCAGTGCCGCGCCAGATATCCGAGACAGGAAAATGGATTCCCATTGTCGTTCTTGGGGTCTGCCGCTTCCTCCCTGGTCTTAGCTACAAGTGCCTTGCCGGCGAGGTCGTGGTCCGTCGTAAACGGCTGGGCCACGACCACGTTGCCCTGTAACAGCCAGCCCACCCCAATCTCAACATTGGACGGCATGTCGTGGAAGAACTTTTTAATTGAATCGAACTGACCAGGACCGGCGCCGAGCATCTGTTCGGAATCCAGAAGCATCATCAATTGCAATACATGGGGTCCATTCAACAGCGGCTGAACGTCAGTGACAGGGGCAATCTTTCCGCCGATCTTGAGCTGACCAATATCGGCCTTGGTCAGCTCTGGCAACGGAGCGAAGTTCTCCGTTATCTTCGCCTTGTCTGGCATAGCCCGTACCACGATCAAGGTGGGGGTCTGTGCGGCGGCATGGGGAGCGTGCGTGAAGAAGAACAGAAGCGCGGTGGCTGTCGCAGCCAGGATAATGGAGGAACGCAGGTAACGGCGTTTGTTATGAATTGGTACGATGGGGGTGAATTCCATGGTCATTGCGGGTTCTCCTTAAGCCTCAGAATTCTTCGACAACAGCTGGTTTAAGACGCCCGAAGGGGCTGAAATGATGCCCCTGAAATCTCCTATTTCAACCCTGAATTGCGCAAATCATACGACACTTCAGCTATACGGGAAGATCAACGCCGCGATTTCAGTCGATAAACGAGGCCTTCTGCACTGCCCGTGACTCGGCCTTGAGGGAGGAGTTGTTATAGATAGCTGACAAAGCGGATATGTGTCTCAGCCCTTGGGCACGAACCTACAGAGCACCCTCACCACGTTCGCGATTAATGTCCTCTGTTAAAAATGTTCGATCGCCACAAACATTACTCCGGCAAAATGCAGACTATTGACTTTTTGCACACAGCGATCCACCCCGGTACTGCCCATCTCCTGTGCTTCTATGGTGCGGTGACTTCATGCCGGTTCATCTGGCCGCCGCTAAAAAAGTGGTGACGTACCATGCTGCTGACAAGCACAAATATCAGCACAGTCAGGACCACGATAAACAGGAACCTTACAAATCCGAGCCACGGTGAACGCTGTTGTTCCTGATTATTCTTGTGTCGATTCGTCGCCATGTGTTGCTCTCCCGCCAATCCATGCGTTTGCGTTGGCCCGTGGCATGATACCCACCGATCTCGCTCCAAATTCAATCTCCTTGGAGTATGCACTACCATGCTCGGACTGCGACACTGTCAACAGCCTCCTGCGACCTGGGATCAGCTACGATTCCGAGGGCATGCAGGCTGCGAGCAGCCTCATGCTGAGCCAGGTGGCGCGTTTGCTGCAAGGCTGGCGTGGGTCAATTCACTTGCGTGGATTGCAAAGCGCCGTCGCTCTCGGCTGGCGTATGCTCCCATTGCAAGGGTGACCGCAGGAAGTACACCGGCCTGATCTTTCACGATCTTCGCCGGACAGCCGCAAGGAACCTCCGACGTGCCGGAATTTCCGAGACTGTCATCATGAAAATCGGCGGCTGGGGCACTCGCAGTGTATTGGAGCGGTATGCAATCGTGAGCCGTGGCGACATGGTAGACGCAATGCAGAAGCTACAGCGTGCCGAACAAGAATCACAGGCAAGTCACGTTATTAGTCACGTTGAAAGCGCCACTCGTCACCATTCCCGTCACTCGCGTGAATTGGTTAATAGAATGAGTATGTTAAATGGTGCCGGGAGGGGGGGTCGAACCCCCACGACCTTGCGATCGGCGGATTTTGAGTCCGCTGCGTCTGCCAGTTCCGCCATCCCGGCGCAGTACGATTGTAGCAGCGTGCGTGCTGTCAACTGCCTCTTCGCCGACCTCATCCGCGCAGCCAAATCTCCTGAATCACAATCTGCACACACGCATGACCCATCAACGATGCGCGCAATAGATTGATTGCGGAAGGTGTGCAGCGGTTCGTGCAAACAGAGAGACTCTATCCTCCGAATTTGCTTAGGAGAAGAGTGGCAGGGTTGTTTCCCCCTAGAAATAGCGTAGGAGTGTGCTACTCCTTCGCACGCTTCTTGATCTCCACGTTCAGCCGTTTGATCTTCTGGTTCAGTGTGCTGAGAGGAATCCTGAAGTACTCCGCAGCCTCGGTCTGGTTCCAATGGCAGCGCTCCAGGCGGTCGGCAATAATGCGCCGCTCGATCTCCTCCATCAGGTCGAAGAGGCTGGCGTCCGGACGGTGGTCCAGCAGGCTGGCCGAGTAGGTGTTGCCGGTCAGCGACGCCGGCAGCAGGTCGCTGGTGATCGTTCGCGTGGTTGCCAGCACAACGCCGCGCTCCATCGCATTCTCCAGTTCGCGCACGTTGCCCGGCCACTCGTAGTCCATCAGGATGCGCATTGCCTCGGGCGCAAGGGTTGGTGCCGGCACATCGTTTTCGTCTGCATAAAAATTAAGAAAGTGCGCGGCCAGCAGGGGAATGTCCTGTCTGCGAGCGCGCAGCGGCGGCAGTTCCAGGCAGATCACGTTCAGCCGGTAGTACAAATCTTCGCGGAACCGTCCCTCCTGCACCGCCAGTTTCAGGTCCACATTGGTGGCCGCGATGATGCGCACATCCACCTGAATTTCCTCGGTCCCGCCCAGATGCATGAAGCGCCGGTCTTGCAGCACGCGCAGAATTTTGGCTTGCATGTCCATGCCCATGGTTCCGATCTCGTCGAGAAAGAGCGTACCCCCGTTGGCCACCTCGAACAGGCCCTTCTTGGCCGCCACCGCCGAGGTAAACGCACCCCGCACATGACCGAAGAGCGTTGATTCCAGCAGTTCTGATGGCACAGAGCCCGTGTTCACCGGCACAAACGGCTTGTTGCGGCGCGGAGAGTTGGCGTGCAGCGCCTTGGCGATCAACTCCTTGCCGGTGCCGCTCTCTCCCTGCACCAGCACTGTGGAGCGGCTGGGTGCCACCTGTGCCACCAGGTCGAACAGGCGCAGCATGGGCTCGCTCTTGCCCACAATGTTTTCGAAGTTGTAGCGCTGCTTCAGAGCGCGCTTCAGTTGCACCAGCTCTTCTTCCGCGCGATGCCGTCCAATGGCGGCGCGAATGTCCGCCAGCAGCTTCTCGTTGTCCCACGGCTTCTGGACGAAGTTCTCCGCTCCCGCGCGGATGGCGTCCACCACGTTCGACACCTTGCCGTACGCCGTAATCATGATCACCGGCAACTGTGGCTGCATCTCCAGAATGCGTGGCAGCAGATCGATTCCGCTCTCGCCCGGCAGCGCCAGGTCCAGCAGCAGCAGGTCAAACTCATTCTGTGCCAGTTGCTCCAGGCCCGCCGGCCCGTCCGCCGCCGCCGTCACCTGAAATCCCTCCATGCTCAGGAGTGCGTCGAGCGACTCGCGGATCGCCAGTTCGTCGTCCACGATAAGGATGCGCGCCGGGCCAGCCACACGCGTCTCTGCTCCCACAAGACGTGGCTCAATTGCCCCCTCGTTTATCGCAACCGTCGCTTCAGACATCGGCACTCTTTCCTCTGTGCGTACATCCGATTCCAATCCCGGATTCAGACTCATCTCGATTCATCCATCTACACAGCTACCGTACTCGTTGGCCGGCCGGCGATTTCCTCCGTACTCTCCGACACAGAATCAGCAACCATCTTGCTCGCGCCCGCCGCCGGAAACTCCAGACGGAAGGTCGTTCCCGCGCCCACCTCGCTCTCCACTTGCATCTTGCCGCCGTGTTCCTGCATGATGCCATAGCTCACCGCCAGACCCAGCCCGGTGCCCTTGTGCTGTCCGTTGCCCGGCTTGGACTTGGTGGTAAAGAACGGGTCGAAGATGCGATGCAGATGATCCGGCTCGATCCCGTTGCCGAAGTCCTGCACTACCACCGTGACGCGGCCAGCCCTCCGCTGGGTGGCAATCCGTATCCGTGCCTCAGCGGAACCATGCATCGCATCGCGCGCGTTCAACAGCAGGTTCAACACCACCTGTTGTAGCTTGCCCTCGTTGCCCTGGATGCGGGGCAGCTCTTGATCCAGCTCCGTCTCGACTTGTATCCGGGCCGTCTTGAACTGGTGGTCGACCAGCGTCAGCGTGTCCAGCAGCAGCCGGTTCAGGTCGATCGAGCCGAACTCACTGCTCCCCGTGCGCGAAAAATTCAGCAGTCCGTTCACAATCTCCGACGCGCGGAAGGTCTGCTGCGTGATCTTGTCCAGCACCGGCGCCAGCCGCTTGTCCTGCTCCATCAGGGGACGCATCTGCTTGGCCAGCATCTGGGTGTAGCTGCTGATGACGGCCAGCGGAGTGTTCACCTCATGCGCCACACCCGCCGCCAGCAGACCGATCGACGACAACTTCTCGGCTTGCGTCAGTTGTGCCTCCAACTCCATACGGTCGGTGATGTCGTCCACCAGCACAATCCGACCCACCACCGCGAAGTCGCGTGTCAGCAGCGGCGCAATCGCGATGTTCGCCACCCGAGTCTCTCCCGTCGGCAGCAGCAGCCGGATCTTGTAGAACGTGTGCGTTCCCAGCTCCTCGCGTACGCTGTCGAAGTGGGACATGAACTCCGGCGGGAAGATCGCTGCCAGCCTCTGGCCCAGCGCCTCGCTGCGCGCGCGTGCGTACATCGCCTCCATCTGTGCGTTCCAGCTCTCGATCCGGTCCTCCAGGTCCACCGCGAAGACGCCAATGTGGATCGACTCCACAATGTTCTCGTGGAACTCCTTCAGCCGTTCAAACTCGCCGATCTTCTGCTCCAGCCGCCGATAGAGTTGCGCATTCTGGATCGCGATGCCGATGTACCCAGCCAGCGACCCCAATACTTCCATGTCCTCACTGGATAGAAAATCACCATCGTCGGTGCGCCCCAGGCCCAGGATCGCCACCGTGCGCGTACCGCCGCCCTCGCGGTTGGCCACCCTGCAGGGCAGATAGTAGTTCAGGTCCAGCAACCTCGCGCTCTTCTGCTGCGCGTCGGGAAGACGAAGCACCTGCTGCGGATTCTCCAGAAAGATGTGGTCGTCCGAGCCCCCGCGGTCGAAGTCCAGAAAGCGCACATCCAGCGCGCGCAGCTGTTCTGCCTCCAGATTGGTAAGCCCGTGTGAGGCAGCCAATTCAAAGCGGCCGTCCGGCTTCACCGCGCCATTCCCATTCGCGAGGCCGTTTTGCCTCGCCCTGCCGTTGCCTCCGCTGTCCGCCCCGCTCCCGCCGGCTTCCGCGTCGTCCTCCGTGGCCAAAAACACTGCGACCCGTGTCACCAGCAAGGTCTCCGGCAGACGCTCCACAATCGAGTCCACCAGCGCGCGCAGGTCGGTCTGCGAGTTCAGGCTGCGGCCAAAGTCGATTAACGTCTCGCGATAGTCGAAGCTCTTCTGGTCGAAGACGCGGTCCACATGCGCCTGCAGCATGCGCTTCAGTGGATCGAAGACCAACCCTGTAACCATGATGGCAATCACCAGCCCCGGCGTTCCCAATCCAGTCCATCGTGTATGGACGATCTCTCCGCCCAGTGCGATCACGCCGAAGTAGAGTCCCACAATCGCCGCCGTGGCCAACGTGTAGGTCACGCCACGCTTGAAGATCAAGTCCACATCCATCAGGCGGTAGCGCACAATCGCCCAACTGAAGGTCAGGGGAATCAGCGCCAGGAACAACAGTACAATCTTCGACAGCAGAATCGGTACCGTGAAGCCCAGCAGAAAAGGAATCGCATACAGCAGCGTGAACGGCCCCACCGCCAACAGAGTTCCCCGCGTCAGCCACTTCAACTGCTGTCGCTCCAGCGGCGACCCCGCGCGCAGGTAGCGCTGGTAAAAAACCACGGCCGCAGCTACATAGTAGAGCGCCATATAGCCGTAGTGAATCTGATCCAGCCGGTGACTCAGAATGCCCGTTGCAGACCAGCGTTCGATCGCCCACGCCTGTAGACCCACCAGGTAGGCTCCCGGCACGTACAGCAGCGTTGGCACCAGATACCGTCCAAGCCTGCTCCGCGCCTTCGCCGCTGCACCCTCGTCGGCCCCGCCTGCGTCCCAGAAGCTCACCGCGAAGTGCAGAAATAGCGCCGGCTGTAGCATCGTTGCCAGCAGGTTTCCCCACGAAATTACCTGGTCGAAGACTCCAGGTTCACCCGTCGACCGGAAGGCGTACAGCACAAACGATACCAGGCAGAAGATATAGAAATGCAGAGATTTGGGTGCAGTCCAGCGCCGGAACAGTACATACAGCCCGATCAGCAGATACACCAGCGCGATCAGCCGAGATCCCTGAGCCATGCTCCGGTCCGCAGGTTCCAGCCACACCTGCACCGGAAATGGAGTCGATACTTCAATCCCATGCGCTCCTGCAACCGGTCGGACGACGGAGTAGTTGGCCGCGTGGTCCCAAAGCCCGTTGTTGTACATCGCCCGCACCTGGGAGGAGACGCGCGGCGTCGGCTCGCCGTTGATCGCCTGCAAAATGTCCCCAGCGCGAATGCCCGCGCGGCTGCCTGCCGAATCCGCAGGAACCCGCTCAGCCCTCAGCCCGCCCTGCACTTCGACCCACACCACCCCATCCGTGGGGAACTCGACACCCATCTCCTGCGACAGGTTGAATCCCGCCAGGATGCACACTCCCAGCGTCGCAATGGCCAAGGCGACGGCGAGAATTCGCGTCTGAAAAGCGTCTCTCATGTTGCGTACCGCAAACTACGAAATCCGTGGGCAATAGTTCAACAACGCAGAGCGAAGCTCCGCTTAAGGCTCAGTTAGGATTAAGCACATCAGTCGCCAAACGGAAAGTCACTGATTCCATGAGTTGCAGCCCATGGCAAGTGTGATTCCTACTGATTATCATAAACACTTCCAAGAATTGGGGAGTTGTTTTAAGTACTCGCCGTGAATAATTGCCAACCATCTGTATACCGATAGCCCCAAAGACCCTCGCGATATATGCTCGAAGAGAGAAGTAACGAACCATGAGCTCCTTACCTGCTCTCCCCGCCGGCTTCCGCGAGTTCCTCGGCAACGAGGCTGCTGTGGAATCGCTGCGTGCCTCCATCGCCGCTGGCCGCCTTCCCCACTCACTCATCCTCGCCGGCCCAGCCGAGGCAGGGAAGTACACCCTCGCCCTCATGCTCGCCATGGCCCTGGAGTGCGAGCGCCAGCCCCGCGAGTCCTCACCAAGCGGACAGGAACTGGCCAGCTTTTGCGGCATCTGCTCCAACTGCACCCGCATCGCCTCCTCCGTGGATTTAGAGGCCCAGGTCGAAGCCGCCGTTCTCGCCCGCGAAGAGATGCGCGAGACCGACAAGAAAGAGACTCGCGTCCTCATTCAGCCTCACCCCGACGTTCTTATCCTGCCGCCCGATCCGCCCCAACTCCTCATCAAGCTTGGCCAGGTGCGCACCCTCATCCAGCGCGCGCACTACCTGCCCAGCGAGGCCCCCCGCAAGATCTTCCTCCTCACCTCCGCCAGCATGATGAAGGAGGCCGCCAACTCGCTGCTCAAGGTCCTCGAGGAGCCGCCCGACACGGTCCACATTTTCATCCTTGCCGAGAATCCCGGCGAGCTGCTTCCCACTATCCGCTCGCGCTGCGCCTCTGTCCGGCTCGGCCCACTTCCCGTCGAGGAGATCGAAGCACTGCTCGCCATGCGCCGTCCCGACGTTCCAGCCAAGCAGCGCTCTCTCATCGCCCGTCTGGCCCAGGGAGCAGTCGGCCGCGCGATTGCCTTCGACCTGGAAACCTACACCGCAGCCCGCGCCGACGCCCTCATCTTTTTGCGCAATGCAGCGGCAATCTCAACCCAATCCGATCCCGACCACACCGCTCTCTTCAAGATGACCGAGACTTATCGCGCCGGTGCTGACGGCCAGACCAAGACGTCCGCCCTGCTGCGTGCCCTCGCGCTGCTGCTGGAAGACCTACTCCTGATCGACAGCGGCACACCCGATCTCGTGCGCAACACCGACCTCCGCGCCGAGCTCGATCGCATGGCCGCCGTCCTCCCCTTCGCCTGGATCGAGTCTGCCAGCCGTGCCCTCGACCAGGTCCACTCCGGCCTGCGCCGCAACTTGCTCCGCTCTCTCTCGCTGGACGCCTTCGCCGCCCAGCTCGCCACACCCGTGGGTGTATAGCCCTCCCAAAAATTGTCATCCTCGGCCGGGTGCCCCATCCATTGCAGCTTCATCGCGATGGGTGGGATGTAATAACTCCGCCAGCCACGTTCTCACCTCACCCGCGCCGCCTTCTCCAGCCGGTCGCGCATTGCATCGCCCAAACCGCCCATCGCCGGCACCGGGCAAACAATTGCTTTCACACCGCGCGCATCCAACTTCCGCAGTCCCGCAAAGAGCAGCCGCGCCAGAGTCTCCGCATCGTCCCAAACACCCCATCGCCACACCATCCCCGTGCCGCCAGCGTTCCATCCATCCGGCAGCATCACACCAACCTCGTCCACAGGATATTTCGCAACCTCGCGCAGCAGCTCCTGTTGTCCCTCCACTAACACCAGCCGAGCCTGCGGAGCGTAGTGCCGCATCCCCATCCCCGGCGAAACCAACCCCGCACCCTTATCATTCCGCCGTTCCTGGTTGTCATTCCGTAGCGTAGCGGAGGAATCTGCTTCATCCGTTTTCACCATCCCCGAAACCACCCGCACCTCGTCCCCAATCACCCGCGAAAGCATCGCCGCAGTCACCGCACCCGGTCTGTAGATCGCTCGCGCAGCCACGTCCAGCACAGTGGATTCCACCCCCACGCTCGTCGCCCCGCCGTCCAGCACCGCGCCGATCCGCCCATCCAGATCGGCCAGCACATGCTCCGCCGTCGTTGGGCTGGTATGTCCAAATCGGTTCGCGCTGGGCGCGGCCACCGGAACGCCCGCCATCCGAATCAACTCTCGAGCCACTCGATGCGCCGGTGAGCGCACGCCCACCAGTGGCCGTCCCGCGGTCACAGCGTCGGGCACCGCAGCCGTCCTGGGCAGCAGCAGCGTCAGCGGCCCCGGCCAGAAGGCCTCCATCAGTCTTGCAACCACGCGCCCTTCGTCGCCCGCCGGAACCTCCGCCACCCGTTCCAGCATTGCGCGTCCCTCCACATGCACAATCACCGGGTCCCAACTGGGCCGTTGCTTCGCCAAAAATATCTTCGCAACTGCCTCAGAATCCAGAGCATTCGCTCCCAGCCCGTATACCGTCTCGGTAGGGAACGCGACGGTTCCGCCGCTGCGCAACAGCTCCGCCGCCCGCGCCAGGTCGATAGCCTGCAGCCGCTCAGTCTTCAAGCCCAACTCGGGCTCGTGCCCCTGCTCATCCCGCATCGAAGCGTTGCCTCACTCCTCATCCTACTGCCCTCACCGTATACTCAACCAATGCAGTGTGCCGAGATCGAACTCAAGTTTCCCATCCACGATTTCGCTCGCCTGCAAGCGCGTCTTCCCAGCCTCGGCTTTCAGCTCGACACTCCCCGCACCTTCGAGCAGAACACGCTCTACGACACACCGGATCGCTCCCTCCGCACAGCCAGGCAGATTCTTCGCATACGTCGTTACGGTGACCTTTGGACCGTCACCCACAAGCGCCCGGCTGATCCCTCCGAGGAGGGTGACCCAACCCGTTATAAAGTCCGCATCGAGACGGAGACCCTGGTCGAAGACGGTTCCGCGATCGCCGCCATCTTCCACCAGATGGGATACGAGCCGGTCTTCCGTTACGAAAAGTTCCGCACCCAGTGGTCCCGCACCACTCCCACCATCGACGGCCCGCTCTTTACCAACCCAGACCATCCCTCGCAGGTCTTCTCGGCCAATCCCAGCTACCACCTCGTCCTCGACGAGACGCCCATTGGCGACTATGCCGAGCTGGAAGGCCCGCCCGCCTGGATCGACGACACCCTGGCCAAGCTCAACGTCGATCCCGCCACCTGCCTCACCGATAGCTATGGCCGCCTCTTCCTCGACTGGAAGGAGCGCACCGGCAGCCTCGCCGACCACCTCACATTCGACCTTATCCCAACCCCTGCGCTCCTCTAGACCACAATCCTCTCACGCATCGCGCCCGCCAAGCCGATACACCCTCTGATGCCCTGGAGCATTTCTCGAATTGGTGTAAAGAGAAGTCACCGCAGCAGAGCGGCTTTTTTCTCAAAAAAGCCACCTTGCACACTTTCCCTAATCCACATGAATTCGAGAAATGCTCTTACTCGGGCCACGCAGAATCAGAGGTCCGCATGAAGCTCCAATCCAAGCTCGGTATCAGCACCGGCGCGCTCATCCTGGCGATGCTGGTCAGCGCCTCGTTCGCACACCGCAGCGTGCAGGAGGCAAACCGGCTGGCCAGCACCGTGGCCGACGGAAGAATCCCTATCATATGCCGCGCCCGCGATGTGCGGGCCGCCATGATGACCAGTGTGCAGTCGCTCGAGACCTACCTTCTCCTGGGCACCGATTCCAGATCCTCCAGCCATCTTCGCCAGGTCCGTTCAGACAACCTGAACGCGGCAGACAAACCCCTCGCGCAACTCCTTGAACTAAGCCGCCATTACGATCTCGGTGCGGATGCGTCTCGCATCCAGCAGATCCAGCCAGGCCTGGTCCAGCTCCACTCCGTGGAAGACGAAGTGGAACGCCTCAACGAGTTGCACACCTCCCAGGGCACACGCCAGGCCCGTGATCTTCTCAATAGTCAGATCCTTACCATGGATGCTCCCTTGTTCGAGTCCATGAGGCTCCTCGTACAGTCTCAGGAGAATCAATGTGACACCGATATGAGTCGCCTGCAGGAGGCCAATCGCGCTGTCCTGCTCACCCTCTGGACGGCCACTCTCCTGGGGGCAATTTTCGGCGGAGCCATCTCGTTCATCCTCGCCCGCCGCGTCACCCGCGCCATCGGTCTCCTCGCCGACCGCGCCACTGCCATTGCCTCCGGCGACCTTACCGGAGTCGAACTGGATATTCATTCCTCCGACCAGGTCGGCTCGCTCGCCCGCGCCATGCAGCAGATGCAGAATAGTCTGGGAAGCATCATACGCACGGTCGCCCATACCGCGGGTTCACTCACCGCAAGCGCCAGCTCCATGAGCTCCGCCACCGGCCATATCCACCGCCGTGTGGACGAGCAGACCCAGCAGACCCAGCAGGCCGCTACCGCCATGCAGCAGATGTCCGCCTCCATTGCTGAAGTCTCTCGTCACACCCAGTCCGCCGCGGAGACCGCTCGCTCCGCCGCCGTAACCGCCCGCGAAGGCGGTGCCATCGTTCAGTTGTTGCTCAGCGGTATGAAGTCCATCGAAAAAGCACGCAACGATACATCCGTCACTGTCGGCCTACTCGAAGAAGACTCCCACCGCATCTCGCAGGTCGTCACCGTGATCGACGAGATCGCCCGCAAGACCAACCTGCTTGCCCTCAATGCCGCCATCGAAGCGGCACGCGCAGGCGAACAGGGTCGCGGCTTTGCCGTCGTTGCCGGAGAGGTGCGCCGCCTCGCCGAATCCACCGCCCAGGCCACGGGCGAGATCTCCGCCATGATCCAGGAAATTCAGCAACGCACCCGTAGCATCATCGTCGGCTTTGACATTGGGGAGGTCGTCGTCAAGCAGGGTGTTGTCACCACCAATCAGGCAGGCGAAGCCCTCGGTCGCATCATCGTCATGGCCGAACGAGTCGACCGCATGATTGCCCAGATCGCCATCGCTGCCTCGCAGCAGGCCGCTGCCGCGGACCAGTCTAGCTCCTCGCTCGACTCCATCCACACTCTCAGCCACGAAAACCTCACCGAGATGGCCACCACCACCGCCGGCATCCAGAGCCTCCGCGCCACTGCCAACACCCTCGAACACCAGGTCGATCGCTTCCGCCTCGACATCTCCAGAAGACCTTCCCAACCGTCAGTGCCGCCCCCAACAGAATTCCTGCTCCCGCGGAAAGAAAATCAGCGCTCAAACCTTTCGGCTCAAACGCTGACTCGCTGACTAGCTGTTTTGTGCTCTCAGAAGATCTCGAAGTTGACCTCGACGTTCAGGTACACCGCGACCGGCTTGCCATTCTCCGTTGCCGGCTTGAAGCGGTATTGCTTCACCGCTGCGACCGCATTATCATCCAGTCCCATGCCCACGCCGCGCGTCACATGCACCTGCTGCGGCTTGCCGTCCGCGCCCACAATCAGGCTCACGGTCACTACTCCCATGAACTTCGCCTTGCGCGCCTCTTCGCTGAACTCAGGCTCCGGCTGGTAGATAATCACAGGCCCTTTAACTCCGCCGCCAACCTGCCTCACCCCGCCGCCCATGCCCCCGCCGGAACCCGATCCAATGCCAGAGCCGTTGCCGTTCCCCATCCCGGTGCCGCTGCCTCGCCCCATCGAGTTGCCCAGCAGCGGAGAGTTGGGGTCGCCGAAGTTCGGCATGTTGTTGTCCGTCATCTTCAGGTCTTTCTGCACGTTCACCGTCGGATCGGGCATCGTGAGCTTCGGCTTCTGCAGGTCCGCAACCTTCGGCATCTTGCCCTTGGTCACCGCGGTCAGGCCCTTCTGCCCGCCGCCTCCGCCCATCTTCCCCAAATCCGGGGCAGGCGGCAATGTGATCTGCGTTTGCTCCATCTTCTGCGTCGCCATCTGCTGGAGCTTCATCTTGACCACCCACGCACAGAGCAGGATGATAAGCACATAGAAGGTAATTGCGGCGGCCGTTGCCTTGGGGTTCTGCTTGGTCGCCATCCGGTCGATCACCGGAATCGGCTTCGACTCCAGCACCAGCGGAGGCAGTTTCACCGGAAAAAATACGTCCCGCAGGCTGCTCAACATAGAGGCGAATAGGCCTTCCTCTTGCAGCATCATGTTGCCTGCAGCTAGCGAAGACTCCACGCCCACCCGCAACACAGGAGCCGGTTTGTTCGGATCATCCTTCGGTATAAACCCATATTCTGACAAGTCGATTTGCCTCAACCGCAGATCCAGGCCGCAGCCTCTCTGCCGTCCCTCTCGGATTTCGCGCGCTTGTTCCTCTCAGTGCGTCGCCGGTCTTGCGCCGGTTATGATCTGTCTTGCGCGCGGCTTCTGGCCCCACAGGACATTCTACAAAAGAATCGCCTGCTCGATGTACTCCTCTCTCTTTGACGCAAATAAGCCTCAGGAAGTCTCGCCCACATCCCAACCTCTGTTCAATCCCGCTGCCTCTCCCGGATACAATAGATATTTGGCCCGGAATTGATTCCCCCAGCCGCACTACCCGGTTACCCTGACCGGTCGCACAGCCAGCACCTCGAGGAAAGAATGCCCGAAACACCCGAAAGCAAGCCAGCCAGCGCCCCCGAACCGCAAAGCGCGCCGAAACCGCTCAAATCCACGCTGAACCTCCCCCAGACCGCCTTCCCCATGAAGGCCAATCTGCCGGTCAACGAGCCGCTCCGCCTCGCCGCATGGGAGCAGTCGGACCTCTACGCCCAGATCCGCGCCGCCCGAGCCGGATCGCCCCGCTACATCCTGCACGACGGCCCACCCTACGCCAACGGCTCCATCCACCTCGGCCACGCGCTCAACAAGACCCTCAAGGATTTCGTCATCAAAACCAAGACCATGGCCGGCTTCGATGCCCCCTACGTCCCCGGATGGGACTGCCACGGCCTTCCCATCGAGATCAAGGTCGACGAGCAGCTTGGCCGCAAAAAGCTCCAGATGGACCCCGTTGCCGTCCGCCGCGCCTGCCGCGAGTACGCCCAGAAGTACCTGGACCTGCAGCGTGAGCAGTTCATTCGCCTGGGAATCTTCGGCCGCTGGGCCACGCCCTACTCCACCATGGACCCCGCCTACGAGGCGCGCATTGCCGAGACATTCTTCCACTTCTTCGAGAACGGCTTCGTCTACAAGGGCCTCAAGCCCGTCTCCTGGTGCATCCACGACCGCACCGCCCTCGCCGAGGCTGAAGTCGAGTACGCCAACCACACCAGCCCCTCCGTCTACGTTCGCTACAAACTCACCAGCGATGCCGCCGCAATCGCCCCAGAACTCTCCGGTAAAGATGTCTACACCATCATCTGGACCACCACCCCATGGACTCTCCCCGCTTCTCTCGCCGTCGCCTTCCATCCGGAGATGGAGTACGTCGCCCTCAACACGGCCGATGCGATCTACATCGTCGCCCAGGCCCTGCTCTCGACCGTCATTGTCCACTGCAACCTGATGTCCGCCGCCAATCCATCCGAGCCCGCGTCCCAGGCCGACATCGTCGCCCTCTTTCCCGGCACCTCGCTCGATCGCGCAACCTTCCACCACCCCTTCCTCCATCGCACCATCCTCGGCGTCACCGCCGACTACGTCACAGCCGACCAGGGAACCGGAGCCGTCCACACCGCGCCCGCCCACGGTGTCGACGACTTCGCGACGGGCAAGCGATATAACCTTCCCGAGGTCCAATATGTCGACGACGCCGGCCGGCAGATGGGTACCGAGCGCTTCGGCGGCGGCGTTCCCCAGCCCTACGAGGGGCTGACGGTTTTCAAGTCGAACCCCGTCATCATCGAGCTGCTGAAGGAAAAAGGCGCGCTGCTCGCCGCCACCAGCTTCGACCACTCCTACCCCCACTGTTGGCGCTGCCACAACCCCGTCATCACCCGCGCCACCGAGCAGTGGTTCATCGCGATGGACACCCCCATGCCCGCCCCTGACGGCGCATCCACCACCCTCCGCACCCGCGCCCTCGAAGAGATTAAAAACGTAACCTGGGATCCCGCCTGGGGCCTGGAACGCATCACCAACATGGTCGCCACACGCCCCGACTGGTGCATCTCGCGCCAGCGCATCTGGGGAGTGCCCATCGCCGTCTTCCTCTGCCGCAAGTGCGGCGAGCCGCTGCGCGACGCCGCCATCAACCAATCCATCGTCGCCCTCTTCATGCGCGAATCCGCCGACGCCTGGTACATCCACACGCCCGAAGAGATGCTGCCGCCTGGCACCGCCTGCGCCTGCGGCCACGCCGAGTTTCGTAAAGAGATGGACATCCTCGATGTCTGGTTCGAGTCCGGTTCCAGCTCCCACGCCGTCCTCGACTTCGACCCCGACGTGCAGCAGAAGCCAAATGACCCAGACCCCCGCGCCGACCTCTACGCCGAGGGCGGCGACCAGCATCGCGGCTGGTTCATGTCATCCCTGCTCTGCGGCATCGGCATGCACGACCGCGCGCCCTTC
>DATKGA010000095.1:0-7499 GCA_035510935.1 Acidobacteriaceae bacterium
GAGGACCTGTGGGTTGGCTTGGAGCAGGAGTACTTCCTGTACAAAGATGGGCGCCCGTTGGGCTTCCCGAAGGATGGCCACCCGAGTATTCCCCAGTTCCCGTATTACTGCGGCGTGGGCTACAAGCATATGGGAAGTATCGCCCGCCAGATAGTGGAAGAGCATCTTGACCTGTGCCTTGAGGCAGGAATCAACCACGAAGGTATCAACGCGGAGGTTGCGAAGGGGCAGTGGGAGTTCCAGATCTTTGCCAAAGGCTCTACCAAGGCGGCGGACGACACATGGATGGCCCGCTACCTGATGATGCGGTTGTGCGAGAAGTACGAGGTGGACCTGGAGCTGTATTGCAAGCCGATCAAGGGCGACTGGAACGGGTCTGGCATGCACACCAACTTCTCCACCAAGTACATCCGCGAAGTGGGCGGGAAGAAGTACCTAGAAGCGCTGATGAAAGCGTTTGAGAAATACATCCCGGAGCATATCGCGGTGTATGGACCGGACAATCATCTTCGCTTGACGGGGCTGCATGAGACCCAGGCGATCGACAAGTTCAGCTATGGACTGTCTGACCGCGGAGCCTCTGTACGGCTGCCGGTGAACTTCATCAAGAACGGCTACAAGGGCTATCTGGAAGACCGTCGCCCGAACTCGGAAGCCGATCCTTACCAGATCATCTCTCGCATACTGAAGACGATCGATACGGTGAAGGTGAAGTAGTCCAGCCAGCTAAGTAGAGTAATGAGTACGAGCGGTAGCACGTCGCAGATTGTGGGCGTGGGGAAGTGGGCGGCGTCATTGCTTTCCATCTCTCCACGCCCCGATTTCTTCTTTTGCGTGCTGCGGGATGCATCACCAACCAGCCGAACCGAACGGAGGAGCGTTTATGGCGGGAAAGAAGAAGCAAAAAGGCGGAAAATCAAAGGACAAGAAGGCCAAAGCTCAGCACCGCCCGATCGACATTGCCAACGTACCGGCAGCGTTACACCTGGGCAAGGATTGCGACTACGACAAGGAACTGGCGCGCCTGCAGATTGAGCTGGTGAAGTTGCAGGAGTGGATCAAGCACGAAAAACTGCGAGTTGTGATTCTGTTCGAGGGCCGCGACGCCGCGGGCAAAGGGGGCGCGATCAAACGGATCACCGAGTCGATGAACCCACGCATCTGCCGGGTGGTTGCGCTGGGCACGCCGACAGAGCGGGAAAAATCGCAATGGTACTTCCAGCGCTATGTGCCCCACCTGC
This sequence comes from Acidobacteriaceae bacterium, assembly GCA_035510935.1. GTDB lineage: Bacteria > Acidobacteriota > Terriglobia > Terriglobales > Acidobacteriaceae > Edaphobacter. The sequence goes on from DATKGA010000095.1 coordinate 1,242, forward strand.
CGGCGGCCGGTGAGTTGATCCTGTTCGACCGCAGCTGGTACAACCGCGCCGGAGTGGAACGGGTGATGGGCTTCTGCAGCGAGGCTGATTATCAGGAGTTCATGCATAGCTGTCCGGAGTTTGAGCTGATGCTGATCCGCAGCGGGATATTGCTGATCAAATACTGGTTTTCGGTGAGCGACGAAGAGCAGGAGCGGCGCTTTCAGGAGCGGATGGACAATCCGACCAAGCGGTGGAAGATCAGCCCGATGGACCTGGAATCGCGCAAGCACTGGGGCGACTACTCGCGGGCGAAGGACGAGATGTTCGCGGTGACCGACACCAAACAGGCGCCCTGGTATGTAGTGAACTCGGAGGACAAGAAATCCGCGCGGTTAAACGTGATTCGCCATCTGCTGTCTCTGGTGCCGTATCGAGATATGACCCCGGAGTCACTGAAGCTGCCGCCGCTGCGCAAGACCGGTTATGTGCGACCACCGATGCAGAACCAGAACTTCATTCCTGTGATCTACCACAAGAAGGTCAAGGAACCGAAGGAAAAGCCGAAGGAAGTGGCGACGAAGGCGAAGGTCGGCAGCGCTTGATAGATGGAGAGACGGCCCGTGATGCGGGCCTCTTCTTTTGCCGCAATGGCGGCTTCGTTGCTATGCGCGGGGGCGGGTGGTAGCCTGCGAAGGTTGGACAATTCGGCAATCTTACGGGAGCAACAACGCACATGCAGACGAGTTATAACGGAATTCCGGTCCCAGGTAACGGCAAAGCCATTGAATATGAGAACGGGGTGTATACCGTTCCCGACCATCCGATTATTCCTTTTATCGAGGGCGATGGGACGGGGCGGGACATCTGGCGGGCGTCGAAACGGGTTTTCGACGCGGCGGTGGAGAAGGCGTACGGCGGAAAGCGCAGCGTGGAGTGGTACGAGGTGCTGGCGGGCGAGAAGGCGTACCGGCAGACTGGGAATTGGCTACCCGACGATACGGTGAAGGCGACGGTGGACTTCAGGGTGTCGATTAAAGGGCCGCTGACGACGCCGGTGGGCGGTGGGATACGCAGCCTGAACGTGGCTCTGCGGCAGTTGATGGACCTGTACCAGTGCATACGGCCGGTGAAGTACTACGCGGGCGTACCCAGCCCGGTGAAGCATCCGGAGAAGCTGAATGTGGTGATCTTCCGCGAGAATACGGAGGACATTTATGCGGGGATCGAGTTCCGCGAAGGGACGCCGGAGGCGGCGAAGCTGATCGCATTTGTGAACGACGAGATGCTGAAGGGGACGAAGAAACGGGTGCGGCTGGATTCGGGCGTGGGGATCAAACCGATCTCGATTACGGGGTCGAAGCGGCTGGTGCGGGCTGCGATCCGGTTCGCGCTGAAGGAAGGGCGCAAGACAGTGACGCTGGTGCATAAGGGGAACATCCAGAAGTTTACCGAGGGCGCGTTCCGCGAGTGGGGGTACGAGGTTGCGACCGAGGAGTTCCGCGCGGAGACGGTGACGGAGCGGGAGAGCTGGATCCTGGGAAATCTTGAAACGAACCCGAAGCTGACGGCGGAGGAGAATGCGGCGCTGATTGAGCCGGGGATCGAGTTTGCGCCGAAGGAGTTTGGCGAGAAGGTTGTGGCCGAGGTGAAGAGCGTGCTGGCGGCGATTGGCGAGTCGCATGGCGCGGGCAAGTGGAAGAGCAAGGTGCTGGTGAACGACCGGATTGCGGACTCAATATTCCAGCAGATTATTCTGCGGCCGGAGGACTATTCGATTCTGGCGACGACGAACCTGAACGGCGACTACATATCGGATGCGGCGGCGGCGCAGGTTGGCGGGCTGGGGATTGCTCCGGGTGGTAACGTGGGCGATGGCTACGCGGTGTTCGAAGCAACGCACGGAACGGCGCCTAAGTACGCGGACAAGGATGTGATCAATCCGGGGAGTGTGATGCTGTCGGGGGTGATGCTGTTTAATTTTTTGGGATGGACGGAGGCAGCACTGCTGATCGAGAGCTCGCTGGAGAAGACGATTGCGCAGAAGTTTGTGACGTATGACTTTGAGCGGGGAATGCAGGGCGCGACCAAGGTGAAGACCAGCGAGTTTGCGACAAGGATGATTGAGAACATGGGACTGGCCGTCCAGGCGTAGGCGCCTTCGGCGCAAGAGCAAAGGCAACGGCTTAACGCCGATTTACACCGATTGAACCGATAAAACACGCAACAACGAGTTCGGTTAAGAACAGACAACGACAAGTGTGGGTTAAAACAGACAACGACGAGTACGGCTAAGAACAGGCAACACATTTTGGGACAGGGGATTTGAGCGATGCGGAAGAAGGTAACGATTGTTGGGTCGGGGAATGTGGGGGCGACGGCGGCACACTGGATTGCGGCGAAGGAGCTGGCGGACGTGGTGTTGCTGGATGTGATCGAGGGAGTGCCGCAGGGCAAGGGGCTGGACCTGGCGGAGGCGATGCCGATTGAGAAGCGTGACGTGTCGATTGTGGGGACGAACGATTACGCGGACACGGCTGGGTCGGATGTGGTGGTGATTACGGCGGGGATTGCGCGCAAGCCGGGGATGAGCCGCGACGACCTGCTGAATACGAACTACAAGATCATGAGCGATGTGGTGTCGAAGGTGGTGGCAGTGTCGCCGGAGACGATTTTGATTGTGGTGTCGAACCCACTGGATGCTATGGCTCAGACGGCGTACAGACAGGCGGGGCTGCCGAGGGAACGCGTGATTGGGATGGCGGGCGTGCTGGATTCGGCGCGTTTCAGGACGTTTATAGCGCAGGAGTTAAACGTGTCGGTGGAGAATGTGACGGCGTTTGTGCTGGGCGGCCACGGCGACACGATGGTGCCGTTGGCGCGCTACTCGACGGTGGCGGGGATACCTATTACGGAGCTGATTGCGCCGGAGCGGCTGGCGGAGCTGGTGCAACGGACGCGCGATGGTGGGGCGGAGATTGTGAAGTATCTGAAGACGGGCAGCGCTTACTATGCTCCCTCAGCCGCGGCGACGGAGATGGTGGAGGCAATCCTGAAGGACAAGAAGAAGATCCTGCCCTGCGCGGCTTATCTGCAGGGCGAGTATGGGATTCATGGGCTGTATGTGGGAGTGCCGTGTAAGCTGGGCGCGGGCGGGGTGGAGCAGATCATCGAGATCAAGCTGACGGCGGAGGAGCAGGCGGCACTGCAGAAGAGCGCGGATTCGGTGAAGGAGCTTTGCACGGTGATTGGGGTGGCGTAGGGGGCGTCTCTTCCTCTATAGTGCGTGCCTTCAGCCCGCTAGTTTGCGGATGGCCGGAGACCTGGGGCGTTCTGCCCCAGCGAGCAAGCTCGCCGGGGACCCCGTTCGCCCCAGGCTGGTATAGAGCGCGCCGTTGGCGCTTTCGTGCAAGAACAAAGGCGACGGAAGAAGCAGATTCCTGCGCTGACCACCCCAGCGAGCAAGCTCGTCGGGGGCCCCGGCTTCGGGAATGACAAACAAGATGAATGACAAACAAGACGGTGTGATGGGCGGCACACCAGGCGCTTTGCGGTGCGGGATATACTTCGGACTAATGTAGGGTATGCCCTGAATGGCGACGGTCGGTGGTTGCCAGTGCGTGTCCGGGGATGAGGAAGTTCCCCGCACGGTTCACTCAACGGGAAGAGAGAAGAAACTGCAATGTCCACCAGTTCGACAAGCCAATCAGACGATCGCATTCAGAATGCTGCGTTAGCTCAGCGCGTGATGAGTGGGGAAGAGGCCGCGGCGCTGATCCAACCTGGGGCGCAGATTGGGATGAGCGGGTTTACCGGGTCGGGATACCCGAAGGCGGTGCCGATGGCGCTGGCGCGGCGCATTACGGATGCGCACCTGCGCGGGCAGAAGTTCAAGGTGAATGTGTTTACTGGGGCGTCGACGGGGCCGGAGCTGGACGGAGCGCTGGCCATGGTGGGCGGGATGCAGATGCGTCTGCCGTACCAGTCGGACCCGATTACGCGCAAGCTGATTAACGCGGGCGAGATGCAGTATACGGACCTGCACCTGAGCCAGGTGGGGCAGATTGTGGAATACGGGTTCCTGGGTAAGCTGGACCTGGCGCTGATTGAGGTGACGGCGATCCTGGAGGACGGGCGGGTGATACCGAGCACGTCGGTGGGCAATAACCAGACGTGGATTGATTGCGCGGAGAAGGTGATTCTGGAGGTGAACTCGGCGCAGCCGATGGCGCTGGAGGGGATGCACGACCTGTACTACGGGCTGGGAATGCCGCCGCATCGAGACCCGATTCCACTGACCTCGGTGTGCCAGCGGATCGGTGAGCCTTATCTGAAGATCCCGCCGGAGAAGGTGATTGCGGTGGTGCGCACCGACACGCCGGACCGAGCTAGTCCGTTCAGGGCGCCGGATGAGAGTTCGAAGAGGATTGCCGCGCACATTATGGAGTTTCTGAGCAATGAGGTGAGGAAGGGACGGCTTCCGGCTTCGCTGCTGCCGCTGCAATCGGGCGTGGGCAACATTGCGAATGCGGTGCTGTACGGGTTGGAAGAGGGGCCGTTCGAGGACCTGACCGCATATACGGAGGTGATCCAGGATGGGCTGGTGAGTCTGCTGCGGTCGGGCAAGATGACATGCGCCTCGGCGACGGCGTTTTCGCTGAGCCCGGAGGGGACGGCGGAGTTTATTCCGAAGATCGGCGAGTTCCGCGACCGGATTGTGCTGCGCTCGCAGGAGATCTCGAACCATCCGGGGATCATCCGGCGACTGGGCGTGATCGCGATGAACGGCATTATCGAGGCGGACATATACGGGGATGTGAATTCGACGCACATTATGGGGTCGAGCATCATGAATGGGATTGGCGGCTCGGGCGACTTCGCTCGCAATGGGTTCCTGTCGATCTTCATGGCGCCTTCGACGGCGCAGACGGGAACGATCTCGACGATCGTTCCCATGGTGTCGCATGTGGACCACACGGAGCACGATGTTTCTGTTGTGGTGACGGAACAGGGACTGGCCGACCTGCGTGGACTGTCGCCGACACAACGGGCAGGATTGGTGATTGAGAAGTGCGCGCACCCGGACTACCGCGCGGCGCTGCTGGATTACTACAACCGCGCGCTGAGACTGTCGAACGGCAAGCACACGCCGCATTTATTGGCGGAGAGTTTGAGCTGGCACAGCCGGTATCTGCGCACCGGGCATATGTTAAGGCAGGACGATTAGGGCAGCAGATTAATACAAGTGCGCTGTGAAGTTGAATAGCATGGTGGACAATACATCGGCACAACATTTCGCGCCCTTTGATCGTAGCGATCAAGGGGCGCGAGTCTTATAAAGAGTGGATCATTCGGCACGCCTAAAGCCGTGCCCTTCCGATCCATCTGCTATTCGGCATCCATTCGACTTCGCTCAGGACAGGCTATGAAGTCGTGCCCTTAAGCAAAACGAGAATGATTTACTAGGCCTTGACGACGGCGCCGTTGACTACTTTGACGGGGTCGAGGAAGGGCATGGCGGCGCGGAGCTGCGCGCCGATGACTTCGATGGGGTGGGCGCGATCCTGCTTGCGGAAGTTCTCGAACTCCTTGCGGCCGCTGTTCTGGTCGGCGATGAAGCGCTCGGCGAAGGCACCGCTCTGGATGTCGTTGAGGACCTCCTTCATGGCCTGCTTGACGGCGGGGGTGACGATGCGCGGACCGCTGACGTAGTCTCCCCACTCGGCCGTGTCTGAGATGGAGTAGCGCATGTATTCGAGGCCGCCGCGGTACATGAGGTCGACGATGAGTTTGAGCTCGTGGAGGACCTCGAAGTAGGCAAGTTCGGGCTGATAGCCGGCCTCGACCAGGGTTTCAAAGCCTGCCTTGACCAGAGCGGAAGTGCCTCCACAGAGGACGGCCTGCTCGCCGAAGAGGTCGGTTTCGGTCTCCTCGGTGAAGGTGGTTTGGAGGACCCCGGCGCGGGTGGCCCCGATGCCCTTGGCATAGCTGAGGGCCTGGGCGAGTGCGTGACCGGAAGCATCCTGCTCGACCGCAACGAGCGCAGGCGTGCCACCGCCTTCCACGAAGACTTCGCGCACACGATGGCCGGGGGCCTTGGGGGCAACCATGGAGACATCGACGAAGGCGGGCGGCTGGATGGTGCGGAAGCGGATGTTGAAGCCATGAGCGAACATCAGCGTCTTGCCGGGGGCAAGATTGGGTTCGATATCGGCGTGGTAGACCTTGGCCGCGGTCTGGTCTGGCGTGAGGTTCATGATGACATCGGCCCACTTGGAG
>DATKGA010000096.1:0-3626 GCA_035510935.1 Acidobacteriaceae bacterium
CCACTGCATGAGCCCCGAAGTGCGCACCCGTCCTGCCTGCAGCACCGCCGGAATCGCGGCCAGCAGCAGCACCAGCCCAACAATGCGCGCGACGTTGCCCAGCGGTTCGCCCAGATCGAGGGAGTACTCCCACGGTATGGCTAAAGCGAACAGCAGCAACAGTGCCCTGGCGGTTTTTCTCATCCAGTCCCTCAGAATCTCTGCGAGTAAACCAGCCCCGCGTAAAGAGTCACACCCACCGCCGATTGAATGGCCGCCTCCAGGGTTCGGTTCAACATGTTTTTGGCCATCGAGTCGGGCACGAAGAGAATGTCGCGGTCATGGATGGGCTGGTCGGGATCCTGGCCGTGAATCATGCGCCGCAGGTTCAGCGTGGTCAGCGTCCGCCCGCCTTTCTGCTCGCGAATCAGCAGCGCCTTGCCCACCGCCGCATTCTGGCTCGGCCCCCAGGCCAGGCTCAGCGCCTGCACCACGGTCAGCCCCTGTGCCGGGTCCACCGGAAATCCTCCGGGACGCATCACGTCGCCAATCACAAACACCAGGCCAGCGCGGCTCACCTGCACCGTATCGCCGGGGCTCAGCTCAGGGTTGTGGTCCGCTGCCGTGTCGGTCCCGCCGGGGTCCAGCACCACCGGGTGCGGCGTGTTGGGATCGCTGCGATGAAACACATTCACCAGCCGTCCGGCATCGGCCGAGAGCCCAGACGCGGCAGAGATCAGGTCCAGCAGCCGGTGGTGCAGCGTGTACGGATAAACGCCCGGCCGCGCCACCTCGCCCAGCACGCTCACATCCTGCCCCGCATACACGGTCACCAGCACCGAGACCCTTGGGTGCAGCAGCATTCCCTTGGCCAGCAGCGCCGCTTCAATTGCGTGTGCAGCGGTCAATTCGTCCATACCCCCGACCTCGACTTCGTTCACCATGGGCAGCGTCACCGTTCCCGCCGGCGAAACCCGCACCAGGGAGTGAAACTCCGGCGTGTGGAACTCAGACACGTCGAGAAAATCCCCCGGGCCAATGGGAGCCGGCATCGGAGAGGCGAGTTGCACTCCCGGCTGCTGAGGCAATCCAGCTTGCCCGGCTCCCGCCAGCCCGTTCCACACCGCGGGAGAATCCTTGGGGTTGGGCGCGGTCTTTGCGTCCGGCGTGAACGGGATGCGCGCCACGCCGATGGGCAAACCGTCCAGGCTGGGCGTGGGCGCCTGCGCGTGGGCCAGCCCGGCCACAAAAACTACCGCCAGCAGCGCACCCACCGAGCGGCCTCTGGACGAATTTCTAGACGAATTTATAGACGAATTCAGCGATTCCATCAGAAGTGCGCCTCCCACTGCCAGCCATAGGCCGGCGAAGAATGTAATAGCCAGGTAGAGCGGAAGATCGGGTGCGACCGGCTTCACCGGCTGGCGCGCCAGGTCCACCACCGAGATATTGGAGCTCGCAACGCCCGCGGCCAGTCCCGCTTCCTCCAGCTTTCCCTGCACACGCATGTAGAGGTCGAGACTGGAATTGGCTTCCTGGCGCATCACCGCGTATTCCGTGGCGGCCTCATTCAGCTTCATGCCCGCGACGGTGCGCTCGTCGAGGCTGCTCTTCACCATCTGCTCGCGGTTCGCCGCCGTTTGCCACGCGCTGAGGAATCGATCCACCAGCTTTGCGTCCTCAACCTTCTTCTGCGCGTTCAAATCTTCGAGTTGCTTGCGAATCTCAACCACGCGGGGAAAGTTTGGACCGTGTTCCAGGCTCAGTTGCGCCAGCTCCTGCTCCAGTTCGCCGTGATGGGTGTTGATCTGCTCGAGCTGTGCCGTCGCAAAGCTGCCGTATTGCGCCTGCAGTTGCGGATCGGCAGCGAACACAACCTCGGGGTTCCCCTCCGAGGCAGAGCGGTACTCGGCCTCACGCAGGATGCGATCGGTGGTAGCCGCAACCAGCTGCTTGCCCAGTTCGTCGATCTCCAGCAACGTGGAGTTGTGCTGCTCCTCGCTGGGCTGTCCGTTGGCCATCATTTGCGGCGTGCTCAGCAGCTGATGCTTACTCTGGAACTCCGTCAGCCGCTGTTGATCCCCATCCACGCGCGTCTTCAAATCCTTGAGCTGGCCGCGCAGCCAATCCGACTGCTGCACGGTGGCCTGCACGCGCGCTTCGCTGTCCTGCTCTCCATAGACCCGGATCAGATCGTTGACCACGTCGGCCGACAGAGCCGCATCGCGCGTCCGGAAGCGGATCTCCAGCACCAGCGAACGGGGCAGAACGTCGACCTGAAGCCGCTTGTGAAACCGTTCCAGCAGATAAGCCTGCGCATCGGGCGCCGGCGCATCGATGCGAAACCCGGGGAACAGATGCTCAAAGCGTCCGTTGAAAGCAGCCGCCCGGTAAAGCTTCAAATCGGTAATCACCTTCCAGGCCAACTGGTCGCTGCGAAGGTAATTGGCCAGCGTCTCCTGCTGCAGCGGCGCGGAGAGTATCGACGCCGCCGCCAGCGCCCCCCCTGCTGCGTCCAGACTGAGCGCGGATGCCGGCGCCGTGCGCAAGGCAACCTTGGCGCTGGCCTCGTACTGGTTGGGAGCAATCAGGCAATAGAGAAGGCACAGCAGAAGCAGGCCGCATTCTATCGACAGGAACACGCGCCGCCTGCGGGCCAGGACCGCCCACAGCTCGCGCAGGGACGTCGAGGAGCTGTCGCGGCGGGCGAATGGCGGCAGATGGGTATCCGGCTGGTCAGGCTGAGCGGAGAGATCCTGCAGAGCGTGGGAACCTCTGTCCCGAAAACGAACGCTTATGCACAGATCTCGCAGGGAAGCGGCCGAAGCCGAAATTCTGAAGCGACGATTTTCCCAGTGAACGCCGCCTGGTACGCGGTCAAAAATGCCTCGACGTTGCTGGGAAGATGTCTACGTTCCAAGTCCCCTCGCGCAGGCTTATCTCAGCGTGCCAAGCGAGAAAAAACTGCGGAGGGAATCCCCGCCAGTTTCATTCATTGGAAGGAATTCGTCAATAGTGCCCGTCTCGAGTGCAAGCGATTTGCCGAGAAACACATCTTTTTCTTCCCCATCGGCTGTAGACCGGCGACAGCTTTAAACTCCCGTCCTGTACCACTCCACGGTGCGCCGCAACCCCTCGCGGAAGTCGACCACCGGCTTGTAGCCGAGGAGTTCCCCGGCCAGCCCGATGTCGGCCAGCGAATCGCGAATGTCTCCGGCGCGGCCCTCCGCATACGCCGGTTTGCCTTGATAGCCGGTCAATTCACAAAGCAGCTCGAAGGTCTGGTTGAGGGTGATGCGCGAGCCTGTGGCCGCGTTCATCATCTTCCCGGAAACCTTCTCCGCCGGAGCCGCCGAGGCCAGCAGGTTGGCGTGAACCACGTTGTCGATGTAGGTGAAGTCGCGGCTCTGTTCGCCATCGCCGAAGATAGTGGGCTGCTCGCCGGCCAGCATCTTGCGGCAAAAGACAGCCAGCACGCCGGAGTAGTGGCTGGTCGGGTCCTGGTGCGGCCCAAAGACGTTGAAGTAGCGCAGCACCACCGTCTCCATCCCATAGACGCGCGCGAAGACGCGCATGTAGTGCTCACCGGCCAGCTTCGCAACCGCATACGGAGAGATAGGGTTGGGCAGCATTGTCTCCTGCTTGGG
>DATKGA010000097.1:0-13100 GCA_035510935.1 Acidobacteriaceae bacterium
CGGTGCATACGTAATCTGTACTGTGCCGCCAATCTCGTTGGTGATGCTGAGGGGAAGATCGGGCTGCAGGCCGCCGGTGTAAAAATAACCGACTGCGCCATTGGGCGCCTGGTAGATGACGCCGACTTTGCCGGATCCGACGAGATCGGCCGGAACGAAGCCGACCTCCCAGGGTCCGCCGTCATCCCCAACCGTACCAACCAGAGGATTGATGATTGGCTGGAAGGAACTGGAACCGGGCGTGGGCAGAATTTTATTGAATATCTGGGTTACAGTCGGGGTGTTCAGGCGGAACACCTGAAACCAGGTCATGTCGTTGCCCATACTGGCAAGCGATACCAGTTCCTCGGCTCCATCGCCATCCACATCCATCAGGAAGAGCTGCGCGTAGGAGTCCGTGGGGTTGGTGTCGTCCACCGTGGCCCCGCCGCCGACGTTGAGCTTTGTTGTCGTGGTTGGCGCATCATAGAACTGGAGTCCCGCGCCGGCGGTGTTGTGGAGGCGCCAGATGTAGATGTTGGGACTCTCAAAGAACAACCATACGATGTCCTCAACGCCATCCCCGTTGATGTCGCCGGCCAGGGGCATGAACCGGAAACCATGCAGTTGGTTGGCGTCCGATGTCGAATTGCGAACGACCTCAAACGGATCGGTCCAGTTGGAGTCGTTGAAGATGACCGGACTATCGACGTTGGAAAGCAACATTTTAATGGCCGGCACGGTGGTATCCGCATCATTGCCCATGTGGCGGATCAGCGTAAGGTCGGTGCGGCCGTCGCCGTCCAGGTCCATGGGGATATACCAGTTGTCGCCTGACATGGAAAAGTCCGACCAGAGGAATTGCGACCACATTGCATATCCCGGAGTAGGTAACGAACCGCCGCTTGCAACCAGACGCGAGAATGCCGGAACAATGAGAGGCGTGCCCGGTTGGGGCTGCGGCGCAGTTTCTGAACTGCCGGACAAGGATTGCGACGCGTAGGGTAATTGCTGCGCAATCACAAGGTCGAGCATGCCGCTTCCAGTCAGATCTGCTGGAATATAGTTCCCTGGCGGTATGTTTTGCAGTTGGGTCTCCTGAAAGCTCCAATTGCCGTTGTTACAGACGGGCTTTAGCTGGTAGACAGCAACCGATAGCACAATGGATTCGCTGGTGGCGCTCTGACCGGCAACGATGGAATTGGGATTGGTATCGCCGAAGCCCGAGGCCGCGCCCGCAGGCAGAACGGGTACCAAAAACTCCGTTGTGCCGTCTCCGTCGACGTCGATTGGCGTGCAATTCTCCACGTCGATGAAGCCGATGTCGGTGTTCCAGGTAATGATCTGTTGAAAGCCCAGCGATCCGTTATTGCGATAGGCAATGAGGCCGGAATTTCCGACGACGACCAGATCTACCAAGCCGTCTCCATCCAGGTCGACCGGAACAAGGGAACCGCCTTGAGGAACATCGATCCCGGCGATCAGAGTGAAATTACCCAGCGGATTTGCCGCGGCCTCGTTGTACTGCACGGTCACGGGACCGGTGGGGCACGTCACCTGGGTAAGCCGCTGGCGACCGCTCTCCACGCTGGTCTCATAGGTAAAGCTCCAGGTGAGGCATGTGAGTGGAGACAGCGGGCTGGGCTGCACAATCTGTGTGGTGATGCTCTTCAGTAGCGGCGGCGGCATGGTGCCGATGCCGCCCATGAAGCTCTTGACCGGAAATAGCGGCGTTGTCGCATCGACATAGGTGAAAAGTACGATCCGCTGCAGCGGCGAGGATGTAGTTGCCACACTGCGGTCGCCATAGGTAATCTTTGCCGGCATGATGCTGGAGTATTTCGTGCCCGACGCGTCGGTGTAATCCACCCGCGAGTTGTAGGTGACGTTGTACTGATTGCCGCAAAGGTCCGTGACACGGTTCACCGCCCAGTACTGTACGGCGTTACTTTGACTGGAGACGGGGCAGCGCGAGTCCGCTGTCATGCCGTACTCGGTGCAGCGACCATCCTGCGAGAAGACCTGCCAACTGATGGGTCCGCCGGTGACGGAGGAGTTGGTTGTTGGCACCGCGATCAGCCCACTATCTATCTCCGTTCGGTAGACCGGGGAGCCGTCCGGCAATGGCTGGCTCATATTGATAAGGCGCTGGCCGTCGAGCGCAAAGCAGTCGTTGGCGTTAAACTTCACGCCGCCGAAGCGGCCATCCTGCGCCTGGGTTGCCGGAACACGGGTGATGGTGGAGAGCCCTGTGAGGGTCCAGCCGACACCAAGCGAGTTGAGCCCGCGGCTGCTGTTGTAGTCGAGCGAGAGAGTTGGTTGCATGCCGTTGATGCCGGGCGGCAGTTGCAGCGGAATGGAATAGCATGCGGCGCCGTCTCCGTCGACAGAGAAAGCGCCAGAGACAAAGGGATTGGTATCAGGCATAGTTGGCCTCACGTCATGCTGGGTGCATCTGGATTGCAGTGCTGTTGTTTAAGATTCCACTATTTTTTTGCCAAGATAGACGGAGTGTCCCAGGCCCATCAGAATTACCAGAGTCGTATCAATATCGGGGAGTCCGCCAGCGCTACCTAGATTGATGGATCTAACAACCTTGAAGAGAAATACGCCGACTGCAATCATGGTCCAGATGACCACCTGAATCTTGCCAATATCGGGGCCGCCGCTATCATCCGCAATGATGCCGCTCTGAGCTATTGCCGCCGGAGCTGCGGGATAGACCATCCCAAGCGGTGTTGCAACCGGAGGCGCGGCAGGCACTGCCGGTGCGTTGGCTGCCGAACTGACGGCGATGGCCTGTGCGGAGACGGCAGTGGCGCCACTGACTCCCATGGCGATCAGCAGATTGACGGGCAGCGGGGGCAGCGGCCCGTGGATTCCCAGCCGATACCGTGCCCAGGAGACGGCAAGATAACTGAACACTACGGCCGCGGTCCAGACGACCATCTGTAGCTTCGATGTGCTCGGTCTGCCGTCCGCGCCAATGAACAAGGTTGAAGGCTTGAATCGGGAAGCGACTCCAATGATGAGCCATAAAACAAAAAGTCCTGCGAGACCGATTACATAAGGCATGGCAATCCCCTTTTTCAGCGCTGGTATTAAGAACACTACGAAACCATGGCCCGCTTGCAAGATGCCGTCAGCTTATAAGTTCCGGAACTAGTGGGATGAACCTCCGAAGTAGCTGGAGAGTGAAGAAAGGTCATAACTAATGCCGACCTGGGCACCGACTTTGCTATCTTGCAGCAGGTCGGTTTTGTTGGACCAACTCACACCGACCGGGATGTCAATTCCTCCGGCTCCTTTAATCGTGAGTTTGCCTTGCGCCACCCAAAGAGAGCCAGCGGTGCCAACGAACTCCTGTGTGCCGTTGGGAATGGGGATGTTGGTACCTGGTGCGACCGTCCCTGCCGCGATATTCAAGACGGAAGGTTGCGGCTGGTACTGCCAGTATGCGGCTAGAGTCAGTTGCTCCTGCAGAGAACTGGTCTTGCCGGAGAGATTCTGGTCATACTCCGCGGAGATCTGACCATAATGGAAGCGGCCGTATTGTGCGCCTGCCGGCAGCGCTCCGTCGTAGAGAGAAAAGCCACCGTTGGCTGTGACAGCGCCCATGGTCTTGAAGGAGTAGCCGTAGACAACGGTAAAGTCGTGAGTCTTGGGCTGGTTGAGCGGCTGGTCGAATGTGTATTGGACGGTGAAGAGAGTACCTGCCGCGTTGTCCAGCATGGTGTTCCAAAGATCGTGGTATGTGGCGCGATTCTGCAATACGTTGACCACATTCACGGGTAGCGACGCATCGACCTCGACCTTCTGCAGGGCAGCGGTGAAGTATTCGTTGAAGTAGTTATCCAGCACCGTACCGCTCTTATCGCTCTTCGCAGCTTGATAGAGCGCGTCCTGATCAAGCTGCGGGGCATCCTTCTGCAGCGTGGCTTTGATGAGGTCGGTATTATCGCCGATGGTCTTGATCGCAGCCTTCATGTCTGCGTTTGCATCGACCAGGTCTTTCCACTTGCTCTGAAAAGCCTGCTGATGCGGATCGAACTTATTCCTCACTTCAAACTTGGCGCTGATGTTGGCAAGCCTTCCTGCGCCTGAAGGAATAGCGACGTTGCTGACCGCGCTCGATGCCGATCCGCTGGCCTGCCCCGAGCTAGCGGCGGTGGTGGTGGATTGCTGCGCCAGAGAAAAGCCAGCGGACAGGCTTAGCTTGTTCAGAATATTGTCTTCGAACCATCCGAGGCTGGTGCAGTTCACATAGAGCAGGCAGTTCGGATTGTGGTTCGTCACCGTGCGGAAAATCTGGTCCGAGTTGGTGCCCAGTGTCGCGGTGGTGCCATTGACTGATCGGGTTAGCCCGCCGGAGTCGACTGCCAGGGAGATCAACTGGCTGCTGCCAGCTTTGGTGACCAGCGAGGTGGTGCCCGTCGCGCTGGCGCCCGCACCCAGTTGCTGGTCCGTGCGCTGCTGGTTGAGCCAACCCACCAACCCTTGCGCCGCGCTCTGCATAGCGGTCTTGGCATTCATTTGGCCCGCGACCGCGGTGATGAAATCCACCGCAGCCTGGGGCTTGGAGAGGTCGAGCTTGTTGAAGTCGCCGGAGAGATCGGCCTCCGCTACGTTCTTATTGACCTGTGTTTGAAAGTCGGCAAGGTCGTGGCAGAAGGCGATCACAGCGGGACGAATGTCTTTATCGCAGAAAGCAGCAGGCGTCGTCGCTGTTTGAGCGACGGCATGAACAGAGGAAGTTCCCAAAGCGAGGAAGAATACTGCAAAGTGCTTCATCGTCATCTTTATTTATGTCCCGAATAATTCCACATAGCCTGGAGTATTGCCGGTATCGAGGGTGTGCTTTGGATTAGCCGGAACCACGGTGGCAGGAGCGCCGGCGGCCGCATCAATGGTTGCGTCGACGTCACCGGGAGCCCAGGTGATATCGAGGCGCACATACGATGTACCAGAGGGAAGACTATTCACCGTAATCTGACGTTCTGAAGCGTCGATGGAGAGAGAGAGAAGAGGCTGATTGTCGACCTCAAGATATGCGGATTGTACTAACCCTGAGTTGATAACGATGATGAAGCTGTCGCCGGTTCTTCCATGAATATCGCAGCTAACTAAAGACATAAGAACCTCAAACTGACCTACTTTGGCAACTGAATATTTCAGATATTGTCAGAGACAAGCATACAAAGGTGTGTCTTAGAGGTGAGCAATGAAGGTATGAACTCACCCGGCATCCCAGCGATGCCACAGTACGAGGCGTCGATCATATTGCTCTCAGTCACTATAAAGAAAATCAAGAATGGCCCGAAGTAGTGATTCGTATATGGTTGCGCCGGGGGTATATGCCGGCCCAGCCGGAGCTGCGAGGGCTACGATTATCAAACAGGCTAAGTACTCAGGGACACTTACACTGCGATCCTAACTAACCGATCCACTGGCGAACCCATGGGGTTTGGTATAGGACCAGACAATTTAGTAATTAGACACGATAAAGATGGCCCGGGACCGCTAAATACATGGATATGCTGCGTCTCGGATCGAGACAGGTCCAACCTTCATAGAACAGTGTCCCCTAATGCAACGTATGGTCGCAAAGTCACAGGGGAAAGTCAAGCTATCCGCAAGATTGGTAGTGGTGCATTCAAACTGCACCACTATTCGCTATCGACATTCATTTGAAATACAGGCTTGACCCGAAAGAACTCTCCGAAGACAGTGCAACAGCAGGGGACGAAAAAGGATTTATGGAAGATTGGATGTCATCCACTTCACGGCGTCATTCAGTGTGTTGTTGGGCAGGCGGTTGTAGTCCCAGGGCTGGCTGATTGCCAGCTTGTCTCCCGCGCCATAGAGCGAGTAAACCTGCTTCGCGTGGGCGACCGCGGACTCAACATCGCCGGGAGTTGCGTCGCGGTCCAGTTGCGGCTGTACCACCAGCAAGGGACGCGGCGCAATCATGCCCAGCAGGTCCTGATAGTCATAAGGAATCTGCGACTCGTGCCCGAGGAAGAAGCCCAGCTTTGGAATCAGACCGCGCTCCTGGCTGTAGCGAGCGACGCCACCATCGCCACGGGCGGGCGTATCCGTACGCATCGGCGTAAATCCTGCGATGGACACAACTCCCTTCACCCGCGCATCAAGCGCCGCTTCATAGATGGCGACCGTGCCGCCGAGGGAATAGCCAAACAGGTAGATCCGCTCCGGATCGACCAATTGATCTTTGGCGAGTGCGTCGACAGCGGAGTGAGCATCCTCCACCAGCCGTCCCATGTGTGACCACTTCGGATAGCGGTCGTAGAACGGGCCTGTCTCCGATAAGCGACTGCCAAAGCCGCTCTGGTCATAGGCCAGCACCGCGTAGCCTGCATGTACCAGCGCCAGAATCGGATGCAGGTCCGAGTGGTACACCCACATGTAACCCAAAGGGTAACTATATCCATGCAGCCAGATGACAGCGGGCAGTTTCTTTCCCGCGGGCGTGTCCTTCGGATAATAGAGATCGCCCGCGAGACCCGCGAATGTAATGTGCCGCACGGTCGCCTCGCTCTTCTCCGGTTCCAGCCAGCCGTAGGAGTTTCCACCATTGTTGATGACCCACAGGGGAAGGTTCGGAGTGACCTGGCCGGCACTTGGAGCAGGGCCGCCGACGCCCATTGCAAAGCCAAACCCACCCGGCGCTGCGCCGCCGCCCGGCCTGGCCGCCGGCACACCCGCGCCCTGTCCACCCGGAGCCACCCCGACTGCCGGCCGCGCACCCGCGGCAAGTGCTGGAGCCGCGCCTGGGCCTGCGCCAAACAACGGCCTTGCGGAGTCCGCGCTGGATAGTTTGGGAGGCTCTGCGCCCAACATCGATAGCACCGACTTGCGGAGTTCCGCCGACTTTTTCTCCCAGTCCGCTGGGGAAGCGATCTCTCCGCTGGACGATTGGAGCAGATCATTACCTGTGTGCTTTGGATATTTGCTCAGATCGAGCGACTGTCCGGTGTTGGTGCGCCATGTGTCCCAGTTCCATTGGAAGATAAGGTTGTTCGTCCACACCTGGTGTGTGCGTCCGAACTGGATATCCAGCCAGTCCAGGTCAGCCTCTTCGTCGTTCGCGCCGTGGAAGCCGGGAACGCGCAGCGTGGAGATGCGGTCAGGCACGCCGAGCAGCTGATAGACCTTCAGTGCGGAGTAGTACGTCTGCTCGATACCCCAGGTGTTCGAGACCTGATCGTTGTTGCCCCACTCCATCAGGAGGGAGCGCGGCGCGATCATCGCGGCCAACAAGTTGCCATCCACGGGCAACCGGTCTTCACGACCGGCGAAGAAACGCAGTTGCGGAGCGAACCATGTTGGGAAGGATCGCGTGGTGCTCTCAATGCCCTCGCCAAATCCGCGTTCACCGGATGCACGCCATGGCAATATACCGCCTACGCCGGTGCTTCCTGCAATCACCGCGATGATGCGCGGGTCCAGCGCCCCGGCCAGCGCCGCCATCTTGCCGTCGCGCGAGTAGCCAAAGATCGCGATGTGCCTCATGTCCACCTGCGGCAGCGTCGCCAGGTAGTCCACCACCAGCCCCGCGGCCCATCCGCGCCGTGGCAGCAGCGCAAAGTCATAGTCAGGATAAAGCTGGGCCAGTGCGTCGGCATCGTCCATTGCGTCGTTGCCGGCGAAGCCCGCAGAAATGTACCCGCGCCGGATCAGGGAAGCCGCCCAGCCCTACAAACTGGAGTTGATCAACACGGGGAACGGCCCATCGCCGTCGGGAATATACACGCGTACGCGCATCGTGCCTTTCGATCCCGGCCCGAACTCCAGCCGAAGATTGCGCACCTTGTAGCCATCCTCGTGCGTCTCGTCGAGAACGACGATGTGATCGATCTTCGGCCTCGGCGGCACCGTGCCCCACACATATTTCTGCGACAGCTCCGAAATCTCCTCTCGCCGCGCGGGCCACTGGGCGGCGGTTGTCACGGTGCGACCATTTAAAAACGTCAGTGGATCGGGAAGGCTATTGTCTCTCGGCAGCGAGTTAAAATCCGGGGGCAGGGCGTTTGTCTTCTTCAGCCACGCGTCGAAGGACGGATCGGGAGGAAGAATCTGCAGCAGCTTGTCGCGGTACTGCTCGCGATCTTCCGATGACATAGGCGCC
This sequence comes from Acidobacteriaceae bacterium, assembly GCA_035510935.1. Classification (GTDB taxonomy): domain Bacteria; phylum Acidobacteriota; class Terriglobia; order Terriglobales; family Acidobacteriaceae; genus Edaphobacter. The sequence goes on from DATKGA010000097.1 coordinate 8,129, forward strand.
TGCGATTGGGCATGGGCGAGCAGAACCGGAGCCGTGGCAGCCGAGGGTACGACGGCTTGCTTCGGAGCATTCATGCAGCCGAGGCTGCCGAAAAGAATTCCTGATAACGTCGCGCCGATTAGAATGCGATTTTCAAATGTCATTAGCATTCCGTCCTTCCCGTCAGCCACGCACTACTCTCCAACGAAGAAGAGAGACGAAACCGAAGCCAGCTTCAGATGCACCGTGGTAATTGGTTGTCCATTCGCATCGCCGGGCGTACTCTCCGCCGACTCCTGCGTGCCGGTGTGTGGGTTCCATATCGTCAGCGTCTTGCGACCTCGAAGAACTACCTCGGTATCGATATCCTTTGGAGACGAGTTAGCGAAGAAGTAGATATCGCGGTCCTCTTTCACCTTATGGATGTAGGTCAGAGCGCCTTCATACTCCGGCCCGGCCCGCAACTCGCCCAGAGGCTCCTGAAACTCCACGTCGCGCAGGGGAAGCGCCATCTTTAAAATCGTGTCCATCAGCCACTGATGGGTGTTGGGCAAATAGAATGCTTGTCCTCCCGCGCTGTTTTTTTTGACGTAATACCAGAAGACATAGAAGTTTTGGCGGTCCAGCGCCCTCTTGAGATCTGCCTTCAAGGGCTCACCGGATGCGACGCCGAATATATCCGCAATGGCCTGCTGCACTTCATGGTCTTTGCCGAATTCAGACGAGTGTGTGGGGAGCTGATCCGTGGCGATGACGGAACCACCCTGGTCATAAAACTCCTTAATCTTTCGTACAGCAGCGGCGGAGATCGTGTCTTCGGCGGGCAGGACCAGGACCTTGTACTCTTCGCGATTCTCTTTGTTGTTGAGAATCAATCTTCCGTGGTCGACGGTGCAATTCTCGACCAGGACCTCGGGGTGCAGATAGGTATAATCCACGCGCGAAGCGCGAAACAGGTCTTCGCCGATATTCTGGTAGTCCGCCCCCGGCGCGACACCGCCCTCGCGCGCATAGGCCGTCTCCGACACATTGGGTGCCGTTTCGCCGGCGGACAAGGGGAACTGCACCCCGCCGACATTGTGATAGTCCGCATGCAGCGCGGCTACGGGGTAGAGCACCGCGACATCCGCCACATGCCGTCCGCCTTGCAGCATGTAGCTGAGACGCCCGACATAATCGTTCAACTCCGCGCGCTTGGGCTGCACTGTGCGCGCCGGGACCTGGGAGTTGATTCCCATCGCATACTGGTCCATGGCCACCTGAAACGCAATCTTATCGTTCAGGCCGGCATAGGCTGCGTAGGTCTCGGCGCGAATAAGTCGATGGTCATAATTAAACGCGGCTGAAGTAACAATTTTGTAGGAGACGTTGGATCGCCCGTACCACCAGATATCGTCAATGGTGGGAATAGTCTGATACTTAAACATTTTTATAAGGTCACCCGTAAGGGGAGTAGGATTCAACGGCTCCTCCTGGTCGGTATGGCCGCCGAATTGCAGGTGGTGGTCCGCGCACCAGTCGTCCAATCGCTTGACGAAGTTCTCCTCATACAAGGTGGCGCGAAAGCCAAACAGGGCATTGCGGGCAGCGGCGGTCTGCGGGCCAATGTCGTACCAGAGCGCTGGGTAATACTTCATGGGGGAATACCCGTATCGTTTCTGGAAGGCGGCATTGAAGTCCGGCGTCCACATGCGATCGGCATGATGCATCGATGGTTCGTCGTAAAACGTCTGAGTAATAACGCTGCCGAAATATTTTCCCAGATATTGGTTGTATCTGTCATAAGTCAAGGAGATAAACGCCGTCATCGCCTTTGGGTCCAGATAGTCCACGACCTGCGCTTTGCCTTCGACCAGATAGAAGGCCATGGCCTTCCAGTTACCCTTCGGCACCTGGGTGATAAGATGACCGGTCTTTCCGCGATCGCTCACGTCCACTAGTTCATGGGTGTCCCGGTTCATCAGCGCCGAGCCCATATAGATGCCTTCGGGAATCGCCAGGTCGATTCTCTTCGGCCCGATGACATCCTGCTCGGTCATGTTGAGGCTCTTGGCCACGTACTGGGGAAACTGGGAATAGAGCAGGCCTCCCGCCGTGCCGCTTGGGAAGGAGTAGTCGTCATACAGCACGACTTCGAGGCCCTGCTTTTTGGCCTCCTGCACTCCAGCGTCATACAGCTTGAAGTAATCCGGGCTGAGAAATTCGACTCCCGTAGCAGTGCTAAGCCTGGCCCGACCGAATGCCTTGAGATAGGCGTCGGATAGACCGAGAGTTGTGCTGCCTCCGGGTTCAAAGAAGAGCCCTCCGTAGTTCAGCTTGGCGGCCTCATCCACTTCCGCGACGAGGCTTTGCTCGGTGTCCCGAGTCATGTTGATGCTTCCCATGGCGTGCCCGCGGTATTGTGCAGGAGGGGCCTTGAATATCCGCGGATTGAAGTCGGCAGCAGGTTGAGACTGGCACTGTGCGGAAACTCCCGCAGCCAGCGCGAGGAGTACTCCTATGTAAAGGACGGCACGGACCGATTGCACTTGCATGGGTTTTACCTCGCGGCTATTTAGCTGGAATCTCAGTTGTCGCCGCCGATTCGCATGAATTGTACCCCCCTGAGGGATTGCGTGACCAAGCGTACTCCTGCAGACGCCTTATGATCGTGCTCCCCATCACGCTCATCGTGATCTTCGTGCTTCTCTACACCAAGTCCACTTCGGCAAGGGAGCCTCGCTGATCCTTGCCGCCGTCTCCATGGCGCCGCTCGGCAGCCTCAACAGTCTCTCAGTGCGCATCTTCCTGTTGCTCGGGAGAGGGGGCCGGATTGGCAAGACGGGCCTGATCTGGGACACGGGTTGAGACAGCGATCCATCGCATTGCACTTGGCAAGAGCGAAAGGCCGAAGGGCGCCAGGTTGCGTCCCGCGCCGGTCACCATGGTTCGTGAGAGCCATGTTGCCAGCGTCATGCCTCGACTTAGCTGAGCATGCAGCCTGCGATAGTACTGGCCCGCGCTTTCGCCAGCCAGATACATTTCAGTGGCAAGGGCCGCACTGTGCAAGGCGATCGACATGCCATCTCCGGTAAACGATGGAATCACCGCTGCCTGATCGCCCACACACCAGAGATCGAATGGACGTCCGGCAAGATATCCATACGGGATGGAAGAGATGGCCAATGGCCGGTTCCACAGGGCTTTTGCATCCTGCAGGCGCTGCTGTATATGCCGGTTTTCATCGAGTATCGATGCCAGTAGCCCAGTCCAGCCGCCACTCTGCTGCAACCTAGCTCGCCGGACTACAAGGCACAAGTTGGCCACATCTCTTTCCACCAGAGAGATCCCCCCGTATCCGCCGGAGAAGAGAAATATCTCGATGAACTCTCTCAGCGCTTCGGTCTGGGCACGCTCGAGTTGCCAGTGCAATTTGAAGGCAACGAGATCAGATTGCCCTGCGTGTGAACGGTCCCATCCGTAGAGATCGTGTTTGCCGTTGGCCAGAAACACGGTTTGAGCACACAAAGATTGTCTATCGCGGAGTTGCACAAACCACAGGTTGTGCTGGGTTGTAAGCCGATCCACTAACACGCCACGCTGTACGTCGCATCCTGTCTCCGCGACGCGTGAGAGCATAGCCTCATCCAGGGTGAACCGGGAAAGCGACAGCGCGGTGAAGGGAAGAACCGTTTCCACCACGCTCCGCTTTGAGGAAAGACGTACAAATCGAATCGTCGCCGCGCCCAACTGCAAGGGATCGATCCCTATTTGGTGTAGATACTCGACGGCTTCGCGGCTCAAAAACTCGCCGCAGACCTTGTGATGTGCGGAGCTCTCTTTCTCCAGCAGAGTAACCTTGCGCCCTGAGGCTGCAAGGCGGATCGCAACCATCGAGCCCGCAAGACCACCTCCAATGACTAGATTGTCAACGGTGGCGCCGGGGTCACTCACTCGGGCTGTCTCCCTGAATTTGGCTTTTGCCTGGCTACGCACAGACGCGCAGGCACGAAGCTCTGTATATGCACGTCACGAGTTCCGAGGCCCGCGGCAGCGCACATCCTTCTCCAGTCTTCGAGCACGAAGGACCGCGCGATGGAGACGGGGCCGTCATGCTGCACGAAGGGATGGAGCCTGGCCATCTTTGAGAACACTCGGAAGAAATGGTAGGGAATGGCCGCGCGCGAAAGATCGTTGATCAACCATCCGAGCCTGGCGTGCTGCTCCATCCATTGCAGAAATCGCACAATATCGTCTTCGGCAAGATGATGTGTGAAGAGCGAACTGACCACAAGGTGAACCGGTCGCCGCGGCGTGTACTCAAAGATATCCGCACTGATCCACTGGATTTTGCTGGTAGCAGGGCTGGCCTCAGCAGCAACCGCCGAAGTGTCCGGATTCAGGTCCAGGCCAGTCAACTCCACGGCAACGCCGCGCGCCTTAGCCCATTGCTCGATTCTGCGCAGCCCGTCTCCGTAGCCACAGGCAACATCGAGAATGTGCAGCGGTTGCGTGAGCACCGGCAGAGGATCCGTAATAGCATCCAGCCAGTGCATCACGGGACGGTAGGCCATCGACCAGCGGTTTACCCTGGCAAGATCGCGGAGACAGGCGCGCAACTGGTCGCGGCTACAGGGCCCGTCCATGAGTTCGCTAAGGCTCGAGCGGTGGCGGAAATCCAGGGCGCTATGCGGCATGGAAGAGCATGGTCTCCGCCGTCAGTCCGGGGCCAAACGACATGGCGCAGCCTGGTTGCCCCGACTTTGCCCGTTGCATGATCTGTTGCAACACGAACATCACGGTTGCAGAGGACATGTTACCGTATCGCGCTAGAATATCGCGTGAGCAACTGAGTGCATCGGCGCGTAGCCCGAGGCCCTTTTCTACAGCATCGAGAATCGAGCGGCCTCCCGGATGCACCGCCCACAATTCGATGGACAAAGGATCTTGGCCCCGCGTTATTTCAGTTCCCGATTCCTGTAGAGCACGACCGATTTTTCCTGGGACCTCGCCC
>DATKGA010000098.1:0-31226 GCA_035510935.1 Acidobacteriaceae bacterium
GCAGCAGCGGCTCGATCAGCTCCCACTGCGCATCGTTCAACAGCTCCAATCGCTTCTTGCTCATACAAGAAGTTCATCAAAGCAAAACCCTCATGCAAAGAACCTAGCTTGAGGCCGTATCTATTTATGAAACACGCTCTACGATGTCCTGCTCGATACATGCGGCGCAACGATGCTCTGTCTTCTGGTCTGGCTTATCTGCTGGAGCAAGCGAGGATCCAACACGGAACTCAGCGCGGCTTGAGTCGCGGTTCCATCACCATCGCGTCGAAGCGATGGCGCTGGGCAAAGCCAAACCGCTCATAGAGCCTGACTGCCGAGTCATTGACTTCGGTCACCGTGAGCGTGATGGCGTCGAAACCCGCACGAACCAGGCTCTGCGCATTCCGCTGCAGCAGCCCACGACCTAGCCCGCGTCCTCGATACGCCTGTGCGACGCATAGCTGGGTAATGTGCGCCACACCAGCACCCACCCGCGAACACAGCACCATACCCACCAGTGCACCGCTTTGCCTCTCGCGCAGCATCCAGGAGAAGCACGATTCAAAGACGCCGCACCCGGGAAATCGCACAATGTTGTGCAGAAACCTCAGTGAGCCGTGAAGGGAGCGGTACTGATCGTTGATCTGTGTGTCGGAGTGGCCTACATAGCAGGTATAAATCAATTCGGCCGCTGCCTGGTAGTCTTCTGCTGTCCACAGCGACAATTCCAGATCTTCGGGTACCCCGGACAGAGGGTCAACCAGCGCATCCGCCATCAGGGACTCCCGCTTCCCGCCAAGATCGCATTCCAAAAACAGGCGCGGGTAGATTGTGAACTCCGGACCGGCAAATAGGTCTGCAAACTCGCCCGCGTCGAACATCAGCAACTGCGACTCCACGCGATCGACCCCCGGCGTATGTCGCAGCATCTCCAACATGGGAACCAGCAGAGCCCTGGTCGCGTCGGCGTCACTCATTGTCCTGTGGCCAGTGGCGAAGGCGTCTCCAAGTACAGCCTTGGCCCCCTCATACACGCAGAATGTGTAGCCGCATACGCGACCTCGATCAAGCGCAGCAAAGCCTTGCAGGATGCGTGATTCCAGATACTTCAGCAGCAGTTCGGTCGAGCTCCTGTAGTCCCAGCGCAGGCGATCCTGCCACAGCCCAGCCTCGCGCTCCAACAGAGGCCGTAGTTGGCGCGCGGAAAAGTGCCGCAGATCAAGCACTTCGATTTCGGACGCAACCGGCACGCTTGACATCGCCCTCCACCTACAGGTACGGCTTCAACTCCCGATCCATTATTGGACGAGCTTATAGGAGTCGAGGTGAATTCGTACACCGAGCACAAAAATAATCTTCGCATGACTATGGCTTGGCATAGACCTTGTATACCTGCAAGCCACGCGCCGGGTACTCAATGATCTGTTGATAGATGCGACCCGCCATCAACTGTTCCATTTCAGGGGCGTCGTTGGCTGGAACCACCAGCAGATGTTCGTCCGTGGGAACACCGTCTTCGCTGTACTCGATGGGCTGTTCATTGCGGTAGAAAGCGAGACCGTAGACCATGTCTCGCTTGACGTTCATGACAGCGACCAGCCGCGCCTCCGGAGCCTTCTGTTGCATCTCCCGCGCCAGCGGCCGGGCCGAATAGTTCAGATCCAGGTCCTGTCCATGGAAGCCGAGCAGAAACACCAGCGCCGCCAGTACCGGAAACAGTGTTGCGTTGCGCACATGCGTAATGCCTCCGATGCGGATCGTCTTGACTACGCCGAAGAACACAAGCAGCGCCGCGGCACTGGCGATCAACAGCCATCTGGCAGGTGGGACAAGCGTGTCGTACACCATGTGCTGCGGCGCCAGCACAATTACGAATGTCACCAACGCGCAGGCCGCCGCATGCGACCATAACAGCCAGTTCGGCAGACCGGCGCGCCGGATGCGATTAAGATAGTCGCCGGTCAGAATGGTGAGGGGAGGAATCGACGGCAGAATGTATCCCGGCAGCTTCGATTTGGAGAAGGTGAAGAAGACGACCGGAAACAGAGCCCACAGCACAAGAAACTCGGGAAAGGTGTCTCCTGTGCGCGGCAACCCCAGATAACACTTCGGATTGAGCCTTACCTTCCACTCGGCGATCGATGCATGCGTCGCAGCCAGTAATGCCCGGATAGCGATCACCGTCCACGGCATCAGGCCCACCAGCATCACGGCCAGGTAATACCAGAATGGCTGACGGTGCTCATACAGGTTGGTCGCAAATCGTTCTAAATTATGTTCGACGAAGAACTTCTCCACAAACGTCGGGTTCTCCCGCTGCACTGCGATGTACCAGGGAAGCACCATTGCCAGATACAGCAGCACACCCGGGATCCAGATGGTGCGGCGCAACGCCGACCACTCCCGCCGCAGACCCAGAAACAGCAGAATGATGCATAGCGCAAGGAACGGCGCAATCGGCCCCTTGGCCAGGGTCGCAGCCGCGCCGAAGAAGTAAAGATCAAAGAGCCAGAATTTCTTGCCCGTCTCGTACCACGCATACCAGCCCAGCATTCCAATGCACAGCGGTGCCGCCATCTGCATGTCGGTCGACGCCCCGCGTGCAAAGCTGATGATTGCAATCGACGACGCGGTAATCAGCGCAGCGTCCAGCTGGCCTCCAGGCCGGAAGCGCCGCATGTGCAGAAAGATCATCACAATCAGAAAAAACGCGCCGGAGGCCGAAGGCAGCCGAGCCGCCCAGTCCGAGACGCCGAACTCCTTGAACGAACTCATCGCGCGCCAGTAGTAGAGCGCCGGTTTCTCCAGCCACGGATGCCCGTATAGGATCGGAGTCACCGTTCCCCCATCCACGCAGCGCAGGGAGTTCTTGATGTCGATCATCCGCAGGGTGCGCGGCACCATCTTGGCATGGAGCTCGTGGCAGGTCTCCGAGTGCGCCTCCAGCATCTCGCGCGCAATCTGCGCATAACGCGGCTCATCGGCGCCCACCAGGCCCATCCGGTCGCCGCCCAGGATGGGAACCAACCCATAGAACAGCAGGAAGGTGGTTACCAACAGTAATACGAGCACCTCGTACCATGATTCGCCACGTAAACGCCGATACGCACCGCACAGCCACGCGACCGCGGCGTCGCGTGTTCCTGCGCCGGAGGGTGCGGGTTGTGCAGTTTCAGTCATAGAACATCCATCGTGAGAGAAACCTGATTAAGCAATTCAAAAATTATCCATACTTAATTGAGCCAGACAAGGCTACCAGAGTCATCCCTCACTGGGCGCGGCCTCCGCGGCGGCCTTCTCCTCGCGCTTGCGGTCGCGTTTGGCTAGCCGGCCCAGCAACTCGTCCATACGTCCGGTCATCCGCTTCGAGCGATCGATGGCAAAGGTCAGGTCCGGCACATGGCTCACTCCCATCCGCTCGCGAAGCAGCGATCGGATGTAGCCCCGCGCCGCCATCAACCCGGCCAGTGTGGCCTCCTCTTCGGACTCGTTGCCGTGTACCGCAACAAAGATGCGCGCGCTCTTGCCGCCCGGCGCCAGTACTACATCGGTCACATAGCTGGGTGCAATCCGCGGGTCGGAGAGCTCGCCCTCCAGCATCGCGCCGATCTCTTCGGAGAACGTGCTGGCGACTCGATTGCGGTGGTACGTTCTGGCTCGTTGTTCAGGCATAGGTCATCAGCAACCATCTCATCCAACGACCAAGGATAGCAAAATGTCGAGTTGCTTACTCCCCCAATAGCTCCACCCAGGAGTCCAGAATCTCCGCACCCAGCCCATTACACAGCCGACCGAGCGCGTCATCGACCTCGCGCATCTGGCCTGTCAGGTAGTCCGTCGATCCGGAGATCGCCACCACGCCCAGCGTAGCCCGGTTCCATAGGCTCGCATCGTCCAACTCGGCCACCGACACGTTGAAGCCGTGGCGCAGCTTATCCTTCAGCGAGCGCACCACCTGCCGCCGGTCCTTGATCGACTGCGCGTGAGGGATGGAAAGTTCGATGGTGAGCTTCGCAATTGCCATCGCTTCTGGTCCCTCCGGAGCATAGTTCACACGATCAGTTAAGAATAATCGATGTAGTGCTGGACATAACGGGATCTAGCGACGTGCGAAGATGGGGTTGTTGGCGACGGAGACCGCATGATCTCGCAGGCGAACTGTACGGCGGCGACGCCGATGGGGGCGACGCTGCTCTCGGACCAGGGACTGCCGGGTGGCGGCGCGACCTTTCGCGCCTGGGCACCGCGCGCCCGAGCAGTCTATGTGAACGGTGTCTTCGGCGGGGTGAGCCGTGTTGGGCAGACACCCGATCTGCTGCTGGCCAAAGACGGCAACGGCTACTGGTCTGGATTCATGCCCGAGGCCGCGGACGGCGACACCTACATCTTTTATGTCGTCGGCGCGGGATCGAGCGGCATCAAGCGCGACCCGTACGCACGTGAGCTGGCCAATGATCCGGCAGCTCCGTTTCCGATCTGCAACGCAATCATCCGCTCGGCCAGCGCGTATCCCTGGCACGATTCAGGCTTCCCCACAGCGAACTACTCTGACATGGTCATCTACCAACTGCATATCGGGACCTACGCGCCATCCGGGCCGAGCCGCGCTTCGACCTTTCTGGATGTGGTGGAGAAGGTGGAGTATCTGGTTGCGCTAGGCATCAACGTCGTCCAGCCGCTGCCGGTCTACGAGATGGAGGACTCGCCCTCGCTGGGTTATCCCGGCCTCGGCTATCAGGGTGCGGACCTCTACTCGCCCGCGATCGAGTATGCGGTCTACGATCCGAAGGAACTGGTGCGTCATCTGGTGACGATCAATCGCCTGCTCGCGGCCAAGGGCTTCGCTCCGATGACCCTTGACGACATTACCCCGGCCGACGCTCAGTTGAAGGCAATGGTAGACCTGCTCCACGTTCATGGCATCGCCGTCGCCTTCGACGTGGTCTACAACCACGCGGGGGGATGGGGCCAAAACTATCCCGTATCCAAGAGCGTTGTGCGGAGCGGCGTGATCAACGGCGACGACGAGAGCCTCTACTTCTGGGACCGCGCGGCTGGTGCGGGAGATAACAATCAAAGCCTCTACTTCACCGACCAGGGCTTTGTCGGCGGCCTTTCCTTTGCGCTGTGGAACCAGGATGTGCGCGAGTTCCTGCTGAATAACGCGCGCTTTCACCTACTGGAGCTACACGCCGACGGCTTCCGCTACGACGAGATCAGCATCTTGCTGGCGATGAACCGGGCCAGCGGCTGGGAGTTTTGCAAGGACCTGACCCAGTCGGTGCGCGCCCAGAACCCACGCGCCCTGCAAAACGCGGAGTATTGGTCCGGCGAGTACGGCGCGCCCACAGATCTGATGGTTTCAGCGGTGAACGCTGACGGCCTCGGCTTCGACACGGTGCAGCACGATGGCCTGCGCGAGGCCATCCGCTCGGCCATCGGCCAGGCCGCGCAGAGCGCCGGTGCCTATGTCGAGATGGGCGGGATCGCGCGCTCCCTATGGCCCACCGGCTTCGCCCATGCCTGGCAGACCATCCCCTGCGTGGAGAACCACGACATCGTAAAGCTGGGCGAGAAGCCGCGCGTCCCCCGGCTTGCGGATGGCTCCAGCCCTCGCAGTTGGTACGCGCGCAGCCGCACCCGCGTGGCCATGGCGCTGCTGCTTACCGCGCCGGGGATTCCCCAGCTCTTTATGGGCCAGGAGTTCCTGGAAGACAAGCCGTGGTGCCCGAACCCGCACCGGCCAGAGCATATGATCTGGTGGGGTGGGTTGGCTTCGGCGGGCAACCATGCCGTCGATCCCGCGATGGCCGACCATCTGCGCTTCACCCAGGATGCAGTGAAGCTGCGCAACTTGCAGCCTGCGCTGCGCGGCGAGGGACTGAACGTCTTCTATACCTCGGACGCCGACCGCGTGCTTGCCTACCACCGCTGGATCCAGGGGGTGGGCCGCGATGTGGTCGTGGTGGCCACGCTGAGCGAGACGACTTGGTGGGGCTATCAGCTCGGATTTCCCTCCGCCGGCCGCTGGATCGAGGTCTTCAACAGCGACGCGTACGACTGTTGCAACGCCAACGGCGTGCTGGTGAACCCGCTGGTGGCGGGCAACGACGGTGGCGTGGACGCATCCGGCCCCCCACTGCACGGCCTGCCTGCATCAGCCAGCATCGTGATCCCGGCGAATGGCGTAGTGGTGTTCGCGAAAGCATAGTTGCCAGCCGATTGTTATTGAGGAATAGTAGTGCAGCGGTTCCGAAGGAGAAGATCAATGGCAAGATTGATGGTGATGTACCGGACGCCGAAGGACGCAGCGGCGTTTGACAAGTATTACTTCGAGACGCATGTTCCGATCGCGAAGAAGCTTCCGGGTTTGAAGAAGTTCGAGGTAAGTCAGGGATGCGTTGTGTCGCCTGCGGGAGACCCGGGAATTCACCGGATTGCGATCCTGCACTTCGACAGCATTGCGTCGATTCAGACGGCATTCTCCAGCCCGGAGGGGCAAGCGGCGGCTGCGGATTTGCAGGTGTTCGCGCCGGATCCGGGTGCGGTGCAGATCCTGATGTTCGAGGATCGGCAGGTGTAAGCGGGTACTTGCGAGAGTGGTTCCGCGGTATATCAAGCCAGGATGAGGGCCCTCGGTTCGTCGGAGCACTCGATTGCAGTCTAGAGGCAGTCGAGCTGCGCTCGATAACCCACCTTTTCGCAAAGGCGCGAAAGCATGGGGCCCCAGCTGCGGTGGATGGGACACCCAGTCTCCCAAATTAGAAGTACCAAGCGTGGTTCATTTGGTGATATGCGCGTTCCAACCACTGGTGCGCAGTGTCAGACTAGGTTCCACGGGGCGGGGTCGAGGCACGAGAGTTCGATTCCACGGATCGCGCAACGAGCGCGTGATACATGGGGCGCCCTAAAAACTTCATGGAGTAGAAGCCAATGCCGGAACACGCAGACGATTTCCGCATCCACTATCAGGACGACGCCCCGCGCGGCGCGCGCATCAAGGTAATCGGCGTGGGGGGGGGGGAAATAACGCCGTCAACCGCATGATTGCGGCGGGCGTCGAGGGTGTTGAGTTCATCACCGCTAACACCGACATGCAAGCCCTGCAACTTTCCAACGCTCCCATCAAGCTGCAACTTGGGGTAAAGCTGACCAGCGGACTTGGCGCGGGCGCGAATCCTGACATCGGACGCCGCGCGGCGCTGGAAGACTCCGACAAGATCATTGAGGCGCTGGAGGGCGCGGACATGGTCTTCGTGACGGCCGGACTGGGTGGAGGCACGGGCACGGGCGCGGCGCCGGTGATCGCCAGCCTGGCCAGCGAGATGGGTGCTCTGACCATCGCGGTTGTCACGCGTCCCTTCGCGTTTGAGGGCAAGCGGCGTATGCTGCAGGCCGAGCGCGGCATGCAGGAGCTGATCGAGTCGGTCGACACCTTGATCGTCATTCCCAACGAAAAGCTGCTTGCCGTGGCCAAGGACGCAGGCTTCTTCGAGAGCTTTCGCATTGCCGACGATGTGCTGCGCCAGGGCGTGCAGGGCATATCCGACATCATCACAATCCCCGGCATCATCAACCGCGACTTTGCCGATGTGAAGACCACGATGGCCGGTATGGGCTTCGCGGTGATGGGCACTGCGATAGGCTCAGGCAAGACCCGCGCGATGGATGCCGCCATGGCCGCCATGGCCTCGCCGCTGCTGGAGGCGGGCGCAATCGACGGAGCGCGCGGCATCCTGATCAACATCACGGGGTCGAGCAATTTGAAGTTGACCGAGGTCAACGAGGCCTCGACCATCATCCAGAACGCGGCCCACGAGGACTGCAATATCATCTTCGGCGCGGTGCAGGACGAGCGCATGGGCGACCAGGTGAAGATCACCGTCATCGCCACCGGGTTCCGCCACGAAATGCCCGAGCGGCGGGCCCGCATGCTGGCTGAATCGACCCTGATGACCGCTGACGAAGAGGTGCCCATCCGAGGCCGCGGCTACACGGGGCGCAACGCTACGCCGCGCTTTGCCAGCGAGGTCAAGGAGGCACATCCGGCGCGCGCGCAGCACGCGGTCGAAGCCACACAACTGAATTCACTGCCGGTTGAATTATCCGAATGTATCTCTGAGTTTGTAGTGACGGGAGCATCCGGCTCTGGATTGGATCACGCGGCTGCGGGGTCAAGCCCGGCGATGAACTGGGCGTACGAGGCCGACGATGATCGAGCGGAATCGGGATTCGAAGGTGGGCAATCCCACACCAGTTCGCCCTACGAGCCGGAGTTGGTTCCCGTGTCCGCGTCCGTCTTCGACGACGATTTCTTCCGCGCCCCCAGCGTCCGCCTGCGGCCCGCGGTCGAGCCCGATCCATCTGATCCGAACCTGGCCGAGCCCGAACTGTGTGAAGACTGCTGCTTTGACGGCCCCATCCAGCGCGCCCAGTCGCGACCCTCGGTGCCGGAGTACGATCCCGAGGAGCCCGCGAGCGAGGCCTGCCTCTTTGCCGGCGCAAGCCCCTCCTCCGTGGAGCCTGTAGAGGCGGATGAACTTGATATTCCGGCGTTTCTCCGCCGCAGCCACTAGCCACAAGCGGAAGATTCGCCGGGCATCAATCTCAACTTCTCGAGGTCGGTGCATCCGGCGGATGCGGAACTCCCGTAGAATAGAGAGTGCAGGTTAAGAGTACGTGGGGCCAGCACTTGCAAGCCTGGTATAGCACCTCCGAGCTATAGCCAGGTGGTGGATATGTGGAATCGAATGCGTCTAGTGGGGCTGCACCAAGCGGTCGCTTTACAGCCGCCAGGTGAACTTTTTTCACCGCGGCGGGTTTGAAGAAGAAGCAAGAGAATTGCAAGAATAGCCGATAGATCAGGCAAGACAATTGCCTTGCAAGTGATGTTCGGATCAACGTACCAAGCAGACGCCCGAACCAACCTCGGAGAAGCTTACAGATGGCCCTGAACTACCAGCGCAGCACACCAATCATGGCCTGCCTCGCACTCGCGATGTTGAGCGTTACGCTGCTCCCGATGGCATTCTCGCAAGCAAATCCGACGCCTCCGAGCACATCTGCCTCGGCAAAAACCGGGACATCGAAGACCGTGAAAAAGAAAGCGGCGGTGCATAAGGCCACGGTGTCCAAGACTGCGGCACACAAATCCACCCCGTCCAGAACCACCCCGTCCAGAACCGCCCCATCCAGAACCGCCGCATCCAGAACCACGACGTCAAGAGCCGCCGTATCCAGAGCCGCTGCATCCAGAACCACGGCGTCCAAAACTTCTTCAAAGACGATTGCGCCAAGTTCCCGTGCGACTAAGCAGACCTCCGCCAGGGTCTCGACTACAGCTTCGCCTGCCCGCGCTTCGAACACCGTAGTGAAGCCAACCACCGCTGCTGCCCGGCGCAGTCCCACTATCGGAAAGCGCACTCTTCAGGCAATTGGCCGCCTCCGCCATCGCCTGGTGGAGCGCTTTACTGCCAGCTCCTTCACGGACGATGCCACCCTGGGCGATTCCACCGCAGGCGAAGATCCTGTCGTCCGCCAAGCTGCCATCCAGGCGCTGGGCAACCTGAACGGGACGGCGCTGGCCATCGATCCCTCCAACGGGCGCATCCTCGCCATGGTTAACCAGAAGCTCGCGCTCTCGAGCGGGGCTGAGCCCTGCTCCACGATTAAGCTCGCTGTCACCCTGGCTGCACTCGACGAAGGCCTCATCACGCGGGACACGCCGGTGAACCTGGGTGGTCACTACTCCCTGACTCTCACCCCGGCGCTGGCACACTCCGTGAATCCCTACTTCGAGACTCTGGGCCGCAAGATGGGCTTCGAGCGCGTGAAGTATTACGCCAACAAGTTCGGCCTGGGTGAGCTTGCCGGCTACAACATCCCCGGTGAACAGCTCGGAGTCTATCCCGACACCGAACTTCCAGCCGCGCAGGGTGGTGTGGGCCGCATGTGCTCCTTTGGCGAGAGCATCTCCATGACCCCGCTCCAACTGGGCGCGCTGGTGTCGGCCATCGCCAATGGTGGTACGCTCTACTACCTGCAGCACCCGCAGTCGACCGCGGAGATTGCCTCCTTCGTACCCAAAGTCAAGCGCACCCTCAACATCTCTTCGCTCATCCCGGAGATGCGCGACGGCCTGGAGGGCGCCGTCGATTACGGTACAGCCCGCTCGCTGCGCGCCAACTTCCGCGAGTTCCCCGTGCTCGGCAAAACCGGCACCTGCTCCAACAATGGCACCCGCCTGGGATGGTTTGCCTCCTACGCCGATACGCCCAACGGGCGTATTGTCACGGTAGTATTCCTTGAAGGCGGCCGTCCTACGTTCGGCCCCAAAGCCGCCGAGGTCACGGGCCACCTCTACCGTGCGCTGTGGGACGACAGCTACTTCGCCCCCAAATCTCCCCAAGTCGCCTCTTCCACCCGCTCCTCCTACTCCAACCCCTGAAGATAGCGATAGTCAGTGTGGCGTCCGCTTGTTATTCGGCTGCCTTGAGCATGAGTGTGGCTGACGGGGGAAAATCACCTCTACCCAGCGGGTGCTGTTCTTGCTATTATCCCTGAACGGCTCTTCCACCCCTCCCCTGGCGAGGGGTTAGCAGGCCCTATTGGAGCCGGCCGGGTTCCCATCAGAAGTGCGAAAATCGGGGCCCCTATAGGACAGAACAGGGAAGACCCTAATGTCTTGAAACGATGCGCCTTTAGGCCGCAGCCGGCGATAGGTGTTTTCTTGCATATATTTATGATATAAATGAAGGTGGAGTATTAGCCTATGAAGTTCTTCCGCCAATTTTTGGCGGTCCTGGTGATCACTTTGATCGCCACACATGCCGCTTACGCCGGGATCCCAGATGGCGGCGGCGGAGGTGCGCCTGAAATTGACCCTGCGATGGGAATGGGAGCGCTGGCGTTTCTGAGCGGCGCCATCCTGGTGATTCGGGGGCGCATCAGGCGCTGATCAGAGTCAACTGTTTTGCGTAGGAACATCAAATTTTTGCCGGATAAGGGTTCCATCATCGCGCGGGGCGGGTGGTCGAGAATCCTCGGCAACTCGATTTACCAGCGCTGCTGGTGGACAGCATGCATTCTGATGATCGAATGCGTCATGGCCACTGCGCTGCCCCATGCCTGGTTGCAGGGACAAAGCGGATTCACGGATTTGGGGCAGCCTGTCACCCTTGCCCCGTTGCCCTTTCGCTGGCTGCAGGCGCGGACCGTTACCACCTCGATCATTTTCTTCTGTGTGGCGCTGCTATTTTTCGGGCGAGACAAACTGAAGGCCCTCCCTTGGAGCGTTTCTCCGCTGCACAAGGGCTGGGTTGTGCTGCACGCCTGTGCTTTGGCCGCGTTTGTCGAGACCGATTATTACCTCACGAACACTGCGGTCCCGGGTACGGCCCTGGAACATGGGGCGATGGTTGTGTGGTACGGGTCGCTGTTGGTTTTGCCCGTCACGCTTGGCGGGGCCCTGATTCATCTGCCCAAACCGTTCCTTCTGCTGCGGAGTCTGGGTAACGCATGGGGCCTGGCGGCGATATGCGACTTGCTGATGATGTCCGTGCGCAGCCTGCTAATACTGGCGTGGGACCGTCCGCATTCATGGCTTGGACATCGCATGCAGGTTGCTACGTTTCACGGTGTGACTTTGTTGCTGGGCTTCATCTACCCTAATGTATTCCGCGATCCCGGGCGCTTCATGATTGGCACGAACACCTTTTCCGTGGTGGTTGCGGACCAGTGTTCCGGGGTCGAGGGATTGGCCCTGATGTTGAGCCTGACGGTGGGTTGGCTGCTGTTCATGCGGCGCGAGTTGCGGCTTCGCCGGGCGTTGCTGCTGGTGCCGGTCGCACTCTACCTCAGTTGGCTGCTGAATATGGTGCGGATTGCCGCACTGATCGCAATTGGAAATTCGGGGTATGCGGCGGTGGCGCTGGGAGGCTTCCACACCCAGGCTGGATGGATTTTATTCAGTTGCGTCGGACTGGGCTTCCTGATCACGGTCAATAATGTCTCCTGGTTTCGACGCTCTTCCCCCGCCTTAGCGACACATCCGTCTGCTCATCCGCAAGCCGCCAGCGCCAGCGTCAATATTGCCGCGATCTACCTGCTGCCGTGGCTTGCAATCCTTGCCACGGGAATACTGGCCCAGGCGGCCTCGGACGGTTTTGAATGGCTTTACCCGCTTCGTCTGGTTGCAGCACTCGCGGTATTTTTCCTCTACCGCCGCAAGTATCTGCAAATGGATTGGCGATTCAGCTGGATGGGGCCGGCGGCGGGCTTATTGGTCTTTGCGTTCTGGATTGCGATAGACCAATGGGTGGGCCAGGATGTGGCTGGCAGGGATGCGGTTGGCAGTGGAGTGGTGCTGACCAGTGTTGCGGCGGGACTGACTCGGCTGAGCAGCAGTGAGCGAGCCCTATGGATCGCGCTGCGGACACTTGCCGCCGTCGTCACGGTCCCGCTGGCCGAAGAGCTTGCCTTTCGCGGCTACATCGCTCGCCGGTTTATGTCGGCGGATGTGGAGAGCATTCCCTTCGCCAGCTTAAGTCTGTTTGCGGTGGTCGCCAGTTCCCTGGCATTCGGCATACTGCACGGCAGAATGTGGCTGGCTGGCGTGCTGGCCGGGGTGGTCTTCGCCGTGGTTGCGAAGCTGCGCGGCCGGTTGGGCGATGCCGTGGTTGCCCATGCAACGGCCAACCTCTTGCTCGCACTGTGGGTCATCGCGCGCGGCGACTATGCGCTCTGGTAAGTCTTAAGGCTTGATCAACCACATGACCCAACTCGCAGCCACCGTGCCGACGACGAACAGCGCAAAGCAGAGCGCGCCGAAGCGCACCATTGTCTTCGGCTCGGCGCGCTGCGTGATGCCGAAGACAATGGAGGTAAAGAGCGAAAACAGCAACACGGCGCTGAAGTGCGAAAGGCTCACGATTGCTTCCTCCCGCTAGCCAGCGAATGCGCGTCCACGGCTGCAATGATGTTCAGCAATCCGGCCACCACAATGAACTTGGTTCCATAGTCGGCAACGGCCACTAGGACGGGCGCCTGTCCCCAGCCCAGAAGGCGCGCCAGGAGATAGAGCAAGCCGGACCCGAGATCGCCGGCAAAGCCAAGCATGTCGAGCGGCTCGCCTGTGTTGAAGGTGTAAACCTTGCCTGCGAGAGCGATTCCGATGGCAAACATACCCACGATCGAAGCCATCAGCAGCGCGGCGCGAACCCACTTGCCCAGCAGGGCATGTCCAGCACCCGGAACCAGCCAACCCGCCACCAGCACCAACGCCGGAGACACGCCACTCGAGGTAGCGTCTCTTCTGTCCGTCTTGTCAGCATCCGCCACGGGCATCTGTACCTTGGTCGTCATTCATAGCCATCATATCAGCCACAGTGCGATGTGCGTTTCGCGTCGATACCAGGAACGCTAGGCGCAGAAGGGATGCAATAGAACAGCCAGTCCCCAATTCTCAGGATAGCGGGCTAATTTGGCGGCACGCATCGTCCGACTTGGCAATACTGCTCCGGGCGTAGAGAATCATCTAGCCAGGAAGAATCCGCCAAACCAGTAGCGAGAGGAACGGAAGATGACCCAACCGAAGCTTAGATTCGCCCACGCCGCGCTCCAGCGCATCGCATTCGTCGCTCTTGCCGCGGGTCTCACAACTTGCGCCACGGCCCAGACGATGCCTGCAGCAACGCCCGCCGCAGCGTCCACCGCAGCCGCCCCAACCCAGACTCCACCGATGAATGGCATCGCCCACATCGCCATCCGGGTGCAGAGCATCGCCGACTCGCTCGCCTTCTACAACAAGCTGGGCTACCAGCAGGCCTTCGCCTGGACCCGTGGCGACGTTACCACCCAGTCCTTCCTGAAGCTGAACGAAACGCAGTACATCGAGCTGTACCCGGCTGGACCGGCGGGTCCCCCGCGAACTCCCGCCCCCGGCTCCGCGCCAGGCACTGCGCCAGCTGCCGCACAGCCTCCGGCACGGCCTCCAACGCCGAGCACGTCCGCCTTTATGCATCTTTGCTTCGAGGGCGCCGATCTTCATGCACTCCACGATTTTTACGTGGCCGAAGGCCTCACCCCCAGCCCTGTGAATACGGCTGCCGCGGGTAATCTGCTGTTCACGATGCGAGGGCCGCAACAGGCAACGTCCGCGCAGAACATCGAGTACACCCAGTACATGCCTGGCTCCAAGCACACGCTGGACTTTGGGCAGCACCTGAGTCCCGATCGCGTAGCTGACAAGATGACCGTCGTCGTGCTGGCTATGCAGGACCCGGCCGCCGCGCGCGACTACTACCTGACCAAGCTCGGCTTTACTGCATCGAAGGGCAATCCGATGCTGCTGACCCTGCCCGGCAAAACGGGCCAGCAGGTCGAGATCGTCCCTGCCGCGGAACTCGGCACGAATGGCAGCATCGTTCTTACCACCCCGAATCTGGACAAGTCCGCCGCGCAGCTTACCCGGCAACAGGTTGCATTCAAGCGAGCAAGTTCCGCCACAACCGACGCCAATGGAAGGACGCGCAGCGTAGAAATGATCAGTGTCACCGATCCCGACGGCAACATCCTGCGCATCATGCAGGCCAACTGACCGCTACGCTGTATTTATGACCCTCCACGAAGCGCTGTCGAGCGCTACCCGCCAGCTCGAGGCGAACCCGCATCTTTGCGAGGACGCCGCTCGCGACGCTGCGTATCTGCTTCGCCACGCGCTGGGAATCTCACACGCAGCATTGCTCGCCGATCCCGGGCGAGTGCTTACGCCGGATCAGCAGTCCGCCTACGAAGCGCTGGTTCTGCGCCGACTCGCCAATGAGCCCATCCAGTACATTACCGGCGACCAGGAGTTTTATGGGCTGGTGTTGCGGGTTACGCCTGCCGTCCTGATCCCACGCCCCGAGACCGAACTGCTGGTGGAGGCTGTACTGGCGGAAGTGAAGCAGGCAGGAGTGCAATCCGCGTTGCGCATTCTGGACGTCGGCACCGGATCGGGGGCAATTGCCATCGCGCTGGCCCGCAATCTGCCCAGTGCGCGAATTACCGCCGTCGATCTCTCGGCTGCCGCGCTAGAGGTGGCCGCCGCCAACGCCGCACGCCATACGCTCGGGGACTGCATTCAATTCATCGAATCCGATCTGCTGGATGGGCTACCGGACGCTGAATCCAGATTCGATGCCGTCGTCTCTAACCCGCCCTACGTCCCTAGCCCAGACCGCGCGAGCCTGCATCCGCAGGTGCGCGACTACGAACCAGCCGCCGCAATCTTCGCCGGTGTGGATGGACTTGACGTCTATCGCCGCCTCATCCCGCAGGCACGAGCCGCGCTGCAGCCCAACGGCCTGCTTGCCCTCGAGATTGGCCATGGCCAGAAGGAGGCGGTTGCGGTGCTATTGAGCGAATGGAAGGAACTTCGCTTTGAGGATGATCTGCAGCAGATTCCACGCATCGCCCTTGCACGCAGGCCGTGAACCCTATGCGGGCCACAGCCAGGCTGCTCCGCGAACCCCGCTCGCATCGCCGTGCTTCGCCTTCAGAACCGGAGTTGCCAGCTCCCCGCCGCCAAACAGATGACGCGCAATCAGCGTGGGCAGATGCGCGTAGAGGCGGTCGAGTTTGGATAGCCCGCCACCGATCACAATCACGTCCGGGTCGAGAAGATTCACCACTGAAGCCAGCGCGCGCCCAATGCGATCTTCCAGCCGAGTGATGCTGGCCTCAGCCGTCGCGTCGCCGGTCTCTGCCGCTGAGACAATCTCCGGCCCGCTGAGCTGTTTGCCAGTTACTCGCTGATGGTCGCGCGCAAGCCCGGTGCCGGAGATCCAGGTCTCAAGACAGCCGCGCTGTCCGCAGAAGCAGAGCGGGCCGGGCAACTCATCGGGCGTGGCCCAAGCGAGGGGATTGTGTCCCCACTCGCCCGATACGCCGTTCGGCCCGACGCGAACCTCTCCGCGGAAGCTGATGCCTCCGCCGCAGCCTGTACCCAGAATCACCGCGAAGACCAGCTCCGCGCCTGCCGCCGCGCCGTCGGTCGCCTCGGAGACTGCGAGGCAGTTGGCGTCGTTGGCGCAGCGGACCGGACGTCCAAGTGCGAAGCAGAGATCATGCTCCAGCGGCTGGCCGTTCAGCCATGTCGAGTTTGCATTCTTCACCAGGCCAGTGGCGCGCACAACGGTCCCCGGGATTCCCACGCCGACCGAGGCCGCTTCGCAATCGTCGATGCGCCTCTCCAGCTCTCGCACCACCTCTGCAATCGCCTGCACCGTGGCCGCGTAGTCGTGTTGCGGCGTTGCGATGCGCAGCCGGGCTATCTCCGCGCCAAGTCCGTCCAGCGCGAGTCCCTCGATCTTGGTGCCGCCCAGATCGATTCCGATACGAATCCGTTCAGCCATGCGCCTCCCTGAAGACTGTACCGCATTCGCGATTCCGCGGCCTTCCAAGGCAACGGTTTTGAAAATCCTCTAAACTTATTGGCCGGGCAACCCGTCGAATATGTACACTGTCGCAACGTCCCTCAGCCGGCCCGCCGTCGTGGCGAAACTCCTGTCAGCGATCGATCCGAAAGGCAATTCCACTCATGAATACCATCCGCCGAATCTCTCTCCTCTGCTCCACTGCTCTGGTCTGCTCGACCTTGTCGTTCCTGGCCGCTGCGCAGGGCGCGCCACCCGCAGCGCCGCTGGCAGGACCACGGCCAGCACCGAGGACTCCATCGCTGATGCAGCCTCTGTCTGCTCCCATCGATCTGAAATTTGACTTCAGTGCCGGCCCCGCCAAGCCTGGATACACGCGCGTTGCGCCCACAGCCGTCTACGCTGACGATCCAGGCTACGGCTATGAGCCGGGAGCGCAGGTCTCCATCGGCGACAAAGGCAATACCACCACCAGCGAGAAGCCGTTTCTGTTCTCGGCCAAAGTTGCCGAGGGCAACTACAACGTGATTGTGACCTTTGGCGACTCCACCATGGCGACCACGACCACACTCAAGGCGGAGTCGGGCCGGCTGATGGACATGCGTGTCCAGGTCCCCGCGGGCCAGGTGGTTGAACGCACCTTTACCACCAACGTCCGCACGCCTCACCTGCCCAAACTGCCCAACAACGCGACGGGGCGCGAAGAGGTGACGATGGACCAGTTCGACCCCAGCAGTTCGCGCGATTGGGACAACAAACTGACCGTCGAAGTTGTGAGTCCGCACGCTGCGCTGCGTTCCATTGAGATTGTCTCCGCGCCGACCGCGCCGACCATATTTCTCGCGGGAGACTCCACCATTACCGACCGCGATGGCGGCGGCGATGTGAGTTGGGGACAGATGCTGTCTGTCTTCTTCAAGCCGGGCGTTGCAGTTGCCAACAATGGGCAGTCCGGCGAGACGATGAAGTCGTTCATGAATGCTCTGCGCCTGGACAAGATGCTGAGCCAGATGAAAAAGGGCGATTACCTTTTCATCCAATTCATCCACAACGACTCCAAGGCAGCATGGCCGCAGACTTATGTTGAGGCGGAGACCACCTACAAGGCATATCTGAAGGTGTATATCGCCGAGACCCGTTTGCGCGGCGCAACCCCCGTGCTGGTGACGGCGATGGACCGCGGTGCACGCGGAACCGGCGCTCCCACCCATGGCCATGGAGGTTATCCGCAGGCGATGAAGGAGGTGGCCGAGGAGGAGCACGTACCGTTCATCGACCTCTACAGCATGAGCGACACGTTTTATGTATCGGCGGGTGCGGACGCTCCCAAGATCCTGGCCGATGGCACCCACTCCACCGCCTACGGCGGCTACGAGTTTGCCAAGTGCATTGTGATGGGCATCAAGCAGAATAAGCTCGACCTGGCCAACTACATCGTGGACGGTTTCAAGGACTTCGATCCGGCCCATCCCGACACCCTCGACTCGCTCAATATGGCCGAGCTATTTACCAGCGGAAACGGACGCGGACCTCGCCCCGCAGGTGCTCCGGGTGCTCCAGGCGGTGCACCAGGTGCAGCCCCAGGCGCGAATGCCCCAGCCGCACCCAGAGACCCTGGTCTGGGGCCGCTATAAGCGGATCTCGTCTCGAAGGTCCCTCGTGCGTAAAGCGAGCAAGGCAATCAGGCCACATCGATCGCTGTAATGGCCAGTGTTCCTGAGCAGTCCCGCTCTAACTCGAACCCTGCACTTCTGCCTCGCCCCGGCAGGATTGCAGGGTTCGAGATATGTTGCCACGAAAACTGTACAGCCAACAGGAAACCGCGCCGGCACCTATACCCATCTCCTCTCCGTTTGCCAGCCATCCACCAATCCAGATACACTTTCCCGCCATGAAGCCAAATGCCCTTCTGCCCCTCGTCGCCACCGTCCTTCTTGCGTCCACGCTTCCGCTTTGGTCGGCGGATGCAAAGTTCGTGCCGCCCACAACACCGCGCATAACCTACAACTTCAACGCCGACTGGAAGTTCATCCGCCAGGATGTCCCCGGTGCCGAGGTTGTCTCCTTCGACGACTCGCAGTGGCAGACGGTCAGCACTCCGCATACCTTCAACGATGTCGACTCGTTCCGCAGCATCATCGACCACAGCTTAGGCGATCACGGCAAGTTCACGGGCGTGGTGTGGTACCGCAAGCACTTCAAACTGCCTGCCGCGGACTTTGGGACCAGCAGAGTCTTCCTCGAATTCGAGGGCATGCGCCAGGCTGGAGATATTTATCTGAATGGCTTGCCGTTCGGTTTGTATGAGAACGGAGTCACCGCATACGGCCTCGACATCACCTCCGGCCTGCACTTTGGCGACCAGGACAATGTGATTGCCGTGCGGATCGACAACCGCGAGTCGCAGAAGTACCAGAGCGGACCGGCTGCGCAGAATTTGAGCTACAAGGAACGCGCCACGGGCGTTGCCTTCCGATGGAACGCCAACGACTTCAACCCCGACTTCGGCGGCATCAACCGTCGCGTATGGCTGCATGTCACGGGCACCGTCTACCAGACACTGCCGATCTATTATGGGCTGGGCACTACGGGCACTTACATCTACTGCACCGACTACAACATTTCAGGCCATAGCTGCACAGTCAACATCGAATCGCAGGTCCACAACGCCACCGCCAATCGGCAGGTTCCCAGCACCAACGTCACCCTCTCGGCCACGGTGGTGGACAAGGACGGCGTGGTGCGCGCCACCTACACAGGCAAAGGCGTCGATATGCTGGCCGGCGTCAAGACCGTTCTCACAGCCTCCGGCCCGTTGACCGGAGCGCGCTTCTGGAGCCCGGACGATCCGTATCTGTACGACGTGTACACGATGCTGACGGTTGGTGGCAAGGTGGTCGACGTCACCAAGATCACCACCGGATTCCGTAAGGTGGAGTTCAAAGGCGGCGCGGGCACGGGCGGCGTTTATATCAACGACAAATTTGTCTATCTTAAAGGCTTCGCTGAGCGCTCCGCAGATGAGTGGGCCGCCGTCGGCGTTGGCTATCCGGAGTGGATGCATGATTTCACCGCGCAAATGATTCGAGATGACCACGCCAACTACATGCGCTGGATGCATGTGACACCGCAGAAGGAAGATGTGGAATCCTACGATCGCTTCGGCATCGTCGAGATTGCGCCGGCCGCCGACAAGGAAGAGGATGCACAGGGACGGCAGTGGGAGCAGCGCGTGGAGGTGATGCGTGACAGCATCATATACCTGCGCAACAGCCCCAGCATCCTGATGTGGGAGGCGGGCAACACAGGAGTCACCGGGCCGCAGATGCAGGAGATGGTGGCCCTGCGCAAGGAATTCGACCCCAACGGCGGCCGGTTCATGGGCTGCCGGTCTCTCACACAGCCGGAAGCGGTGGCCGCAGCCGAGTGGTCAGGCACCATGCTGGGTGGACCTTACAACGACAAGGTCCGCGACAGGGAGCCGCTGATCGAGACCGAGGACTTCCGCGATGAGGGCGCGCGCCGATTCTGGGACGACTTCTCCCCTCCCTACTATGGCTTTAAAAAGGGACCCAGCGACACCTGGAACTACAACTCGGAGACCTTCGCCGTCGCGCAGGTCAAGCGCTACTGGAACTTCTACTCCAACCGCATCTCCAACACCGACCCGGCACACGCGAAATTCGCAGCCTACGCCTCCATCTACTTCACGGACGAGGACGCCGACGGCCGCCAGGATTCCAGCGAAGTCTCCCGCGTCAGCGGCAAGACGGATGCCATGCGCCTGCCCAAGGAAGCCTACTACGTGGAGCAGGTGATGCAGAACGAGAAACCCGACATCCACATCATCGGACATTGGTCGTACCCTGCCACGCAGCCCAGCGGCAGTCCCACGGTAAAGACGATTTATGTGGTTGCCAACAATGTGGACAGCGTGGAGCTGTTTGTGAACGGCAAATCCAAGGGCAAGCTCACGACGCCCGATAGCGGCTACCTCTACACCTTCCCTAATATTGCCTTTGAGCCTGGCACCATCAAGGCTGTCGGATACAACGGCAAAACCGTGGCGGCAACCTACCAGTTGACCACCGCAGGCCCTCCTGCCGCCATCAAACTGACCCTGCATAACGCGCCCGGCGGCACGCGCGCAGATGGCGAAGATATAGCCTTGATCGACTTTGAAGTGGTCGACGCCAAGGGCCAGCGTTGCCCGACCGACGACGCGCGCGTCGACTTCTCCTGGAGTTCGCCAAACGCGCCTGCCACCGCCCCGGCTCCCGCCATCTGGCTCGGTGGCTATAACTCAGGCAAGATCAACACCACCTACAACCTCTATCTCAACACCGAGGACGGCATCAACCGCGTCGCCATGCGCACCACCCTCACGCCGGGCACCATCAAGGTCACAGCCACGCGCGATGGTCTCAAACCCGCGACCATCACCTTCGACTCCAGCCCAGTCACCATCACCGACGGCCTCTCGCAGGAAGCCCAGGTCACTCTATCACCCACTGCAAGCAAATAATTCCGCAGCCGTGTATCACCATGGGGAGCTACCGATGAGCAATCAATTTGTAACCACAATGGAGCGCGAGAATCGCCGCGCGGTCGACCCATGGACCACCATCGCCTTATGTGTATCCATATTGGTTGTATGTGGGTTGGCCCTGTTCACTCAACCCTGCTTCGCGCAGTCGACCGTCGCCCAGGGCCCCTGGCAGAAGATGCAGATGCCCACTACGGCCGAAGTCGCGATCGCCTGGAAGAACCCTCCGCCGGAGTACGGGCCTGAGCCTTACTTCGGACTGAATGGCCCTGTGACCATCGAAAGCCTGGCCATCGACCTCGACACCGCGAAGAGCCTCGGTTTTCATGCAGTGACGGCGCAGGCCGGCGGCGGCATGACAACGGCCTACCTGACGCCTGAGTACTTCGCCTTCTTCAAGCAATTCGCAGAAGAGGCCAAGAAGCGAGACATGAAGATCTGGATTGTCGACGACATCGGCTATCCCGGCGGGTTTGACGGCGGCATGATGGCCAAGCAGAAGCCTGATTTAACCATGCAGGGGCTCAGCCTCACGCCAGGTATTGCGGTGAAGGCGGGAGCTACACTCAACCAGTCCGTTAGTCCCAATGCCGTGTCGGGTGTCGCGGTCAGGGCCACAGGCGAGCACATGTCGCTTGCAGTGACGGGCGGCATGATTGCCTGGACGGCCCCAGCAGGCGGCGACTGGACCGTATATGTGGTGGAGCATATCTACCGCAGCGGGCACCCGTCTTCGCCTTTCACAGGTGCGCTGGAGGACTACATGGATCCGATGGCGACGGCAGCATACATAGGGTTCAACCACCAGGGCTACTACAATGCCATGCCGGAATTGTTTGGCAATACCATCATTGGCTTTCGTGGCGACGAGCCGGCCTATACGATTCCAGGGTTGCCGTGGACGCCAAAGTTCTTCGATACCTTCCAGCAGGAAAAAGGCTACGACGTTCGGCCCTACCTGGGTGTGTTGGTGATGTCGGAGCCCCAGCAACGCGGGTTTGGCGGGCAACCGGCCACGCCGCCCCCTGCAGCACCCCCGTTCACCGATGCTGAAAAGCGCGCCAAGGCGGACTACTACGACATCTACTCGCAGATGTTTCGCGATGGATTCTTCAAGCCGCTAGGACTGTGGGCTGCCGCGCATGGCGTGGAGTACCAGGTGCATTTGGACAATGAAGAGAGAGAGATGACGCTGGTTCGCTGTACGGGCGACTTCGAACGCGCTATGCAGTACATGCAGGTGCCGGGAATCGATGTCATCCAGCACCAGGTAGGAACCGATACAGTCTCGGATTATCCGCGGCTCGCCTCCAGCGCGGCGCACATCTATGGCCATCCGCGATCGTTTACCGAGAGTTTTGCCGCTATGCAGCCTGCGCCTGACGTTACCCAGGCGCGTTACATTCTGAACGAGCAGATGGTGCGCGGGATTAACTTGATCGAGACCATGATGTACTCGGCAACACGTCCCGCCGGGGCGCCCCCTGAACCCGCCCGCTCCAGGCCTCCCACTGCAACGGCTGCGACTGTGGGGGGCGCGACTCCGCTGGCAGCGCCGCCGCGTCCGCGTAACGGTCCTTCGGAGTTGATGCGCGATCCCGCATGGCCCGCGCTGATGGACTACGTTCACCGCCTCGGCTATGTGATGAGCATGGGGCGTCCGGCGGCACAGGTTGCGTTGTATATTCCTACGAGTTCGATGTGGCTGGACGACTCGGCTGCCGACTCCGCGTTTGTCGCGACAGAGCGATTGCTGTCCGAGCGGCAGATCGATTTCGACATCATAAATATCAGCGCTCTGGCCGAAGATCTGAAGCCTGGGCCGGGGACCCTCGAAACCATGAGCGGTAACCAGTATCGGACGGTTGTTATTCCGTACGCGGATGTTCTATCCCAGGTGGAACTGGACCGGCTGAAGGCGCTGGTGAAGGGCGGCGGCAAGGTCCTCTTCCTTGGCCGGACGCCGTCACTGATCTCGGGCAAGTCGATTATGGATTCTCACGCGGCGACACCGGCAGACTTCGCATGGGCAGTAGTGGAGACCTCGGCGCAGCTTCCACCTTCCCCAAGCGCTCGCACAGTCGACGCGTCTAACGCAAAGCAGGTGGTTCCGGCGGCGATCGAGATGGCGCTCAACAGAGTTATTGGAACGCGCGAAGTGGCGCTCGATGCTCCGGACGCCGCGCTGAAGGTGAACACCCGCCGGCTGAAGGATGCCGACGTTTATCTGTTCTTCAACGAAGGCGCCCAGGCCAGCTCTCACACGGTGACGCTGAAGACCGCCGGAAAAAGGGTGGAGGCATGGGACCCTGCGACCGGGACGGTCGCTCCCGTAACATCGACGGCGGGCAAAGGCGCGGTCATGGTGAAGCTCGACCTTAAGCCGTACGAGACGGAGTTGCTGACTGTCCGGTAACCGGCTGTAATCGTGATCCCAGCCAAACTCAACCGGAAGCTGGATCGATCACCGCTTACACCTTTTGAGTAGTGCCCGTATCATATTCATCATGACCAACAAACTTCGCTGGGGAATTCTCAGCACCGCCAATATCGGCCTCAAGAAAGTCCTTCCCGCGATGCAGAAGGGCCAATTCACTACTCTGACCGCAATCGCATCGCGCGATCTTGCAAAGGCCCGGGACGCCGCGACGGCGCTTGGCATTCCCACGGCGTATGGATCGTACGAGGAACTACTGGCCGATCCTAATGTCGACGCGATCTACAATCCGCTTCCCAATCATCTTCATGTTCCCTGGACGATCAAGGCCGCGGAAGCGGGCAAGCACGTTCTCTGTGAGAAGCCGCTGAGTCTGAACGTCGCTGAGGCCAAAACTCTTCTTGGCGTTCGCACACGCACGGGAGTCAAGATCGGCGAGGCTTTTATGGTCGACTGTCATCCCCAGTGGCTTCGCCTGCGCCAGTTGCTTGACGAGGGCCGCATCGGAGAGCTTCGTTCCATCGCTGGAATTTTCAGCTACTTCAATATCAACCCGGCCAACATCCGTAATCTGATCGATTTCGGTGGTGGTGCGCTGATGGACATCGGCTGCTATCTCATCCACGCATCCCGCTATGCGTTTGCAGGAGAGCCCACGCGAGTCGTCTCGCTCATCGACCGCGATCCCGCAATGCATACCGACCGGCTCACCTCGGCGATTCTCGACTTTCCCGGTGGACAGGCCATCTTCACTTGCAGCACGCAGTTGGTCCCCTACCAGCGCATCCAATTTTTCGGCACTCGTGGGCGCATCGAGATTGAAATCCCCTTCAACGCGCCTCCCGACCGCCTCACGCGCTTATTTATCGACGATGGGAGTGACCTCTCCGGCAGTGGTATCACCACGGAGACCTTTCCCGTCTGCGATCAGTACACCCTGCAGGCCGACGCCTTCTCAAAAGCTGTCCTGGAAGACACGGAAGTCCCCGTTCCCATCGAAGACGCCGTCCATAATATGGCAGTCATCGAGGCCATCTTCAACTCCGCCAAAACCGGTCAATGGGAGTCTCCTCGGCGATGAAAGTGCAGGTTGGCCCAGATTAGCGCGCTCGATTGAGTAGGTTCTTTTTGTAGTACTGTGTACCCCTGCGAGCGCTCAAACACCGAAAATCAGTTGGGCGCGGGCAGCCATCGACATCACGGCGTAGCCTGGAACGGATCGAGCTAAAGTTGTTTCGTTCAGTCTCACAGGTGACCTCAAGGACGTCGCCTGTAGTACTGGTTGGGCGCACCGGGCGTGGGGGGAACGCTGCCGGCGATCTGTGCCCCGCTGGCATGCGCCTGGGTCAATGCCGTGGTGAGTGTGATGCCGCTGCCGCAGACCTGTGCCCCGGCCACGTGCGCGGACTTGAGCGGAGCAGCAACGGTGATTGTGCTGACCCCTCTCCTGGCGGCGACGGCAACCAACGCGGTCTCAGAGTTTGCGCCCGTGTCGATGGTGATGGTCTGGCCGACGCTGAAGCCCATCGCGTTGGCGACGGGGATAACGGTTGCGCCCACATCGGCAGCGGTGTCCAGCGTACTGGCGCCTGCCGTGCCAACCGTCGCAATGACGGCGGTCTCGGGGTTGGCTCCCGTGTCGATCATGATGGTCTGACCGGCGTCGAAGTCTGCCACGCTGGCGACTTTGATATTGGTTGCGCCGGCGGCGACGGCAGCAGCCAGAGTGGATGCTGTCTGCGTCAGGAAATCGGTGCAGTTGCTGTCCGTATCCATGCCGTCCGGGTAGCGGCCCGCGCTCCTGCCGGGGCCGGGCGCAGTCACGCGGCAGCCGCTCTGCCCTGATCCGGAGGTTGACTGGTAACCCTCGCCGGCCCACGGGTCGACGAGGAGCCCGTAGTTGAGGCTGTCGACGACCAGACCAGCTGCGTTACGCAGCACCATGTTGCCGGCGGCGGGAGAGAGGGCGGGACCTCCGAACCACTGGCTGGGCGCCTCCGTCCCTTGATAGCCCGCGGTGGTGACGTTCGCGTCGTGTACCACGGCGTTGATCGCGTGTTCGCGAACCAGTGGGCTGTCGAGCGTGATGCCGGTGCCAAGCGCCTGCACGGGCTCGTTGCTCAAATGGGCAAAGGCCAGTGCAGGCTGGAAGCTGATCCCCGTTCCTCGATCGCTGAACGGCAGGTTCGCTGCATGGTTGAACTTCAGCGGGGCAGCCAGTTCGAGGCCCGTGCCTGGAGCTACCGCCCCCCGGTTCGAGGGCGTGCCGACATGCGTAACCGTGACGGTCTCGATGCCATGGCCGACGCTGTCGATGTCCAACCTGATCTTGTCACCGGCTGAGATGTTGGCGACATTCGTCACCTTGATGTTGGTTGAGCCGGCGAGTGCGTCCGCGCCGAGGTAGGCTTGCGTACCCTGCTTACCGACCGCGGTAACCGTGGCCACCTCGTAACGCTCTGTGGAGCCTGCGACGGAGGGATAGGAGCCGCCGTAGCCGAGGGCAATCTTCTCGCCGACGGCGAAGCCGGACACGCTGGTGACGGGCACGCTGGTTGAGCCGGCAGGGACCGTGAGAATTGGCCCGTCGGGGAGGGGTTGCCACAGCGTCGTACTGTTGCTGGCCGCGGTCCCGATGCTTGCGATCTTGCGGGTCTCCGCGTAGGCACCGATGTCGATGCTGATCGAATCGCCAGCCGTCATGCCCGCCGTGCTCCTGACGTAGATGGTGGAATTACCCGCGCGCGCGGGCACCGCCAGCCCGGAGTTGGATAGGCCGAGCACGTAGAAGCCGCCAGACGCAAGCTTCGTCCCGGCCGCGACCTTCGTCGTGGAGAAAATGGCCTGCTGGGTTGGGTGCTCGGTAAGGGTCCAGTTGGAGATGTCGACGCTAGCGGATCCGGCGTTGTAAAGCTCAATGAACGAGTTCGTCGGGTTGGGAGGATTAAGGGTGCTAATGCGGAATTCGTTGATCTTCACCGGGCCGACGTTCCGCACCTTCTCGGCCATCGTCGCGGATTGCTTTGCGCCGCCTGGGGTCGTCCATGTGGCATTCGCGACCAAGTCGCCATTGAATGCCGCAGGTCCGGAGGTGACCTTGAAGGTCGCGCTCACGCTTGCACCCGGCGCCAGCGAGTCAGCGAAGGTGGTTGAGCCTGCGGCCACAGTGGCCCACGCTTTGGGCGCGGAGATGCTCAGCTTCACACCCGCCACGCGCGCCCCCGTGGTATTCGTGAACGTCACGGTGGTGTCCTGCGATGAGCCCGGTGAGAACGTTTGCAGTTCTGGCGGCGCGGCGTTTGCCGACGCCGGGGCGATGCTCAACTGTTGCACGTCGTACTTGGCAGTCGTGATGTTGGCCTGCACCAGTTGGTCGGTAGCGTCCGTCGGGAACGTGCCTGCCGCCGTCATCGCGCCTTCATAGAAGGTTCCCTGCGAACCGTTGCTATTGTCGCCGCCGTTGCCCAGCAGGATGGCCCCCTGCTTACGCATCGGGTCATAGGTAGGGTTGATGCGTGGCCCGTCGAACATCACAGACAGCGCGCCCCGCTGCGCGTCGCCGCCCATGGAGGTCCAGTGGTGCGGCTCGCCCTTGGCCATTGCGGTCACGAATCGCCAGGTTATGTTCGGCAGGCTCGCACAGAGTTTCGATCCATCCGGGTTCGCGCAACCGACGAGGTTGTTTTCCTGGTCGGTCATCACCCACGGGCCGGGTGCGTTCCCGTGATACCAGCCGGTGGAGTCGCCGTAGTAGGCGGTCTCCATGGTGCCATTGCCGTCGTCTCGGCTATCGGTCTCGGCGTTGCCGTAGTCGAAGCAGCAGCCGGCGTTGTAGTGCTGGCCGTTAAGCACCCAGTACTGCCCCTCCGCCTGGTCGTCGACCGCGGTGCCCTTCGCGTCGTCCACGCGAAGGCCCATGCCCGGCTCAATGAAGACGCCGTACGCCTTGTGGCCCATCACAGTAATCGGTGCCATGTCGGCGACCGGGATGTTGTCGTATCCGCCCATGGCCGGGCCGCTGAATCCGCCGCGGGGCGGCTGGGTGAGGTTGTTGTGCTTGCCGGACTGGTCGTAGATGGTGGTGATCCAGCAGTATGTGTTGGCGCAGAAAGCGTCCTGCGCGGCCGCATTGGCGTATCCACCTGTATCCGATCCCTTGGGCTGGACGACGCCGACGTCCAACGTCTTGCGGTCCGACTGACGCAGCACCTGGTAGAGCGGGCCGTTGTACGAGGAGTACAGAGCGCGCGTTGTGCTGTGGGCAGCCGCGCAAGGGTCGCCGGCAGCGGCGTAGATGTCACATGGGCCTTGCGGCCTGTGCGGAGCAGCATTGGATCCGGCACTGGCCTGTGCTGCCATCGTCAAGTTTGCACCACTCATCGTGAGCGCCAGTGCCAACATTGGCACCAGATAGATTCTGGTTTTCATTTTTATCCAACTTGCTTTGCTGGTTTATATTCCGGCAGCGAGAATTCTCATGGTTCCGACGATGGAATGCAAGTGAATCGAAGCGAAAAGGCCAAGTCACAGACAAGACCGTAGTTGAGAACGACTGCCCAAGCGGCACCACCAAATACGAGTGCCATGAAGCTGGTATTCACCTGATTCCGAGAATGTTCCGAATACAGGTCGATGGGCACTCCAGGTGCCTTGCGGTACCAAGCTTTGCCCGGATGTAAAGTGCTGCGCTAAGGTACGCCATGCTCGTCGCCAAGTATCAAATACTGGCAAGTTGGCGACTTTAGCGTTTTTAGCAGCAGGTTTTAGGAACGGCAGATAGTTCTTATTTAGATCCAATTGATGGCGGTGGATGGAGTCTCCAGCGAACTGCTCTCCGTACCGAATTCCCATCCTAACAGGGAAAATTACAGGGAATTTCACGATTGTTGGCCTAGAATTTTGCCGCAAGCTCTCTCTATAACGCTGAATATAAGTGCGTTAAAGCGCATACCTCGTCATGCATGTTTCATCCCGAACAGGGAATAAAAATTCCCTGATATATGGGAATCGGGTCGTCGACTCGACTTGCGATCGATTTTGCGAGTATGAAGGCATAGGCCAGGAGTCCGGAATTGGGCATTCACCCAAAAGTTACTGGCGGGATTGCCTCCTTGAAGAGGAGGCGGCAGAGAAAGGCGACACATTGTGCGCCGTGGGTCTACTTTCCTCCGTCGCGCACCACCACGATCTTCGTGCCCCAGGGTTGCAACTCCAGCGGCAGTGTGGTCTTGCCGCTGGCAAAGGTGGCTCCAGCCCAAGGCCCAACCTTGCCACTCGCGGTGTCCCACTGCTGCGCCTGCTTCGACGTGCCGTGGTTGACCACAGTCGCTTTCAGCGACAATGGTTGTTCCCCTTCGTTGAAGAAGAAATACACATCGGCATCCTTTAGCCGCCGGTGGTTGTACTTGAGCCATGTCGTGGCCTGGTCGATCGCCACATCCGGCGCGGGCAGTTCTGCCAAAACTTGCGCAGTGATCTCCGTCCCCGGCTCCAGCGTCGCCCAACTGATATCGGCTGGCCCCGTGGCCGTCTTAAAGTTTTTGTCCATCACCAGGCTGGGTGCGCGCCCCATAAAGATCACCTTGCCGCCGGCCTTGGCGAAGGCGTGCAGATTATCAAGGGCAGCCTTCGACATCGCATCCACCGGAGGGACCAAAATGGCACGATACGCCTGCCCGCTCAGGTTGACCAGCTCGCGGCCTTGCAGTTTGAACGTCTTCGATAGCGAGTATTCGTCCACAAAGTCGAGATCCCGCTGGTGCTCTAACAGTTGGTGGACGATAGCGAGGAAGGACGTGTTCGCCGCTGAGTCATTGAACCAGAAGCTGGTCGAGGGAATGTAAACCCCGATCTGCGCAGCGGGTCGGCCTTCACCCAGCAGATAGCCCGCGCGATTGACGTGCGCGGAGAGTGCGGGAAAGCCGGGATCGGCATAAAAGCCGCGGCCCGGACCCGCTCCGCCCATACCCATATATTCGATACGGTTGATGCCGAGCACCAGAAGGTGGTTGAGAATCCAGCCGGCCTCCTTGAAGTCAGGCTGCGGATTGTAGGCCGCAAAGGCCTCCGTCATCGCCCGCGGATGTCCGTCCACATGGGCCGCCGATGACGCCAGTTTAGGATAATCGGCGACCACATCGTGCCAGATCTGGTGCCAGATCGTGTCGACTCCGGGCACCTGGATGCCTCGCATGCACTTGAAGAAATCGCCGTCGGCGGTAGCCAGTTGCGGCAGGACCTCCTCGTGTTCGATGTGGGTCTGCATCTCTACGCCATTGGCCGCGGCCCATTTGCCTTCCGCGCCGAAAAAGTTCTCGCCGAAGAGATCGGACCACACGTCGTAGTAGTCTGCGAACACACGGTGGCCCTCATCCAGATTAATGTTGGCCAGCCCAGGGCCGCCGGTTGCAGGTACGGCGGGCACGGTAGCCAGACCAGCAACGCCTGCGGCAGTCCCCGCGGCTGCCGGGAGACGAGGACCGCGCCCAATGTTGATCGAAGCAATTGTCCCCAGGTAGGGTCGCAGATCATAACCTTTGCGCTTCTGAAACTCGGCCAGCAGGACCGGGGACCACGGGTTGAAGCCGAAGGCCGGCTCGTCGCCCCGGAAGCCCAGCACGGTCTTCCCCATCTCGTCGCCGACCGCCTGCTTGTAGGCATCGAATTGCCACTGAATAAAAAGTTTGTCTGCTTCCGGATTCAGGTAGTCCATCAGTGAGTGGGTGCCGTCCTTCGCACCCGTCTTGTTGTTGGCCGAGCGCGTAGGGCCGGAGCGGAACTGCGAACGTGCCAGAACAATCTCCCAGTTGCCCGCGGGCACGGTCCAGTTCACACTCCCCGACGAACTGTCCAGCACCTGTGTGGCGCCAGAGTCGCGGTTAACCGCCAGCACGCTGATGGTCCGGGCATCGAGCGTATAGGAATATTGCTGGCCGGCCGTGACCGCGACGTGCTGCGGCGCGACCAGGGCCTGCATCCGCAGGTCCGGACGGTCATCGGAGAATTTGCCGCCGGCAAACCCGGAGGGATATCCACCGTCGTCGTCGAACCACAGATACATGCCGCGCGTTTTGGCCTGCTGAACCAAATCCTTCACCGCATTGAAATAGCCCGGTGAAAGGTATGGCGTGTTGCCAACCTTAGGCTCGATGTAAGCGCCCATCACTCCCAGAGATTTGGCATGGTCGAGGACGGCCCCCATGTTCTCTGGTGTCAACTTGTCACTAAAGCCCCAGTCGAACTGCGAGCTGTACTCCGCCGGCGGCGAGGCGAACTTTGCGGCGGCCTCCGCCGCGGTCGGATCGGAGATCGCTTGCCAGGGACGCACCTGCGCCGCTACGGGGCTCACCAACAGCACCGATACGAGGATGTATTTAATAGCTTTCATGGGTACCCTTATCCGGGGTTTCAATTTTGCACTTCTGTGTCACGAAACTATACACCCGCACCAAAACGAATTGCCAGGGACTCCTATCCGCATCCGCTGCTCATTGATAAGCAACTCGCGAAAGCAGGTGTCACGCTGAGCTGGGACAGGTGGCTAAGCTGCTGGAGACACAAATTGCTTTGGTGGAGGCGAATGAAGGAATCGCTGTGATCCCCTCGTTTGGCATGTTGCCCGCCGCAATCGCAAGGTCACAATGAGGGAACTGATTGACACGGTCGTGAATCTGGATTTCTATCAAATTACGAACAGAAGAAGCCGCCCGTCAGACGAAGCCAAAGAATTCAGCACGTTTCTGAAAACTTACATAGCTAGTTGGGCTGGTACCTCGAGAGTCAAATAGGCCAATGCAGATCTGTACCGATAAACACCCCAGTGTCAGGCGACCTGATCATTAGTTAA
>DATKGA010000099.1:0-2327 GCA_035510935.1 Acidobacteriaceae bacterium
TTGGCGGTGGATGCAGACGGTCGAGACTACGCCCTGGTACCCGACTGCCCGCCTTCTGCGGCAGGCTTTTGCGGATGATTGGGCCGGAGTCGTGAACCGCGTCATCCGGGAACTGGATGGCCTTCACCAGCATTGCGAGGGACCGCGAGGCTGGCGATGGCTGGAAAGTATCCATCCTTTTCGGAACATCCCAGTCTGACGATCGGTTCTCACAACAAAAAACCTTCAAAATAAACTTGACACTCTATGCTCTATAAAATAGAGTACTCCTTGTATGAGACAACTCTGAGTCTAGCCAGAGCGTCCGAGGAGGAGCTTCCATGATGGCAAATATTGAAGAGCAGGACCTGAAAGACAGGCTGAGCCTGATTGAGACCATGATCGCCGAGGGCCGGCGCACCACTGAAAGCTGGGGCTGGACCTTCGTTCTGTGGGGTGTAGCGTATTACATCGCCATCGCCTGGTCCACCTGGGGGCAGCCCGCCGTTGCCTGGCCGGTGACCATGATCGCCGCCAGCTTGCTGACGGTCGTAATCGCTTCGCGCATCGCAAGCAAGCGTCCGAAGACGACCATCGGACGCGCTATGATGGCGATCTGGATGGGCATGGGAATCTCCACGTTCCTTGTCATGCTGTCGCTGGGGATTAGCGGCAGGCTTGATTTGCACGTCGCTGTGGCCATTGTCGGGGCCATGCTCGGCGCCGCCAATTGCACCTCCAGCATCATTCTCAAATGGAAGATGCAGTTCGCCTGCGCGCTGGTCTGGTGGACGGCCGTGGTCGCTTCGCTGTTTGGGACTGAAATCCAGGCGGGCATCGAGTTTCTGGTTGCCATCTTCCTCTGCCAGATCGTCTTCGGAATTTATGGGATGATCCGCGAGTCCCGCAAGCGCACAGCCGGCGGAGCCGGGCAAGGGGTTTCCCATGCCTGAGCTGCCGGAACTGAATCCTGTGATCCACGGGAAGCTGCGTCTGGCCCTGCTTTCGCTGCTCTCCAGTGTGGAGGAGGCGGAGTTTACCTGGCTGCGTGCCCGAACCGGGTCCACCGACGGCAACCTGGGCGCGCAATTGCTTAAGCTGGAGGAAGCCGGCTATCTGGCGGTCGAAAAGAGGTTTGTGCAGCGCAAGCCGCAGACGCTTTACCGGATGACGGACAAGGGGCGCACGGCGCTGACTGAGTATGTATCGGCGTTGAAGGAGCTGCTGGGTTCGGCAAATTTAGGGGCAGGATTCGGCCGAGGAACCGGAGGATGAAATGAGCAAGGCAGGCGGAGTGCTTGGTCCCGGCGGACCGGATTTGCTGGTTCGAACGCGAGGCAGAGCGGTTGGCGCCATCGTATGTGCCGGGTTCGGCGCCTTTGCGCTGTATTGGTGGACCCAGGCTGCGATCCCCGGCGAACAAAGACCGTGGTTCGGTGCAATCGCGGCGGCTACGGCGATCCTTGTGGTTTGGGCGATTGCGAACCTAGCCTCTTTGCATCACGCGCCAAGAGTTTCTTTAAACAAGCGACTGGTGAGATTTTACAGAATTGGATACGGGCTAATCGTCGCGATAGAAGGCGCTGCGATATCTGTTGGAGGGCCGATCCTGGGCCACTTCCATCGGCCAGAACTATACGGGCAATGGGTCGGCGCGGTCGTAGGGCTCCACTTTTTCTCTCTTGGCAAACTATTCAAATTGCCTCTTTACTATGGGACGGGCGCGGCCATTTCATTGGCTGCGTTTGGTTCTCTCTTGATTCCTCCCGGCCCTCTCCGCTCCGTCATAACCGCAGGAGGAACGGGCCTAGCCCTATGGATCACCGCGGTAGTGATCCTTAGCGAGAATCTGGATAAAATATCTGGGAAGGGCGCCTGCTGATGCGCCCGATGCGGGTTGCGGAAACAGCGATCAGTTCGTAGTTCAACTTTGAGAGTGCGTGGGAGCGGATTCGAGGGACTTGCGGACGCTGGACATGATGGAGAAGTAGTAGGCGAGATTGTGGATGGAATTGAGGGTTGCTGAGAGCGCTTCGCCGGCCTGCATCAGGTGACGAAGGTAGGCGCGGGTGTAGCGGCGGCAGACCATGCAGTCGCAGGCCGGGTCGGGCGGGCTTTGGTCTTCTGCATATTTCTTCCCTTTGATGTTCAGCCGGCCTTCGCTGGTGAACAGCAGCCCGTGGCGTGCGGCGCGCGTGGGCAGCACGCAGTCCATCATGTCCACGCCCATGCGCGCATACTGCTCGATCTCGTCGGGGTAGCCTACGCCCATTACATAACGCGGCTTGTCTTTGGGCAGCAGCGGCAGGACTTCGGAGATCATTTCCAGCGTCAGGTCGCGCGGCTCA
>DATKGA010000100.1:0-15630 GCA_035510935.1 Acidobacteriaceae bacterium
AACGGTTCAGGGCTTTGTCGAAGCGCCCGCGGCAAATCTCTACCCTGTTCCCCTGGGCGGCTTCGACCTCGACCTGGCTGCGCGATTGGAGTTGATTTTGAGAGCTGACCGCGCCGCCCGCGCCTACGACAGCCGCATCGTCCAGGTCCGCGCCGGCTACTCCGAAGAGCTTCGCCGCATCCTCATCGCCGCTTCCGACGGCGCATTCGCCTCTGACACCCAGCCCCTCTGCCGCCTCAACGTCTTCGTCATCGCAAAGGAAGGCGCCATCACCACCAAAGGCTCAGCCGGCGGTGGAGGCCGCGCGGGCCTGGACCAATTCGTAGGCTCCAAGAGCCCCGAGGGCTTGGCCAGCGAGGCCGCCCGCGGAGCCATCCTCCAACTCGGCGCCGTCGCTGCCCCGGCCGGCGAAATGGAAGTCGTCCTCGGACCCGGCTGGCCCGGAATCCTGCTCCATGAAGCCGTAGGCCACGGCCTGGAAGCCGACTTCAACCGCAAGAAGACCTCCGCCTTCGCCGGCCTCATCGGTCAATCGGTAGCCAGCTCCAAGGTCACCGTCGTCGACAACGGGACGATTGCGGGGCGCAGAGGAAGCCTCAACGTCGACGACGAAGGCTCCGCCACCCAGGAAACCACGCTCATCGAAGGCGGCGTCCTGCGCGGCTACCTCACCGACAAGCTGTCAGCACGATTAACTGGCGCCACCAACACCGGCTCCGGCCGTCGCGAGAGCTACCAGTCCATCCCCATGCCCCGCATGACCAACACCTACATGCTTGCCGGCGACGACGACCCGCAGGACATTCTGCGCAGCGTCAAGCGCGGCCTCTACGCCGTCAACTTCGGCGGCGGCCAGGTAGACATCACCAACGGCAAATTCGTCTTCTCCGCCTCCGAGGCCTACCTCATCGAGGACGGCAAGGTAACCCGCCCGGTCAAGGGCGCAACCCTCATCGGCAGCGGGCCCGAAGCTCTCAAATACGTCTCCATGGTGGGCAACGATCTCGCCCTCGACGAAGGCATCGGTACCTGCGGCAAGGCCGGTCAGTCAGTCCCTGTCGGTGTCGGCATGCCTACCACCAAGCTCGACCGCATGACCGTCGGCGGAACAGGGCAGTAAGCATCTCTTCTCCCAGGAAGCGTTGCATCTGAAGTGTCGCGCCGCCTGCTGCATCGACGGTAATTCGAAACGTACCAGGTCGCTGGAGAGGAGCAGTCTCTCAATGGCAGTCGAACGGGAAAAGATGTACGAGTGCGAGGTCCGCCGCCGCCGTCTCAAACCAGGCGGTGGATACGAGCCCTACTGGAAGGTCAAAAACGTCGCCGTAGCCCTGGTGGATGAAGACACAGAATTCCGATGCAAGGACTGTTTCGGCGCGGTTAAGCTGCTCGGTCGCAACGGTAAAGTTGGCATCGTCGCCTACGTCGAGCACAAGCTCTCCACCGACGCCGAGTTTTGTCCCAGCGGCCTGCTCTTCCAGCGCGCCACAGACGGCCGCGAAGCCAGACCTTCGGCCAACCCCGTCGCATAACGTCGGATCGGTTTTACGTTGTCATCCTGTCTCAGAACGAAGGGGAAGACTCCCTGATTCGCACATGCTTTTCCACCGTTTCAGACAAGCGGAGTACGACCCGCACGCCCTTAACCCGATCCATAACCCATCACTGCGAAGGAGCACCAAATGGCCGCCGAATCTGAAAAAATCTACGAGTGCCAGGTCAAACGCCGCCGCCTCAAGACAGGCGGCGGATACGAGCCCTTCTGGAAGCTCAAATCTGTCTCCGACGCCCTCATCGACGACGACACTGAGTTCCGCTGCTCCGATTGCACTGGCGCGGTCAAGCTGCACCGCCATCACGTCCCCGGCGCGCCGCCCCCGCACATCGCCCACAAACTCAAGACCGACTCCGAGTACTGTCCCGCCGGCCTCTTCTTCCGCAAGTCCACCGACGGCCGCCAGCCACGCCTCTCTGAGCACCCCGTTCGCTAGGTATCTTGCGCCGACCATCCAGGAACTCCCCGGGAGTTATACGCTGTAACAATGCCGACTGAATCCATCGTTTCCTCCGACCTCAAGCAGCTCGCTTCCGACGTCCTCGCCCGTGCTCTCAAGGCCGGTGTCACGGACGCAGAGGTCGTCGTCTACGAGGGAGACGAGTTCTCCACCCTTATCCGTCTCGGCCAGGTCGAAACGCTCAAGGAGTCCGGCTCCCGCGCCGTCGGCCTGCGTGTCTTCCTTGCCTCCAGCAAAGCCCAACAGACCGCCAGCACTTCATCGTCCGACTTTTCTCCGGAGAGTCTTGAGCGGCTGGTAGACGGCGCAGTCACTCTCGCCCGCATCACCAGCGAAGACCCCTTCGCCGGTCTGCCCGAAGCCTCCGAGTTCGGCCAGCACTCCGCCGCCGATCAGAACCTCTACTTCGACGACGTCAACCAGCAACCGCCCGCCGACCGTATCCGCATCGCGCGCGAAGTCGAAGCCGCGGCATTCGCCTTCGATACCCGAATTCAGAACTCCGGCGGAGGCGACTTCGACAGCGCAACCTCGCACAAGATACTGATGAACTCGCGCGGTTTCACCGGCGAGTATCGCCGCAGCTACTGCGGCTTCTCAGCCCAGCCCATCGCACATGACACTGACGGCAAGATGCAGCGGAACTATTGGTACTCGGCCGCCCGCACCACGCGACTACTGGAAGATCCCATCGCCATTGGTCACGAGGCCGCACGCCGCACCCTGCAACGTCTTGGCGCGCGCCAGGCCAAAACCCAGCAGGCTCCCGTCGTCTTCTCCCCGGAGGTTGCCCGCTCCATCATCGGCAACATCTTCGACGCCGCCAACGGAGACGCCATCTATCGTCACGCCAGCTTCTTCGCCGGGATGCTGGGCGAGCGCGTCGCAGGCGAAAACGTCACCGTCATCGACGACGGCACCATGGTCTTCGATCACGACGGCAATCTTAAGACAGGCGGTTTCGGCACCGCGCCCTTCGACGGCGAAGGTCTGCCCACCCGCCGTACCGTGCTCGTCGAAAACGGCATTCTCAAGAGCTACGTCACCAACACCTACACAGCCCGCAAGCTCGGCCTCGACTCCTCCACCGGCAACGCG
Organism: Acidobacteriaceae bacterium; assembly: GCA_035510935.1. Lineage (GTDB taxonomy): Bacteria > Acidobacteriota > Terriglobia > Terriglobales > Acidobacteriaceae > Edaphobacter. Next base: position 3,114 of record DATKGA010000100.1, read on the forward strand.
TCGCGTTCGCTGGCCGGTAATCCAGGTATCGGCGCGGGCAACTTCTTTTTGCAGCCCGGCACGCTCACCCCAACCCAGATCATCGCCGATGTAAAGTCCGGCCTCTACGTCACCGAGACTATGGGCTTCGGCGTCAACCTCGTTACCGGAGACTACTCGCAAGGCGCCGCCGGCATGTGGATCGAGAACGGCGAACTCGCCTACCCCGTCGAAGAGATCACCATCGCCGGCAACCTCAAGGACATGTACCAGAACATCTCCGCCATCGGCAACGACCTCTTCTTCCGCACAGCCACCGCCGCCCCCACCCTCCGCATCGAAGGCATGACCATCGCGGGTTCGTGACGTCGTCACTCGCCGGGAATCTTCGCGTATGTCGTATCCCAGTCGGCGAGGATCTTATCCAGCACAGTGCTCCCGCACAGATACGCTGACTCAAGCGCCATCTTCATTCCCTTGTACGGCAATGTAATCGACTCGATGGCGGTCTGTCCTGGCCGCGGTTGCGTATAGTTGCTCACCGTCCGCAGCACCATCACGCGCCCCGCGTCCACGCGATGCATCGCACTCAGCCTCTGGATCGCATTCATGAAACCTGCGTCCTCCATCTCGGTGGTCGCAAAGGTGCCCTTGCCACCAGTCTGTAACCGGACCCAGTCGCGCGCATATTGAGTCATGATCGCGCCGTGCCAGAAGGTGTCCGAAGCAAACGTAGTGCCGATCAGCACGAACGGCGGCTTCTGCGCTATCGGGAAGTCCTTGAACACCGCGCGGAAGGCGGCTGCGCTTGCGTCGTCGCCCAGCTTCAGGCCCTTGGTCTGCACAAACGCCCACGCTGTCAGCTTCGCATTCAATGGATAAAGATTCGAGGAAAACCACAGCGTCGGTTCCAGTGCAGGCGGATTCGGGGCCGTGGAACCAACCGGAAAGATTCCGTACGGCCAGTCTGCCGGAGCCTCGCGCGGATCGATCTCTCGTGCCACGTCGTTGATCACATAATCAGCCCAAACCGCTGATCCCAGCGACGTCGTCTGCGGATCGCCGCCCGCGATTCCGTTGATCAGAATATACGCATGCGTCAAGTCAAAGCGCGGATCCAGGCCCAGCGCCATCATAGATGCGGTCGCATTCACCAGAGTTGTTCCGCTCACCAGGCCCAGAACCGTGTGCTCCGCGTTGGTTCGCAGTGGCCGTACACCGCCTGGAAAGTCGACTTCCTGATCAAGGTGCTCGCGCTCAACCCAAAGCTGGAACTCGCCCGGCGTATCGCCAGTGTCCGCTCCAATCTCAAACGTCGCAACGATCACCGCGCGCACCAGCCACGGCTTCTGCTGAGCCTGCGACTTCGCCGGCTGGACCAACGCCATCGCAGCAAGTAGAAATAGGCTCATAACGCAACAGGAACGCATGCGCATATGGACTCCTTCAGAAATGCCGGGAACACCTTCAAGGTAGCACGCGCCGCATCGCCAACCCATCTACAATCCTCCTTGTGGCCGCATCCTTCCACTTCGAGTACTCCATAGCCTTCTCGCCTGAGAGCGCCGCCGAAACTCTGCGCGCCATCCCCGCGCTCCCCGGAGTCTTCGCCCTGCACGGCCCGCCCGCAGCCGAAGGTCAAGCGCCAGCCCAGCCATACCTCACCCACGCCGCCGACCTCCGCCGCCGCATCACCCGTATCCTCGCTCCGCCTGACTTCCAAAGTAAGCGCCTCAACCTGCGCGACCACGTTGCCCGCATTGACTTCACAGTCACCGGCTCCGAGTTCGAGTCCGCCTTCACCCTCTACCACGCTACTGTCAGCATCTTTTCGCAGACAGAAGGCCGCCGCCGTCTTCGTCTTCACACGCCCTTCTTCCTCCGCTTCACCGCAGAGAACAGCTACCCGCGCGTCTACTCCACCAACCGCCTCAGCCGCCGTGCTCTCGCCCATACCTACGGCCCGTTCCCCTCACACGCCGCCGCAGACCGCTACTGCGACGCGGTCCTCGACCTCTTTAAACTCCGTCGCTGTTACGAGGACCTTGCCCCGTATCCCGAGCATCCAGGCTGTGTTTACCAGGAGATGAACAAGTGTCTCGCTCCCTGCAATCAGGCCTGCACACCAGCAGGCGCAGCCGCCTATGCCACAGAGGCCGCCGCCGTCGAAGCCTTCTTCAATACGCGTGGCGAATCGCTCCTCGCTCAGCTCACCGCCGAACGCGAGCAGGCTTCAGCGGACCTCGACTATGAGCGCGCCGCCCAGCTCCACGCCCACTTCCTGCGTGTCAAATCCGCCGCTGCCCTTGCCGACCCGCTCGTCCAGCCCATCCCTCGCCTCCGCGCCATCATCATACAGAAAGCCGCACAGCTGGGTGTCCCACAACTCTCTTCTGAGATGTGGGATAACGCCGAGCCATCCGCCGCCGTCTTCCTCCTCGCATCCGGCTGCATCGCCGGCCCGGGGCGCCTCTCCACGCTTGGAGTTCGCGCCGTCAAGGATCAGACCTCTGTCGGCACCTCCCTCTATGCGCAGCCGCTGATGCTCGAAGCCGTCCCGCTCGCCGACGATGTCGCCGCCGAACCCGGTGCCCCACGTCTCGATTCTGAGACGTGGGTTGCGGCCCCCGAATCCGTGTCCGCCACCGCCCTTAACCCCGAGATCCGCGCAAGCACCGTCGTTACCTCACTCGAACAACAAACCTCCGCGCACGCCACTGGAGCCGCACAACCAGATCTTGCCACCCTCTCCGACCATCTCTCGCTACTCCGCCGCTGGTACTACCGCCCGGAGAAGCAGCGTATCGGCGAAGTCTTCTTCCCCAAGGAAGACGGGTCCTGGCCCATCCGCCGCATCCTCAACGCCGCTGCCCGCGCCTCCTTCGGCGAACCAAAATCCGTACCGGAAGCCCCGTTTCAGCAACATCCAACACCAACCGAAGAAGTTCACTGATACACTTCCACCAACGCACTTATCAACCAGCGACTAACAACCCGCAACCAGCAACCGCTCTTATGATCGAACTCGCCTTCTCCATTCTCGCCTCCGACTTTGCCCACCTCGCCGATGAGGTAGCCGCAGCCGAGCGCGGCGGCGGCACCATTGTCCACATCGACGTTATGGACGGCCACTTCGTCCCCAACATCACCTTCGGGCCGCCCATGGTCAAGGCGCTGCGCCCCATCACCAGGCTCCCTCTCGATTGCCATCTTATGATTGAGAACCCTGACGACTATATTCCCGCATTCGCCCAGGCCGGCGCCAATATGATCTCCGTACAGCAGGAGGTCTGCCGCAACCTGCACCGCACCCTACAGCACATCAGCGAACACAACGTCCTGCCCGGCGTCGTCATCAACCCCGCCACGCCGGTCGAGACGCTGATCGAAGTCCTCCCCATGGTGCACTACGTTCTGGTGATGAGCGTCAATCCCGGTTTCGGCGGACAACAATTTCTTCCTCTCGCGGTCTACAAGATCGCCCACCTTGCCCGGCTTCGGCGCGAGATGGGCCTCCACTTCCGCATCGAGGTGGATGGTGGAGTCGCTCACGATACGGTCGCCTCCGTGGTTCAGGCAGGAGCGGAGATGCTGGTCGCTGGCTCTGCCGTCTTTGAACCCGGGTGTACCGAACAGAATGCGGCCGAATTATTGCGCCTTGCCCGCGCCGCGCTCTTGCAGGGTTAGCGCAGCGGCCTGACCTCTCACCGCAGCCTGGTTCTAGAGAAATCCCCTGCAACCCAACGGTTCCTGCAAAACTGCACTAGAATAGTATCCATGCCGCACACCGCCCGGTGCGCCAGCCAGAACGCTTCAGCATGGGTCAGACGGAGTTCCAAGCATGACGCAATTCACCACCGCCGCTAGCATTCATGTCTCCACTAACAAGGCTCGTTCCCTCTTCCCCAACCTGCGCGCAGGTTTCACCCTGACTGTTCTTCTGGCGGCATCTATTGGCGCGCGCTCTCAGGCTGCGCCACCAGCTACGGACGCGGCCGCCCAGACCCAACCCGCAGCCGCTGTTGCGTCTCCCGCCGCTGCCACAGTGCCTGAACTCCCCATCACCACCAAAAAGGCCCCCAAGGTCCGTAAGCAGAAAGTTGACAAGGTCGTCGTCTCAAAGGACACCAGGCAGGCTGACAAGAAGGCCAAGAAGACCGACCCGCTAGCGGGAAAGGACGCGAATCTCCCCGACAAAGTGCTTTACGATAAGGCACTTCTCGCCGTGAAGAGCGGGCGATATGACGTTGCCCGACTCGATCTGCAGACCCTTCTCAACACCTATCCCGAATCCCAGTACATGATGCGTGCCAAGCTTGGCGTAGCCGATAGCTGGTACAAGGAAGGCGGCACCGCGTCGCTCACCCAGGCGGAGCAGGAGTACAAGGACTTCATCACATTCTTCCCCAACGCTCCCGAGGCTGCCGAGGCCCAGATGCACGTCGGTGATATCTACTTCCGCCAGATGGACAAGCCGGACCGCGACTACTCCAACTCCACCCACGCCGAGGAAGAGTATCGCCTGATGTTGCAGCAGTTCCCCGATTCTCCGCTGGTTCCCCAGGCCAAGCAGCGTCTCCGCGAGGTACAAGAGACACTGGCGTCACGCGAGGCCAATATCGCCTCCTTTTACGCGACCCACCTGAACTGGTCTGCCACCATAGCCCGATACCAGACGGTCGTCGACACCTATCCGCTCTACAGCCATCTGGACGATGTTCTGATCGGCCTGGGCGACGCATTCGAAGCGGAGGCGCGCGGCGTCCGGTTGATGAAAGCTCCCGTGGGGGCATCCAAGGAGCTGCAGGAGATTACTGAAACGGCCAAGGCGCGGCTGTTGAAGATCGATGAGGACCAGGCCGCCGCCGCCCTCGATAAGGTGGTGCTCGAACACTCCGCATCGGCCCACGTCGAAGACGCCAAAGATCGCCTCGTCGCCATGGGCCGCCCCGTCCCCACGCCTACGCCGGAGCAAGTTGCCGCCAGTGCCGCTCTCGAGAATAGCCGTGGCCAATACACCCTAAGCAGCCGCGTGGAGCTCTTCGTCCTGCATAAGGCGGACACAGTTCCTGCCGCTACCCTCGGCGACCCGCCGCTGGAGGACGCCAAGCCAACCCTCGCGCCCGATGTCTACAAGAACTCCATGAGCGAGTACTACGCTGCTCTGAACCCTGCGGCTTATGCTGCGCGGCCTGAAACCGGTACGGCTCCGGCCACCCCGTCCGAGCCCACCTCGGCTGCTGCCGCACAGGCTCCGGCTGCCTCTGCCGCGCCACTCACACTGCAGGATGTCCCCACAGCCGCCGTGGGTGCGGAAAGTGGCTCCTCGGCAGTGGTCACAAATGTGCCCCAGGCAACCCCAGCATCCAGCTCCGGCGGATCTTCGATGGGAATCGAGATCGTGCAGCCCTCCTCCAATTCGCCAGCGCCAGGCCCTGCGCCTGCCTCTCCTCCGTCATTCCCGGGCACTGACTCCTCCACGCCCGCGCAGCCAGCCACCGCCAATGTCTCAGTCCCAACGCGCGACGACACTGGAGGACTGAAGCCCGTCGGCCCAACCGGCGCGACCGCTCTGCCTCCAATCGAGAAGCCCTCGGCCGCGCCGGACGCCATCAACGAAGTGACTCCCGGCTCCCAGCCGCCAGCGCAGACTGCCCCCGCCAACGGCAAGAAGCCAAAGCCGGCATTCGACAAAGCCGATGAGTCTTCCAGCAAGCACAAGAAGAAAAAGGGCCTCGCCAAGCTGAATCCCTTCTAAGCAGATTGTGTCGAGGTGCTAATATCTTCTGGTTGTCATCCTGAGCGAAATGCTGTGTCTCTGAATTTTCTCAGGCTCGTCTTCGCTCTATGAGGTCAGCGGAGTCGGCCTGTATTCAGGGGGTTCAGGTCGCAACTGCATGGGAAGGTTCCGATCTGGAGAATGGGTCACAACCAGCCAATCCGCAGAATTACGCATGGCTCTGGCGCGCAGCCGTCGGAGATCCCGGACAAGCTCTACTTCCGCATCGGTGAAGTGGCCCGGCTCTGCAAGGTTCCTGCCTACGTCCTGCGCTTCTGGGAGAGCGAGTTCCCTCAATTGAAGCCCAACAAGGGTGGCACGGGCCAGCGGCTCTACCGCCGCCGCGATGTCGAGATGGCAATGCGCGTCAAGACACTCCTCAAGGACGAGGGCTACACCATTCCAGGCGCGCGTTCGGTACTGAAGTCTGAGTTCCGGCAAAAGGGCCCCCAGCTCTCCCTGCTCGGCGAAGCGATTCCCAAGTCCGAAGTAAAACAGCTCCGCACGCTGCGCCGCGAGTTGGAAGCCATCGTTACCATGCTCTCCCAGCCCATCGCCGACGCACAAAAGTCCTCAACGAAGCTCCAGCCTCAACCAGCCAACGGCGACAGTCCCGCCGCTCCGCGCCGTTCCTCCTCGCGCACCCTGTCCGGTACAGATGCTGGTGGGCGTCCATCGGAGCGCACTCCCGCCGTGGATCTGCTCTTCGAATCCCTTGCCACTGGCTCGAATTCGGAAGGCGACGGGAACTAGCTTGTCCTCGCAACCTCAACCAGCCCCACAGCCGCAACCAGTCCCATCCCCGCGTCTCTCCGGCAAACATACCGCAGGCTCCGCGGCGATGCTTCTCATGCTCAGCGCTCTGCTCTCAGGCATCCTTGCCCTCGTCCGCATCAAGGTCATCAATCACCTCTTCGGCGCGGGCATGGAGCAGGACGCTTATCAGGCCGCCTTCACCCTGCCCGACCTCATCAACTACTTCCTCATCGGCGGCGCAGCCTCCATCTCCGTCATCACCATTCTCAACCGTTATCGCGAGGCTGGCGACGAAGAGGGCGGCGACCGCGCGCTCTCCGTCATCCTCAACACCATGTTGATCGTCCTCTGCGCCGGCCTTCTGGTGGGTGAAATCTTCGCGCCCCAATACGTCTGGCTCTTCTTCACCGGCTACCGTCGCGACCACGTCGGCGCTGCAATGTGTGTCGCGCTCACTCGACTGCTGCTGCCCGCGCAGCTCTTCTTTTTCATCGGCAGCGTCATGAGCTCACGCCTGCAGGTGCGCAAGATTTTTCTCTATCAGGCCTGCACGCCTGTGATCTACAACGCGGGCATCATCCTCGGCGCTTTGCTCCTGCATCACCGGCTCGGCATCTTCTCCCTCGCCTGGGGAGCGCTCGGCGGAGTCATCGTCGGCTCCGCGATGCTCAACTCGCTTGGCGCGTTCCGCACCGGTCTGCGCTACCACCCCATCGTCGGCTTCCGCGATCCAGCATTCCTGGAGTGGCTCAAGCTCTCCCTGCCGCTCATGATCGGCGTATCGCTGGTCATGTTCGACGGCATCTTCCTCAAGACCTTCGCCTCCGCCCAGGTTGGCGGCATCACCCTTATTACCAACGCCAAAAGCCTCTTCAACGCGCCCTTCAACGTCATCGGCCCAGCCGCCGGTGCAGCCTCGCTACCCTTCTTTGCCTCGATCTTCCAACAAGGCCGCGCCCACGACTTTTCCGCCTCGGTCGCCCGATCCGTCTCCCGCCTCTTCGCCGTCGGAATGATTGTCTCCGCCTGGATGGTCGCCCTCGCTCCCTGGCTCATGGATCTCTTCCGCGGCGGCAAGTTCAATCGCGCCGACGCTGTCGCTATCACACAGCTCTTTAGCATCCTTGCTATCACCCTCGCCATCTGGGCCGTGCAGGGAATCTACGCCCGCGCCTTTTACGCAGCCAGCGATACCCGCACGCCCATGATCACCGGAACCCTTATTACCGTACTGTCCATCCCTATGTACTATGCACTCTTCCACACGCGCGGACTCATCGGCCTGGCCATCGCATCCGACATAGGAATCCTTATCCAGACCGCATCGCTCGCCCTCCTGCTCCATCGCAAGAGACTGGTCTCACTCGCCCAACTTGAGTTTGGCGAACTGGCCCGCGCACTCGTCGCCGCGCTCGTCGCCTATGTTGCAACCGCCGTCGCCGCGCACTTCCTCCCACCCGTCTCCACCCACACCAAAGACGTCCTTACCATCACCCTCGCATCCATCGCCTGGCTCGCCGCCGCAGCCCTCACCCTCATCGCCAACGGCTCCCGGCTCCCCCAACAAATCCTCCGCCGAAGATAGCTACGCATTGCGGGTGCCCCATCCTCGGCGCGCAGTTTCATCGCGCGACAGGGTGCGGTATCGCGCGTGGTAGCGCGCGATACCCAGGTACCCCCTTCATCGCGATGGGTGGAATGTACTACGCTCGACCCTCGAACCTTGAACCTTCTTACGCATCCTTCGCGTCCTCGTACTCCTCGTGCCACGCGGTCTGAATCGCCTCCAAAATCCCCTCGTTCGACTTTGCCGGGTCTCCCACAAAACTCGGCAACTGCACCACCCACTTGTGCAGATCGGTGAACCGCACCGAGTAAGGATCGGTCTCCGGAAACATCTCCTGCAACTGAATCCCAATCTCCTCCGTATCCGTCCAGTCCAGTTCTCGCGCCATATCATTCACCCCTTGCTCATCCAAGATCGACGTGAACCGGATCGGTTCCATCGTTGCAGATCGGTGTTAAGCTTTCTCTCCGCCAGTCATGAATCCTAGCTCCCCGGCCCATGCGCCGGCTTGCCTTCCTGCACGTAGTTGCGGTTCCACTTGGGAATCTCGACCACATACGTCCCCGGTTTTTCGATCACAGCCTGGCAGCCCAGCCGCGAGTTCAACTCGATCCCGGCGGCCGTCTCCAGCCGGTCCAGTTCCAGATCCTCGGCCTCGCTGATCCCGTCCGCCCCCTGCTTCACGTGCAGATGGCAGGTGGTGCAGGCGCACACGCCCCCGCATGCATGGTCCAGGAAGATCCCATAGTTCTGCGCCACGTCGAGGAACGACATCGGCTGGCCATGGCCCTCATATGGCAGCGTGTCGAAGGCAAACTCCACCGTCCTGCCCTCGGGCAGAAACGTAACCCGCACCATGCCCTCGGCGGGAGGCTTCGAAAGATCGACTTCGGGTACATCGGCAACGTGCTCGGACATTGGAACCTCATTCTAAACCTTGTTGTGACTGCCCGCGGCCTGTTCATCGGCCTTGGTTCCGTCTTCAAACTCGGCCTTGGCGAAGGCATGCGGGGCGGTGGGTGCTGTCCCCATGCCCTCGCTCGCCGATTGCATCGTCTGGCCCTTCATCGCACCCATCACTTCGCTGTCCATCATCAGTTCGGCGAAGCGGCGAGTGGCCTTGTCCAGATGCTCTATATTCTTACGGATCAGCCTGTAATCGTCGCCCACGGCCGATGTGGTCACCTCGCCAACACAGGCTGCAATCTGCGCCAGTTCGTCCGGCGTCAATTGCTTCCACGCTGCGTGGCCGATGCCTTTTTCCACCGCCACCAGGATCGTCTCGGCCTCATTTCTGGCCTCGATGAGCTGGCGTGCGTCCATGTCTTCTTCAGCGTGGTCGAATGATGCCAGGATCATCGTCTCCACCTGCTCGTCGGTCAGTCCGTAGGTCGGCTTCACCTCGATCTCCGCCAACTTGCCACTGCGCTGTTCACGCGCGCTGACGTGCAGAATGCCGTTGGCGTCGATTAGAAACTTCACCTCGATGCGCGCCAGCCCCGCCACCATCGGTGGAATGCCCTTCAGATCGAAGCGCGCAAGGCTGCGGCAATCTTTGGCCAATTCGCGCTCGCCCTGCACCACATGGATCGCCACATTCGTCTGCCCATCCACGCCGGTAGTGAAGTGCTCGGTTGCGCTGGCCGGTATGGTCGAGTTGCGCTCGATGATCCGCGCCACCACGCCGCCCAATGCCTCGATCCCCAGCGACAGTGGAGTCACATCCAACAGGAGAAGATCATCCAGTGCGGAGCCTTCGTTGGCTCCGGCCAAAATCTGCGCCTGCACCGCCGCGCCCAGCGCCACCACCTCGTCGGGATTCAGTTCGGTGTGAGGCTTCTTGCCGCGCGCGCTCAGGCTGAACAACTCGTCGACCAGCGCGCGCACCGCCGGAATGCGTGTCGATCCGCCGACCAGCACCACCTCGTCGATCTGCTCCGCCGTCAGTTGCGCATCCTTCAGCGCCTGTATGCAGGGCCGCGCCGTCCGCAGAATCGTCTGCGAGATCAACTGTTCGAACTGCGCGCGTATAATCTTGCGCGCGTACTGCTTGCCATTGGGTAACGGTACATCGAGCTTGGTCTCGTCGGACTCAGAGAGCGCGATCTTCGCCTCGATCACAGCCTTGCGCACTGCCTGCACCAGTTCACCGCTGGGCACCGCGCCTTGGTCAATGGCCAGATCGGCATCGCCCGCGATGTCGTCCAGCGCGATCGCGATCAGCAGGTTGTCGATGTCGTCGCCGCCCAGGTGCGTATCGCCGCCGGTAGCGATCACCTCGAAGATGCCTTCATGCAGCTTCAGAATCGAGATGTCGAAGGTCCCGCCGCCAAAGTCATATACCGCGATCAGCCCGTCGCGGTTCTTCTCCAGCCCGTAAGCGAGTGCCGCAGCCGTCGGCTCGTTCACCAGGCGCAACACATCGAGTCCCGCAATCCGCCCCGCGTCCTTGGTCGCCTGCCTCTGCGCGTCGTTGAAGTAGGCGGGAACCGTAATCACCGCCCTGGTCACTGGCGCTCCGAAGAAGCGCTCCGCGTTCTTCTTTAACTGCAGCAGAATGTATGCCGAGATCTCCGGCGGAGTCAGTTGCAGCCCGCCAACCTCCAGCTTTAGTACATCGCCCGGCTGCAGGCCCTCAACCAGCTTGAAGGGAAAGAGCTTCAACTCCTCCTGCACGTCCTCAATGCCGCGTCCCATCAGCCGCTTGGCGGAGTAGACCACGCTCGACGCTTCCTTCAGCAGCGTGGCCCGCGCTCCGTTGCCCACTACAAAGCCGTGCTGATCGGCATCGAACGCCACCACCGAAGGCACCAGCCGGTCGCCGTTCTCGCCGGGAATGATTGTCGGCTGATCGCCCTGCATGAAGGCAACCAGCGAGTTGGTGGTGCCGAGGTCGATACCGACCACCCTCGACGCGGTCTTTGTTTCGCCCTGCGATGGAGTTGCTTCCGTCATTCCGTCCTGTTGCCTCAGCTATCTCAGCGCTTCCGCCCGGCGCTTTACTTATTGGATGTGATCAAGTGGTCGCCGATTCTGCGCAAGGCCCTATTGTCGATTCTCCTACAGACAGCCCAGCAGCAGACAGAGCGCAGTCGCAGCAAGTATCGCGTGCGGCAAGAATTTTTCGCAGGCTACAGGCTCGGAGAGTTAGCTTGGGATCGGATGGAATTAGTAGCTGAGGAACTCGTTCGAACCGCGCCGCAGACGGACGCCGGCCACGCCGAAGACCATGGCCAGCAGGAAGAGTGCCGCGTTCCAGTAGAACATCGGATGCACCCAGCCTGGTGAGTACGTCAGATCCTGCCCGCTCCACACAGTAACCAGCGTAGCTACGATAAGGCACTGGAAGCACAGCACCAGGAACAGTTGGCCCCGGCGGCGGCGGCGATCAAGGGCCTCCACCTGCTGCGGCGTCAGGGTGCGTTCCTCAATGGGGATCAGGGTGTTGGCCATGGTTTGCCTCCTGCGGCTGCAAGCATATGGAAATTAGATCGCGGTCTGAGTCTCGAAGATGCAGACGTTGATCATAAGTCTACAGGAAAGCGACCGACTGGATTCCGGCGACTTCGAAGCGCTTACGGCAGCGGATGTTCTTGCAGCCAACCAGGTCGTCGGTACGCACCATGTAGCTCTGCGCCTTGGCAAAACGGGCGCGGTCGCGCTCATCGGCGTTGCGCGGAAGCTGCGCCTTCTTGCGGCGGACAAGCCATCCGATCTGGTATTCGCCCGGCTGACCGCAGTGCGGACAGGTCATGGTATGCGTGCGTTGCTCGGGCTTTTCATCGAAAAAATCGCGTTCTTCCATGCTGGGTCCCCTCCTGGATTGGCCGTCTGCGGTGTCGCCGCGCCAATCCTGGACGTACAACTGCAATAAAAAGTATTGCATAATCGGGTCTGCGGCGCAGTGAGCGGGCGCACAGGGGAGTTACCAAATGAGCAGGTCGAAGAAACGCGCCTTTTCCGTGGTCAAAGCAGTCAAGGAGAACGCGCGCAACCGCGTCGGCCCAGTGCCGCCCGAGCGCGTCATCCCCGATCCAAAACAGAAGGCCATCGCCAAGCCAAAGCACAAGAAGACCATGGCCGATCTGCTGAGCGGCGGCTTCGAGGGCGACGAGGGGTGAAGGTGCCGGAATCAATCCGGATGGAGAGACCGGCAACATAATCTGGGTTTTTATCGATTGATTAAGTATATTACTGTAATATACAGATGGAAGGAGCCATGGACCTTCGCAGCATAACCGGGTTTGATTGGGACACGGGAAATAAGCGCAAGAACGAAAAACATGGCGTCTCTCAAGCCGAGGTCGAGGAGGTCTTTCTTCACAAACCGATTTTCTTGGTTAGGGACGAACAGCACTCGCAATCGGAGGAACGCTATCTGGCTCTCGGCGTCAGCGGCGAAGGCCGACTGCTGCATATTGCGTTCACCCTTCCCC
>DATKGA010000101.1:0-35789 GCA_035510935.1 Acidobacteriaceae bacterium
GGGAGAAGCCGGCACTGCTGTCGCACCGCAATATTACGGTGCAGAACATGTGCTTGTGCGGAGCTTTTTTCGGAGGAGACAGCGGAACTCGCACCCTGGTCAATTTGCCTCCCTCTCATGTAGGTGGGCAGACGCTCACGATGATGAGTACCTTCTTCGGGGGTGGCACGGCTGTGCTGCTGGAGGTCTTCGACGCCAGCCGTTCGTTGCGCGCCATTGCCCAGCATCAAGTGGAGTTACTGGGCCAGATTCCGGCGATGTTCAACCTGGAGTGGATGCTGAAGGATTACGACCGCCACGATCTGAGCAGCCTGCGATTTGCGGCCTATGGCGGCAATTCGGTCTCGCGTCCCTTCGTGGACCGGCTGGCGACCATGGCGCCGGTGATCGGCAGCGGACTTGGACTCACCGAGGCCGCCGGCTTCTGCACTTACGTTCAGACAGACGCCGCCGGCAGAGAGGCAATCCTCACCGGGCTTGGGCATGACATGCCGATCTATCCCTGCACGATTCGCCAGCCCATGCGCGGAGATGGAAACGCAGGCGATGAACTGCCCTCCGGCGAGATAGGACCTATATGCTTCCGCGGGCCGCAGACCTTTCTTGGCTATGTCAACGATCCCGACGCCACTGCCAAGGCGATCTCGCGCGACGGCTATCTCTATACGGGCGACCTGGGGTACAAGGACGCCGCGGGCCTGCATCTGACGGGACGCGAGAAGTGGGTGATCAAATCGTTTGGCTACCAGATATTTCCCGGCGATGTGGAACGGCATATCTGCAGCCTGGCGGAGAAGGTAGCCAACTGCGTAGTGGTAGGCGTGGCCCACTCCGTGGCCTCCGAGGCGGTGGTGGCCGTGGTGGAGAAGAGGCCCGGAGTTGAACTGGACCAGCAGGAGCTGAACCGGCACGCGCGTTCCTTGCCATCGTATATGCGGCCGCGCCACTGGATCATTCTTGAACCCGGCCAACTGCCGCTGAACCGGTTGGTGAAGCCGGACTATGCGCGCACCCAGGAGATGGCCCGCCAGGAGATTGCGAAACTGCGGGAGCTCGGCGAGTGGGACAAAGGTTACGAATAACCTTCGGCAATTGTGTCTTTCATAAACCCATAGGTTATAAAAAATGTCTGTTTCGTCTGCCGCACTTTCCTCCGCCAACGTGTCTAACAGTAGAGAAGCAGATACGGAGGGGTATCAAATGACAGTCGATGAACAGGAAAGACAGTGCGTCAGGGTTAGAAAAGAACTCAGGGCATACAAGCAAGAACTGACGGTAGTGATGTCAGACCTCAAAGCCATTGGCGAGGCGCTGTTAGTGGAGGGTAAAAAACTGGTTTACACGCTCGATTCATCCAATTTGGATGCCGATTTGTTGTGTACGGAAGCTCGTACAGCCGTTCTACAAATCGCGCGATACAAAGATTTATCGGCTAAGATAGCGGATAAGCAAGCCGAATCGGACAAATTCGGCGATTTAGTTCCCTAACATTTTGGCAAACTCATCTTAACCCGTCTCATTCCATCAGCTCACTTTGGAACGAGCCATTGCTGGGTTGCTCAAAGTGAAGCCGTTGGCACGGGCGAAGCCGAAGGCTAAGAAAGCTATCAAGAAAACCAAGTAACAGTCTCTCAGTTGCACAGTCTTACAACGCAGGTGTCCGGCGACGTGCTTCCTGCTGGTCGCTTCTGTTCGCAGCTTTCATACTCCTGTTGAGCCTGTGTACGGCACTTTTGGATTCGGTCGCGCTCCTCCTGCTGGCGTTTCTGTTCCTCCTGCTGGCGCTGTTGCACCTGCTGCTCGTACTGTTGTGGGTTTGGGGCTGACGTGGAAGGTGTCGCTGGCGGGAGGGGAGGAAGAGGGGAAGTTGAATTATTGGTCGGAAAGCACGGCATCGGTTGTCCGCTTTCCGGATGCGGTAGACTATCGCATTTCTGCTGTGTTTGGGCTACGCCAGTCCCAGGCGAAAGCAGTACAGCGATCAAGAGGGTAACAAATATGGATTTCATGGTTGGTTAGCCTTGTATAAATGGATTCCTGCGCCCTTGGCATAAACCGAGAGCGCAGGGTTTTATCGATGTTTGGTTTTGATTTGCTGCGCCGTTCCGATGATCTGTAGGACGAGCAAAACAACTCCCAACACCGTCGTAAGTGAAGGCATTGTTTCTACCTCTGACTGAATTTGAACGTTCGTTGATCCAGCGGACTCCCTTACGCGGAGTCCCGCCGATGACTTTACTAAAGAACAATCTCTTTGTATAGCAATCGTTTACCGCAGCTCTGCCTATTAATCGGCGTGACCGATACGCTTGCCCGATGAGTCCACAAAATATACAGACTGGACCGTCTGGCCAGCATTGCTTTTCAAAGAACTCCCGCGCTGGAAAACTCGTTTGCGATATATGCGAGGTTCATACTGTTTTGTTCTTTCGTGTGGTCGCTGATGGGATGGAAACGTATAGAATCAATGCGTGACTGCACACTCAGAAGGTTTGCTTTAGAGCAGCAAGCAGCTCTTGATTTGCTTCACACAGACATGCCTCAATCGTTTGCGTCGGCTTCTGAATTTGGATCACGTGGGCCAGAATTACTCTCGCACTAGAGCGTATTAGGTTGTTCAAAACAATCACATCGACACCGTCGGCTGGCGGAATACCTTTGTTCATCTTCTCCCCCTAAACAACTGACAACACTATGCCTCCATCCGTTGGGTTTGTCGACGATATAAATATCAAAATTTCATACTACTGCCAGCGGCTGGCTGCGCCTTATCCTTCAATCTCCACATGCTTGGCGGCCAATTGCGCGCGGAGCACCAATTCAGCCGCAAGCAGGCACTGGGTCTGGTCCTGCGCGGTGTGCGTTCGATGGACGACATCGGAGATCAACTGCGGCCCGAAGGGCAGCGTGAGGTTGTTGCAGTCGATGTAGCGGGCCTCGTTCTGGTCCACGATAAAGAGGTGGTTGCCGCCGCTGCGTCCGGCGATATCGACATACTTGCGCAGTTCGATGTAGCCGTCGGTGCCCAGGATGAACAGCCGCCCATCGCCCCAGGTGCCCACTCCCTTGGGAGTGAACCAGTCCAGCCGCACATAGCCGAAACCGGCGTTGCCGCGCAACAGCATGTCGCCGTAATCCTGGAATTTGGGATGGTCCTTGTGGCGCACGTTGGCCACCTGGGACGCGACCACCTCGGCATGGGTGGAGCCGGTGTAGAAGAGGAACTGATCGACCTGGTGCGAGCCGATATCGGTGAGGATGCCGCCGTACTTCTCGGGGTCCCAGAACCAGTCGGGCCGGGGCGATGCTCCTCCCGAGTCGCCACTGGCCTGGACGATCTGGTGGGGCGCGATGTTGGTGGTCTGGATCACCTTTCCGATGGCGCCGGCCTGCACCAGCTCTCCGGCACGCACGGCTGCCTTCACTTCCAGCCGCTCACTATACATGATGGCGAAGATGCGCTTGGTCTGGGCGATGGCACTGCGCACGGCGGCCAGTTGTTCCAGCGTGGTGACGCCGGGCTTATCGCTCAGGTAGTCCTTGCCATGCTGCATCGCGCGGATTCCGAGCGGGGCGCGTTGATTGGGAACCGCCGAACTGAGGACAAGCTGGATCGAGGGATCGTTGAGGATCTCGTCCTCCGACCTGGCCGCCTTCGCCTGGGGATAGCGCTTGAGGAACGCAGCTCCGCGTTCTGGCTCCGCGGCGTAGACGCTGACCAACTCTCCACCACCGCGAATCATGGCGTCCACCATGCCGTAGATGTGGTCGTGGCTCATGCCCGCGACTGCGAAACGGGCGGAATTCGCCGGCAGGACGGAGGCAACCTGCGCGGGCTGGGCAACCTCCTGCACCACGCTGCCCTGGAAACTGGAAGCTGCAAACGCCGACGCAGGCAGAGCCGTGGACAGGCTCGCAGACCCCATCGTCTTTAAAAATGACCGCCGGTCCACCCCATCCACTGGCATACACACCACCTCAACAGCCCATCATACGATGTTGGTGCGGCGATTATTAGTGATCGATCACTATATCGCAATTGAACCCGGACGGCATCGGAGGACTGTGACAGCGGACACATCCCATGGTAACGGCAGGAACCTACCATCTCATCGGGTATATGTTGACGGACAGAGGTCCACATGGCCTGCCTGTCCAACCACCGCGGGGAAGGATCTCAAGGATGCGGTCGAGTGTAGGGCAGCATGGAATTACCCTATCTTCGGCCTTGCAATGCAACAGGGTTCTTGCAGATTTTACAGAAACATACAATTCAAGCGAATCGGTTCCGGTAAAAGGAGATTCCAGATGAAGCTCAATAAAATTTCGACCTCCCGTAGAGATTTCCTGAAGAATTCAATGCTGGGTGGAGCGGCAGCGATTGCAGTGACACAGGTACCGGCCGCCATAGCCGCACAAACCGCACCTGTGGCAACCCCCGCAGCGTCGGCCACGCCTCGACCCGCGGCTCCGGTTCAGCCTGCCTTCAGCCCTATCGAACCGGCCAACTCGCCGATGGGGACGGCCTTCGGCGTCAAGCCGGGCCGCGTTGCCTGGGCATTCGATCCTAAGGCCACAAACTGGGATGGAGTGAACAACGCCCCGGGCTGGTGGGATGACAGCAACACCCACCCCGAGCTGGTGGCGGCCATGCTGTCGGCCAATATCCGCTCAGTGGGCGACGCCAAAAGCGACAAGGAAGCATGGAACAAAATCTTCATCGACTTCAACAAGCGCCACGGCAAGGGCGCGGTGGGCTACAAGAAGGGCGAGAAGATCGTCCTCAAATACAACTTGAACCAGGTACACAACAACGACGGCAAGAGCAATGACTCCTACATCGCTCCGCAGCTTTCGCAGGCCCTGCTGCGCCAGTTGGTGCAACAGGTCGGCGTTGCGCCGGCCGACATCACGGTGTATGACGCCATCCGCAACGTTCCAGCCACCATATACGACCGCGCCACCAAAGAGTTTCCCGGCGTCCACTTTGTGGAGTCGACCGGCACCGATGGCCGCGAGAAAGCGGTGGCCGACAAGTCGAAGCCGCTGGTGTTTGCCAGTGGCGGCTTGACGTTCTACCTGCCCACCGTGGTAACCCAGGCCGACTACATGATCAACGTGGCCGGGCTGAAAGGCCACACCATGGCGGGCATGACCGTGTGCGCCAAGAACCACCAGGGAACAGTGCTGAAGGAGGACAGTTCAGCCGGTGCGCGCGATGTGCATCCCACGATTGCCGTCAAAGGCGGCGGACGCGGGCCAGCCCCTCAACAGATGGGCGCCTACAACGGGCTGGTGGATATGAACGGACACCCGGATGTTGGCGGCAAGACCATGCTGTATCTCATCGATGGCCTGTATGCCACGAAACACAACGAGTACCGTTTGGTGGCTGACTGCAAGTGGGATAGCCAGCCCTTCAACGGCAATTGGACATCCAGCGTGCTTGCCTCGCAGGACGGCGTGGCTATTGATTCGGTTGCTCTGGACTTCCTGCGCAGCGAGCCGACCCTGAAAACCATCGTCACTGGAGCAGTGGACAACTATCTGCATGAGATGGCGATGGCCCACGAAGCGCCTTCCAGGACCGTGTACGATCCGGCGAAGAGTGGAAAGCCGTTGGCCAGCATGGGCGTTCACGAGCACTGGAATAACGCCGCGGACAAGAAGTACAGCCGCAACCTCGGCAAAGGCGCTGGGATCGAACTGGTGAATGTGAAGCTGGCTTAGCCCGGGTCGTTAGCGGCCGGCCAACTCGCCGCGCTCCATCTTCAACCTCGCAAGGCTTGGGGAAATGCCTGCGCCGGATTTCATCCTGTTGAGCCACGGGTCGATGGGGTTGCGGCATTGTGTCCGGATCTTCCTGGTAGAGATAGCTGCGAACCGCATCTCGCTGCTACACTTGGCAGTCAGACTACCGTCCCCCTGGAGGAACCGATGCATATCGCAAAATTACTCAGGAGATTGTTGTCTCTGACTGTCGCCCTGGCATGTGTTCCTGCCTCTGGCAATGCGCAGTCTGCTGCATCGAATCCCGTCGCGCTTACCCCAGCGCAGGTTGCTATATGTGATCCGCACAAATCATGCGACCACAATTTATGCGATGCCAGAACCTGCGATCAGACCTTAACGGACTATCAACAAATGCTGGGCCAGTTGCACATCACCTCGCTGCGCCCAGGCCCAGCCAATCACAAGGACGCGCCGCCCCCCAACTTCGATGAGTCGAAGGCGAATCCGTATCCAAAGCTGCCCGATCCCCTGATCCTGAACAACGGGAAAAAGGTGACGACGGCAAAGATGTGGTGGGAGCAACGCCGTCCGCAGATCGTTGAAGACTTCGATCGCGAGGTCTATGGCCGCGTCCCGCCGCACACACCTAAGGTGACGTGGGAGGTGGCTGGCACAAGCAGGGAGACGGCGGGCAAGTTTGCGGTGATTACCAAGCAACTCGTAGGCCATGTCGACAACTCCTCCTATCCGCAGATTTCGGTCAACATTCGACTCAGTCTTACCACTCCGGCCAATGCCTCCGGCCCAGTTCCTATCATTCTGCAGTTCAGTTCCTCGGCGATGACTCCGCCATCCGGCGCTCGCGCGGCGGCGGAGCCGCTTTGGAAGCAGCTGGTTCTGGAGAAAGGCTGGGGCTATGCTGTTATCTCGACGACGAGTATTCAGGCGGAAAACGGCGCAGGGCTCACAAGCGGCGGCATCATTGGCCTGGTCAACAAGGGCCAGTTCCGCAAACCCGACGACTGGGGAGCATTGCGCGCCTGGGCGTGGGGAGCCAGCCGTGCCATGGACTACTTCGAGACGGACCCATCGGTCGATGCCAAGCAAGTTGGCCTTGAGGGCCACTCCAGGGATGGCAAAGCGGCGCTGGTCACCATGGCCTACGACCAGCGATTTGCAATCGCTTATGTCAGCTCCTCAGGCACCGGAGGTTCCAAGCTGTTGCGCCGCAACTTTGGGGAGCCGCTGGAAGACCTTGCCGCGGAGCGCGAATACCATTGGATGGCCGGCAACTTTCTGAAGTACGCGGGCCCGCTGACGGCGAACGATCTGCCGGTCGATGCGCATGAACTGATCGCCCTGTGTGCACCGCGCCCGGTTTTCATCGGCGGCGGTTCAACCGTCGGCCCTGGTTCCGACAACGCGGCAGACGCGCCGGGATCGTTCATGGCAGCCGTCGCAGCGGGTCCGGTCTACAAACTTCTTGGGAAAAAAGATTTAGGTGCCACCACCTTGCCGCCCATGGAAACTGCCTTGATCAATGGAGAGATCGGCTTCCGCCAGCACACCGGCGGCCACACGGATGTACCCAACTGGCCTACATTCCTGATCTTCGCCAGCCATACTCTTCATGGGCCGGTTGCCCATTAGGAGGCTACCTTATGAATGCACAGGCCCGCACAGGCTCTTGACCTCTTACATCTGCGCTTCACGCGGTATTAGCTAGGAACTGACAGGTAATTCAGCAGAGTGTTTGGCAGGACCTTTGCCGTCGCGGCCAGAGCAGCGTTGTTGTCTGTCTCCGCCTGACTGAGATTCGTCGCAGCCGCGGCTTCATTCACGTCAACCAACGAACTAGCCTGCGACGTCAGGCTGACTGTCTCCTGTTGCAGATAGGTTTCCTGGGAGTTCAACTGGCTCTCGGTATTGCCATAAATGACGCGTTGCTGACTGACATAGTTCAGGGCAGAACTTACCGCAGTGGTCGCATTGCCAATCGCCGTCGTATTTCCGCTTTGCAACGCACTAACCAGCGAGCTCAACGAGCCCAGCACATTGTTGCTGGAGTTAGAGAAGATCTGGCTGCCGGGAAGGTTGACCTGGATGCTTGTCTGATCGCCAACCTGAATGGAGTTGACATCGTTGTTTCCGTTGTAGGTGTAGCCCGACGACGAGGATGGGTCCGCGGTGTAGGGGGTCGTGGTGCTGGCTGTTCCGCCAAAGAGATAGGCTCCCTGGTACGACATATTAGCCTGGGACACCACGCTGGACAGGAGTCCTTGCACCTGCGTCGCGATTGCTTGTTGGTTCGCCGCCGAGCTGGTTCCGTTGGCCCCTTCTGTGCCCAGGGAGACGGCCTGGGTGAGAGACGTCACCACCGAGCTCAACGCGGAATCGGCCGTCTGCACGGTGGACAGCACGCTGCTGACGTT
This sequence comes from Acidobacteriaceae bacterium, assembly GCA_035510935.1. Lineage (GTDB taxonomy): Bacteria > Acidobacteriota > Terriglobia > Terriglobales > Acidobacteriaceae > Edaphobacter. The sequence continues at coordinate 8,166 of DATKGA010000101.1, forward strand.
CTGCGTGTACTGGTCTACGTCCGCGGTCTCGATGGTGTTCTGTACCATCTCGGCCGATGCGGTTGGATTGTCCGATGGCACACTGACACTCTTGCCCGTAGCTACCTGCTGCAAGGCAGTATTCAGCGTCGCCTGGCTCTGCTGAATCGCAGCGAGCATGTCGGGAACCATGTTGGGATTAACGCGCATGGGAGTTAGTAGCCTCCGCTGGTGCCCATATTCAGGGTCACCGTATTGAGCTGCTGGATCGTACTGACGATGCGGGCAGCGGCCTCGTACGCAGTCTGGAAACGAATCAGATTGGTTGTCTCCTCATCCGTGCTTACGGCGGAGACCGAGCCCTGCAGGTTTGTGAGCTGCTGCAGATTCAGGCCAATTGCAGTGGATTGCGAAGTGGCGTTGGAAGCGGCGTTTCCCACCTGAAACACCATGCTCGCGTAGGAGCCGGCAGGAGACTGGCCGGAAGGAAGCGCGTTGGTCAGCACGGCGGAAAGGTTGGCCACGTTGCCATTGCTTCCGGCCGACCCATCCGAACTGGTTGCGATCAGCGATGGATCGGTGATTGCTACGCTGATGCCGGACGCGGCGTTCGCTGCATTCGCTGGTACAGTAAAAAAGTTCTGGCCCGCATTGCCGCTTGGGTCGAAGCCTTGCGCCTGCGCGGCGTTGAAGGCCGTGGCAAACTGGCTGGCCAGCGTATTTAACTGGGTCAGGATTCCGGGGACCGTCTGATCGCGCACCTGAATGGCGCCGCCCAGTGTTCCTCCTTGGATCGAGGCGGTAATGTTGTTTCCATTGGAATCCAGCACCTGCTGCATTCCGTCGCTGCCGGCCGTGGTCTGTAGCGTGAAGCTCTGCCCGCCCATCACCAGCGGCGATCCATTGCCCGTGGTGATCGTCTCTCCATCGTTCGTCTGGGTCACCGAGATGCCCGTCAGCGCCGACAACTGCTGCACCAACTGGTCCCGCTGGTCTTCTATGGTGCCGCCGCCGTTGCTGGCTGTCGCGCTCTGCGTGAGCTGTCCATTCAACTGCGCGATCTGCGATGTCAGCGAGTTGATCTGCGCCACCGTTTGCGTCACCTGACCATTGGCATAAGACTGCGCGCTGGTAAGTCCGTTCGCCGTACTGTTGAAGGCGTTCGCCAGGTCCTGGCCGGAGGAGAGCACTCCCTGCTGCGCGCCTGAACTGGTCGGGGCCGCGGAGAGCTGCGAGAGGCTGCTTGAAAAGGCTGCCAGTTCGCTGGAAATGTCGTTGCCGGACGATGTGGAGAAGTAGTTTTGTATCTGCTGAAGAGTTGTAGATTGCGTGTTCACACTGCTCTGCTGCGAGGTCTGCTGCTGGATCTGCAGATTGAGCAGCTCGTCGCGGACACTTTGCAGTCCGTCCAGCGATACGCCGCCGCCGCTGACCACAGTGCCGGAATCGGTCTCTTGGTTTTCACTGAACTGCGCCACTTCGCGGGTATACCCCGGCGTGTTGGCATTGGCGATGTTGTTGCTGGTGGCAGCGATCGCGCCCTGCGTCGCGTCCAGCGCCTGCATGCCCACCAACAGCGTTGTGTTCAATCCTCCCATGGCGTCACACCTGGCAGGACCAGGTCTGATGCTTCAACCTGGGGCCAGAAGCCTCCTGAAATTGTCCCTTGAACGAACTGAACAGTGACGCCATGAGCGCCACCGAGCGGCTGGAGTGCTGCAGCAGAGCTGCGTACCGATGATTCAGCTTCTGCAATACGCCGGAGGCAGCCTGGATTTGCGTCGTCATATCGGGTTCGAGTTGAGCGTTCATTTCCGTGGACTGCGCCTCGAGCGGTGCGCTGATATCGTTGGCCAGTTCGCCAAGCCGGAAGCAGAGGGACTGCTGGTTTGCAATGCTCTCCTCGAACTCCGCCAGGGCATTGTGCGCGATGGCCTGCATCGCCCGCTCCAACTCATGGGCCAGCTCATGCAGCGACTGGAGATACTGCGCGGCCTTCAGGTCCCGATCTTGAACGCCAGCAGGTTTCATTCTTCGCACTTTCTGTAAAGGCCCTTCCCGTCAGGACCCGCTAGAGCAGCCCTGCGATCAAGCCTGTTCATCGACGATCGATGCAGCAATCTTCGCCGGGTCGAGCTCATACTGTCCGCTGCCTATGGCTTGCTGCAAACCATTCACTTTGTCCTGCCGCACTTCGGGAGAATTGAGTGCAGTGCTCACGAGCGAGCTGATCGATACCGAATCCGACGTAAGTGTTGCCCGATCTTCCACATCCGACTGTCCCTGCTTTGCGGCCTTTTGTACGCCAACCTGCTGCGAGCTCTGCTCGTTTGAAATCTGACTGGCAGCTGTATTAAATAGATCTATCCTCATTCCGCCTCCTCTTGATATATACCGCTGTCCCTATCGGCACTTACCATCTAAAAATCCAGCCCTATACTCCTTGTTTTCCGTTAGTTACTTACCGGTTACTTGAGTGTGAACCTGTTCCGCCGGAGCCGTTGTCTGGCTTTCCGCCTTGTCTGCCTCCGCGTGCATGGCTTTGGCGACCATCTTGCCGATCCCAATACCTCCCGAAGCTGCCATGGAAGTTGCCAGGGTCTGCACCCCCAGGCTCATCATCGAACCACGGCCCACATCCTGATCGTCCTCATCGGCGCCCGGAACGGTCGCAAACGACTGTTCAGCCTGCTGCAACCAGCTACCCACTAATATGGCTTCAAATTCCTTCGCTCCTTTGTCGATCTTGGCAGCATCGTCCGCGCTCTTCGGGGATTTCAATCCCTGAATCATGCGGTCTGTACTTACTTGCAGAACGCTGGTCTGCGAGCTGAGTGGACCTAACCCTGTGCTGGCTCCCATTTACTGGACCTCCAATTCTGCCTGCATTCCGCCCTCGGCCCGGATGGCCTGAAGAATCGCAACCACATCATGGGCCGTGGTTCCAATGGCGTGCAACCCTTTGACCAACTCGTCCACATTGGCCCCCTCATCCAGACGCATCGACTGCGCGGCGGCGTCATTCGCATTCAGGTTTACCTCTGGTACAACAATCGGTTGCAGCGTCTCCAGACCACCCTTCCCTCCCCTGTCGCCACCTGATCCGGCCACGCCAGGCTGCCCCAGTCCACCCACGGGAGTTGCTCCAACCGCAACGTAGGTGGTAACGACCTGGATGGAAAGATTGCCATGGATGACGGAAACCGGCGAGAGCTTAACGTCGCCGCCCATCACAATGGTGCCTGTCCGCTCGTTGATGACGATCTTAGCCGGTGTATGCACATTGAGCACAAGGTTCTGCACCCGGGAGATCAACATGGTCACCGTTTGCGAGGACGCAGCATCTACGCTGATGTCGACGCGACTGTTGTCGATGGCGGAGGCAACGGGCTTGCTGAACTCCTTGTTGACCGCATCGGCAATCTGCACGGCGGTGCTGAAATCGGGATTGCGCAGCAGCAGGGACACCGTCTTGAACCCGCTCAGATCGACCGAGGTGTCGCGCTCAACCATGGCGCCCTGGGGAATCAGGCCGACATTGGCGGCATTCACATCCTTCTTGTTCGCGCCCGTGCCTGCGGAGTATCCGCCCAGCACAAGCGACCCTTGCGCCTCGGCATAGACCTTCCCGTCCGGACCGTACAGCGCACTCATCAACAGAACGCCGCCTTCAAGGCTCTGCGCATCGCCGATGGAAGATACCGTGACATCGAGCTTTGATCCCGGACGGGCAAATGCCGGCAGCGATGCGGTAATAAAGACAGCCGCCACATTCTTGACCACAACGGTGCTGGGGGAGATCAGGACCCCCATCTTCTGCATGGCGTTGGCCAGGGTTTGCACGGTGAAAATGGTCTGCTGGCGATCGCCCGTGCCACGCAGCCCCACCACCAGGCCATAGCCCACCAGCATGTTCTCGCGCACCCCTTCCACGCTTGTGATGTCACGCACCATGACCTGGCGATTGGTCTCATCCGCGACAGCAAGAGGCGGCAACACTGACAGCAGAAGACCGATGGCCATGGCATAGAAGGCCATGGACCGGGGCCGTGCGTTCGAGTTGGTCGATTTAAGCTTCATTATGATCAGAATCCAACGAGCCATAGCAGTGCTTTGGTGATTGGGTTGAGGGGACGCGTGCTGTCGGCGATGATGCCTTTGCCCTTCATCTCAATTTCGAGATTGCTCAGCGACGCCGAAGAAACCATATTGCTCGGTCCGATATCGTTGGGGCGCACAACCCCGCGGACCGTCACGTCTTCGTGCTGATTGTTCATAAATATATTGCGCTGGGCTTCCACTACCAGATTGCCGCTTGGCAGTACGGCAATCACCTGTCCCGTGAGGCTGGTTTGGAAGGTGGTGCTGGTGTCGGTTGCTCCAGCCCCCTTGAGCGCGGTCGAGGAATTGGCATTAAGCAGCGGATTCAGACCGGTGGTCTTGAGCGCGCCTGCCAGTCCAGTGATCGCCGAACTTGTTTGTACGGTGCGCTGATAGTTGGAGTCTCCGCTTTGCGCCGCGGTCGTCTGCACTGCAACCAGGATGACGATGGTGTCATTCAGTTTGTGTGCCTTGTAGTCGGTGGAAAGATCTCCCATGGTGTTGACCGGCGACCAGAGACTGCCCACCGTCTGCCCAGAGACCGCGTGAACATCCTGCTGCTGTAGTCGAGCGATGTAGGCCGTCCTCAGTTGGTCTGAATTAGTCTTCGACTTTTTAGAGGCCCCTGCCTGGGCAACCTGCGTCACTGCCAGGATAAACAGCAGTCCAACTACCCGTTGGCGCCAACCACACTTGTATAGCCTCGTCATCACAGTTTGCCTCTCAGTACCGCATCGCCGCCTACCTCAGCCGTGTAGGTCTGACGGTGATCTGTGCTCGTAACACGAATCGTTTGACCCATCGCACCATTCTCAAGACAAACGACAGGAAGCTGTATATGGATGTGTTCCCCTTCCAGCAGGAGGACCGCGGGTCTCCCGGCCCGCACAATAAAAGAATTGGAGTCAGGCTTAGCCTGGAAAATCGCAGTCGAGGAGTGGTCTGCGAGTGTAGGGGACACGGACTGAGCCTGACTCCAACGGACTGCGACAAAGAACGGAAGGCATTCTTCAGCCTTTACGCAGTCCAAACGAAACTTCATCTGATGATCGCCCCAACGCTCCATCGACTCGACCTTGAGGCTGGGTGCGCTGTTGGTCGCCACAACATCGGTCAGGAGCATAACCTGGTCGGCGGACACCTTCATGCCGGCGCCGTTGATGGCTGCGGCAACCTGGTCCGCCGTGATGGAGACACGACCGGAGGCCGCCAGTGCCGGTAACGTCAGCGCAGCGGTGAGAAACAGGGCCGGAATGAATTTATATTTGGTCATCGCACAACCTACTGAGCTACCTGGTTCAACCCCTGCAACATCTCGTCCGCGGCCTTCACCACTCGCGAATTGGACTCATACGAACGCTGCGCCAGAATCATATTCACGAATTCGTCGACAATGTTCACATTGGCTTGTTCCAGCATCCCCTGCTGGATGGTGCCCAGGCCGTCCGCGCCTCCCGGTGTACCCACGACCGCGTCGCCCGATGCTGTGGTGGGCAGATAGATATTGTTCCCGATGCTGTTCAGTCCGCCGGGGTTGGCGAAAGTCGCCAACTGAATGGTGCCCACCTGGGCGGCGTTGATCTGCCCCGGCAGGGTGGCGCTCACCGTGCCATCGCTGCCCACCGTGATGTTGGTCGCGTTGGGCGGAATGGTAATCGCAGGCTGTAGCTCGTCGCCGTTCGCGGTGACTAGAGTGCCCTGCTGGTTGGGCTGGAAGGACCCCGCGCGCGTATACCCGATCTGATTGTTCGGCAGAAGAATCTGGAAGAAGCCAGTGCCTTCGATGGCGAAGTCCAGCGGATTGCCTGTGCTGCTCAAATCGCCCTGGGTCTGAATAATCTCGGTGTTGCCGGGACGCGTGCCCAGGCCGACCTGCAAACCGGAGCTGACCGTCGTCTGCTGGGTTGCCGCAGCGCCCGGCATCACTTCACTCTGATAGAGCAGATCGGAAAACTGCACCCGCCGCGATTGAAAGCCTGATGTACTGGCGTTGGCCAGGTTGTTCGCGATGTTGTCCAGGTTGATCTGTTGGGCGGTCATTCCGCTGGCTGCTGTATAGAGGGCGTGAAACATGTGTGAGCTCCTTTAACTAACTTTGGGCAGGTCCTGTGTTGCGGTTTTGTCCATCTCCGAGGTGTACATCGAAAGCTCGCGCTGCATCATCTCGGCAGATCGTTGTGCGGTAATCAGCTCTACCATGCTGGTAACCGGGTTTACGTTTGAGCTTTCCAGCATTCCCTGCTTCACGGTCGAATCGGTCGCCGCTGTCTCGGTTTTAGGCGGCGCGGAATAATAGGTCTCGCCGGCGCTGGTGAGTGGCGTGCCAGCCGGAAAACTTACCAGCTTCAACTTGCCCGCCACCGCGCCATTCGTGGATATGGTTCCGTCCGCGCTAATCGAAACCGAACCGGGCGGCATCGAGATGACTCCCTTATCGCCCATCACGGGGTCCCCGGCGGCGGTAACCAACTGTCCTTTGGCGGAAACCTGAAAGCTTCCGTCGCGCGTGTACATCGGCCCACCGGCGGTTTGCACAACAAAGAAGCCTGATCCCTGGACGGCCAGATCGAGGTCGTTGCCGGTCTTTTGCAGAGCTCCCTGGGTTTCGTCCAGCGTGGTCCCGCTTAGGATTCCGTAGTTGTTGATCGCCTGATTCAGGTCGGAGTCCGGCGCACCGCTAGCCTGGGCCAGCACAGAGCTGAATTGGTTATGCTGCGCCCGGTAACCCACGGTGCTGGCATTGGCCAGATTGTTGGCAATCGTATCCAATGCCTGGGTACGAGCCACCAGAGCTGTGCACGCGGCATAATATCCACTGTCCATAAGCGCCTCTTGCCCTAAGACAGTGCACGGCGCATGCCATTCCAATAGGCAAAATTTGCCTTTAAAAGGGCCAAACCACTACAAATAGCGTGATTTTGATGAGGGATCGATGAGAACTACCGCCGGGTTGCGCATGCTGCCTTGCAAGCGGGTTGGTTCTCTCATGGGAAGGCAATCCGCGATCGCGCACATCCCTGCACAGGTTACCGGAAATTTGCCGGGCCCGGCTGCTGGTATCCATCCCTGACCAGATGGGGGCGAAGACCCTGTTCAAAGGGGCAATCGATAAACGACTTGTTTGCTCGCTGATGGGCCTCTTGCACGATCCCCGACCACAAAGCCGGGTAGTCGATGTAGCGAATTTCACGGAAAAACTCCGTCACACAGGGAGGTAGCGACCATTTTGTGGCAAGACCAAGCCCTATCAGCGCAATATCGCCCGAGCCATATTCACTCCATCCGAGCAGCGCCGGCAGCAGGCCGATGGCATGAAGCAGGCCGGTCAAATACGCCTCCTCGGAATTTTCATCGAGCATCTCAGCCACCTGCAAGGAGTGATGTGCAATCTGCCTGGAATGGTCCCAGAATTCCGTGATGTCATGCTGCCGGCTATCGAAAGCCACGGTTTGCGCCGACACTGCCTTCAGACAAGCCTCCTGGCCAAGGTCCGTGATGCAATCCTCCAAACGAACGGGACGGCCTGCCGCGTTGCCATAAACATGCCCCGCGAGTCGCAATATCTGCAATGTGGCGCCGAGATCCGAAAGCACCACATGAGACATTTCGCGAAGATCGACACACCGTTCCTGAACCATAAGTTCAAGAATTATCAGTGTTTTTGTCATCACGGGGATGTCGGGAAAGTCCAGGACAAACTCAGCCTGCAAGGGTTGCAGTTCTACCACCTGACCCCGGCGAATTTGGTTCTGGGAAATGATCTTAGTCAGCACTGTGCCATCACCTGGCACAGTTATCGGCATGTTGTGGCAATCTTTTTACCCGACCGAGCGGATACTCTCCTTCGGCATGAGGAAATTTCTCATTTTTCCAGCATCGGCCGCGTTTTTGACCCGAAAGAGCACGTCGATCATTCGCCGTTTACCCGATAGCCTTGTCCACGTATAGTCGCGGCAGTGTGCGAAGTTAGCTTCCCTTGCAGCGACTTCTAGGGCAAAGCTTGCCACCAGATTCGCCATCTCCACCGGCGAACTGGGATCTTCGAAAACCACCTCCTCGCAACCTGGGACCGTCGTCAGGCGCCCGGTTTGCTCGCGGAACTCTGTCGGAGTTATAAAACATGGCTCAGCCCTAAAACCTGTGACCAGTTCCACGGAATTGAGAAGGCTATGCTCCACCCGGTAGACAAATCCAAGGAGGAATCTCTTCGCTGCCGTGGAACAGTGCAGCGGCACCGCGGTGCACGCATGCAGCAGGGTGGGTGGGATATCGGACTCGACCGGCTGGCCCATGCGGTCCTGGCCAAGAATCGGATACCCCCATTGCGCGGCCCTTGCAACTGCCAACTGCCTCTCGCTGGCCAGCCCAAGACGTACCAGAACAGCCTCTAGTTCTTCGCCGTGCAATCGGCTCTCAGCCATGGCAAAACGAAGCTGATCGTCTGTCAAGTAGCCCTTGGACAGCATCACAAGGCCGATGGAGAGACGCGGGTGATGCGGCATTTCCAGAATGCTGGCGCCCGCAAGCATCGAGAACCGCTTGCGTGTGGCTGTGGCAAAGCAATCCACACTGCAGTACCAGAGCTGACCCACGCTGATTCCCACGCGGCTCTGGATACTTCGCATCAGCAGCGTACTCTGACAGGTCTGCAGCGCGCATACCGAGTACATGCTTTTCCAACCGCGGTCAACGCTTGGCAGAATGGATCCAAGTGAAAATTTCATCCGGCTTCACCCTCTACGATCAGCTATTAAATATGGGACGCAATTGGTTCTGGAACTTCGGTGACGCGTAAGCCATAATTCCCGTCAACGATGACAGCTTCCCCACGGGCAATCACTTTTCCATCCAGCAGAAGTTCCACAGGGTCGTCCACCTGACGGTCCAGCTCGATCACCGAGCCGCTTGCCAGTTCCAGCACTTCACGCAGCGGCAACTGACGCTGGCCAAATCGAAGCGACACATTCAGCTCAACATCCATCACCATCTTCAGATTGACCGGATCAAGCGGAAGCTTTGCGTTCTCAGGAGCATCCATGCTGACCCCCTGGGAAGTCAAGGCCTCCTGAAACTGGCCGTCGAAATAGAGTAGAACCGGTATGACCGGCTGCTCCTCGATGGAGGCGGCTAGGGGGACAACCAGCATCCCGCCGAACGCCAGGTCGGCAATTCGCTCAACTTTGAAGGTAAGCTCGCCGTAGCTGGCCGAGAGAGCCTCCGTGAGCCCAGCGCTCGCGGAGGTAATTACCTCTGCCAGCGCATCTGCATGCTCCTCGCGGAAGTCCGCCGCCGGCTGTGCGAGTATCCTGGAACTGAGATCGGCAACCTGCGGTTGGTAAAACTCGACAAAGCATTCGCCGTGCAACGCGCCGTCCGCGGTCAACCGATAATGGACCGGCTGCCCGTGACGCGAGCCAAGGTCTGGATTGTCAAGGACCTTTAGTTGTAAGGGTGCACCAACCGCCTGTGTCAGCGCTTCGGCCAGAGAGGAGGCAAATGCGCCGGCAAATACCCGCGCCGCTTGTTTATTGCTCTGATTATCCATGGTTCCTATTCCTTTCCCCAGTTTGCAAGTTGCACTCGACGACCGACCTGTGCTGCCTTCTGGGCACCATTCCTCACAGGATTTGCTTCAAAGATTTCGCGCCCTCCCACGGTCAGCATCCCCGGCGTGCGGACGGACGCCCGCAGCTTCAGAACGCACCCTGGCTGCAGCGCGACCAGGTCACGAACAGAAACCTTCATGCGGGGAAGATCGGCGGCGACCGCTATGTCGCAATCAAGGATGCGCTCCCGGAGGGTGGCAGTCGGAAAGTAATGCAACTCCCCCTTTTTCTGCGGCTGATCGACCTTGTTCTGCTTGATTAGAAGATTGACAAAAGAGGATGGAAAAACCAGTTGAAAGGACCCGGTTATGTCAACCATCTCGATCTCGAACTTCACCACGGTGACCTTCTCATGCGGTGGGCATAACTGCTGCATGGCCGAGGCGTCGAGGTGATGGCTTGCCACCAAGGACATCTCGGGTAGCTCCCATGCATCTTCGGCTTGGCGCGCAATCAGCGATGTCAGGTCCTGCATGAGTTCCTCTTCAATCTCCGAGAGATCGCGGGCATCGTTGACCGACAACCCCGACCCACCCAGAAGTAGATCGATGATCGGAAATACGAGGTCGATGGCGCACTCCACAAGCATGGTGCCTGGTATGGTGCCGAGGTAGAAGGGGGAGACGTAGCTGAAAGCAGGGATGCTGGCAATGTGGTCCTTGAACGAGAGCTGATCGAGCATTAAAAGCTTGATCTTCAGCTCTGTGCCCAGGTAGGCGTCCAGCGAGCTGGCAAGATGCTTGGCGAATTTTTCGTGAATCGCGGTCAGCGCTCGCGCATTCTCATTGGACAATCGTCCACCCGATCGAAAATTGCAGGGGTAGACGGAGCGCGGCTTATGCTCCCCCTGCTGTTGCCCCTCGCGGACCGCTCCCTTGATCATTGACTCGGTTTGTTTCTGACTATGCGCGCCCAAAGTGTCCTCCTGCTGCCATGCTTACTGCGGCCGGCCGCTCACGCAAATGAGCAAGCGACTCTCTAAGTTTGTTCATCATCGCCTGACGTATCTGAGATACCCGCGAAAGCGACATTCCCACCACTTCCGCAATCTCCTTCATGGTGAGTTCTTCCCGGTAGTAGAGAGAGAGGATCAGTTGCTCCCGTTCACTGAGCTTTGCAATGGCCTCGGCCAGATGGGCCTTCCTCTCGCCCTGCAGGCAAATATCGAACGGATCGGGATCGTCCACGTTGGGCGCCGATTCAATCACGTCCAGCGATTCCGAGCTGTCATTAGACACCGCCATCTGCTGGCCCGCCAGATGAAGCCCGTCGAGTTGCTGGACGATTTTGCGAAAACGATCAATATCCAGATGCATCTCCTCCGCGATCTCGCTATCGACAGGATGCCTTCCCAGCCTGCCTTCGAGCTGCGAAGTTGCCTCGGCAATCTCGCGTCCCCGCTTGCGCAGGTACCGCGAGCCCCAATCGGCATCGCGCAGACTATCCAGGATGGCGCCTCGAATGCGGAACTTGGCGAAGGTCTTGAACTGGGCATTCTTGGAGCTATCAAAGGTCCGGCTTGCCTCCAGCAGGCCGAGAACGCCCGCATTCACAAGATCTTCCAGCTCAACGTGCTGCGGAAGTCGCTCGCGGATTCGCGAGGCAATGTAATAGACCTGTGAAAGCTCCTGCATCACAAGATCATTGCGATCATCCACTTCTTCCGCGCTTGTTTTGTAGGCCACTTCTGCTTGCGTCATAGGTTCACCTCATCGAGCGTGTATGGTTCCAGCCTCTTCATCCAACCGAGCCCAGCGACTGCACTTGCGTCATCGGGGGAATCTCCGATGGTGAGATCACAACAATCTTGGGAATAAACGGCTCCAGCAACCTCTTCAGATAGAATCGTCCGGGAGACGCGCACAACAGCACGGGAGGCGCCATGGCAATCTGGTCGCCAAGCATCGCGCGCAATCCGTCCAGCACTCTGCGCGCCACGGACACCTGCAACGCTCCGCCCGCGGACAAATGCGGATGTTGCGAAGAAGTCCCGGAGCACTCCTCTTCGATTGCACGGTTCAGCGTCACCACATTGAGCTGGCCGCGATCGTTCAGCAGCGGCCGAATCAAAGCGCGCCCAAGGGAGTGCCTGGCTGCTTCCACAAGGCTGACCGGGTTCTTGTTGATCGCGGCAGCCTCCACAAGCGCTTCCAGAATAGTGCCCAGGTCGCGAATCGAGACTTGCTCCCGCAGCAACTGCTGCAGCACCTTCTGCACTTCTCCCAGGCTCATCAGCTTCGGCGTCAACTCTTCCACCAGCTTGGGATGTGAGTCTGAGAGTCGGTCCACCAGGCGCTTGGTTTCGTGGCGCGTCAGCAGGTCATGTGCATTCTGCTTGATCAGTTCCGCGAGATGCGCTGCCAATACCGAGGTATGGTCCACCACGGCATAGCCGGCGGCAATGGCCTGCGCCTGTGTCTCCGGCGTAATCCACTTGGCGGGCGAGTCGAACGCCGGCTCGCGCGTCTCCTGACCCGGAATATCTCCTGGCTTTGGGTTGGAATTGACGGCAAGCAGCCGGTCGCGCCGCATCTCCCATCGAGCAATCTCTACTCCGCGAAGATAGATGACATACTCTCTTTCCTTCAGCGACAGGTTGTCCGTGATATGGATGGACGGCACCAGGAAGCCCAGTTGCTGCGCCAGGTTCTTGCGCAACGATTTGACCCTTGCCAGCAGTTGACCTCCCTGCTTGGCATCGACCAGCGGCACCAGGCCGATACCCACCTCCAGCATCAGGTCGTCCAGCTTCAATACCGCATCCATTGGATCCACGGCCGGGGTGCCGGCTTTTGCGGCGGCTGCCTTGCTTCCAGCGGCCGGCTCGGCGACGCTGCCGGGCTTCTTCTTCCAGGCCGCCAGCATGGTGATTCCGCCCAGGGAGAAGAAGGCGAACTTGGGCATGCCGGGTATGAGGGCCAGGGCCAGCAACACTCCGCTGACAATCCACAGCGGGCGCGATGTCTTGAACATCTGCTTGCGAATGTCCACGCCCAGGGATTGGTCCGAGGAGGCGCGCGTCACCACGATGCCCCCCGCCACGGACACCAGCAGCGCCGGAATAATCGCCACCAATCCGTCGCCCACGGTCAGGATGGTATAGGTCTTCACTGCCTGCGCGAAATCCATGCCCTGCTGAAACACTCCAATCAGCAATCCAGCAACGATATTGATGACCATGATGAGGATGGTGGCCAGCGAATCTCGTTGGCTGAAGCGTGCGGCGCCGTCCATGGAGCCGCAGAACTCCGCTTCGGCGGCCACCGCTTCGCGGCGAGCACGGGCCTGGTCCGCGGTGATAAGTCCGGTATTCAGGTCAGAGTCGATCGCCATCTGCTTGCCCGGCATGGCGTCGAGGGTGAAACGGGCGGAGACCTCGGCGGTACGGACCGCGCCATGGCTGACCACCAGATACTGGATCGCAATGAGCGCAAGAAAGATGACAAAGCCAACGATATAGTTGCCGCCAACCACAAACTGGCCGAATGCCTCAATCACCTGTCCCGCGGCTGATGTCCCTTCGTTTCCATGCAGCAGGATTCGCCGCGTGCTGGCCAGGTCCAGCGACAACCGCATCAGAGTCAATAAAAGAATTAGGCTGGGAAATACCGAGAACTGCACGGGACGCAGAATTTGAATCGCGGTGAGCAGAACCAGCACCGAGGCGGTAATGCTCACCGTCAGCAACAGGTCGAGAACGACGCTGGGCATGGGCACAAGCATCACAAATACCAGGGCCACCGCGGCGGTTGGAATGATCCAATCGCCGGATGCGCGAAGCGAGGTTAGAAATCCGGGCTTGTTGCTCACAGGGGTCTCATCTCTCCTTGCAGGTTGGCGGAAGCTCTCCATTGAGCGTCGCGTTTTTTCAGTTCGGCCTGGGACTTGTAGACCATGACCAGAATCTCAGCGACCGCGTGATACAGCGCGGATGGGATCGCATCCCCCACTTCCGCGCCTTTGTACAGCGCCTGTGCAAGCGGCCGGTTCTCCATCACCGGGATGTCGTGGTCCCAGGCGATTTTTTTGATCTGTTGCGCCAGCAGATTCATTCCCTTGGCCACCACAATGGGTGCAGACATGTTCATCTCATAACGCAGCGCAACCGCGTAGTGGGTTGGGTTGGTGATGACCACCGTGGCGGTTTCCGCGGCCTTGATCATCTGCCTGCGCCGCGACTGGCGCTGTAGTCTGCGGATTTTGGCCTTGTTCTGCGGATTGCCCTCCGACTGCTTTAACTCGTCGCGTATCTCCTGGCGGCTCATCTTCAGGTCGCCTTCGCTCTTCAGCCAAAGCAGTAGATAGTCCACGCCGGCCCATGCCACCAGGACCACGCCGGACTTCCAGCAGACCTCCAGAAGCATGCCGCTGACCAGATTGACGAAGGAGCGTGAATCGGAATAAGAGCTCGACAGTATCTGTTTCCAGTGCGCGCTGATGCACGCATAACCAATCCAGGCAATCGCGGCGAAGGGCAGCAGAGACTTGAGAATGGTGCTGAGTCCGGTCGGCGAGAACAGTTGCTTGAGTTTTGCGGCGGGACTGAACCGGTCCGGCTTAATGGCCAACGCTTCGGGTGCAAAGACGAAGCCTCCCTGCGCATACCCCGCCAATAGCGAAGCGCCAAGTGCGGCGGTCAGGATGGGAAGCGTCCAGCGCAGCGTCTCCACGCAGGTCCAAAACAGAAGCGGCCCTCCCGCCTGAATCGATTCTGTACTTGCCGAATCCAGTGCGTTGCGGAAGAAGTCCGTCCAGTGATGGGCTGCCTGCTGCGCGGTGAGCGATACAGCGCCGGCGACCGCAACCATCGACAACGCGCTGGTCAGTTCACGCGAGCGCGTGATCTGGCCCTTTTCCCGAGCCTTGCGCCGGTGTTGTGGTGTCGCTTGTTCGGTCTTGTTCGATTCAGCCATGGTGCCTCATCGTGCCAGGTGAAGAATGCGTACGCCGTTCTCCAGCGTGTTCAGAAACAGCCCACGGAAAAGGTCGGGCCAATATTTCAGGGTTGCGATCAATATGGTGATGCCCAGAAGGCTCTTGATTGCCGGGCCCAGCAGCATGAGCGGTAGTTGCGGGGACGCCTTGCCAAGAAGGCCAAGGACAATATCCGCCACCAGCGTGGCCGAGAGTACCGGCGCGGCGATCTGGATTCCCAGACCCAGGATCTCGCCGCCCAACTTCAGCACGGCCATGGTAAACAGATTGCTCAGATGGGTGGTGCCGAGTGGCATGTAGACGAAGCTGTTGCCGATCGCCCGCAGAAGCCAGTAGTGGACATCCATGCGAAGGAACAGCAGCATGACGATGCTTTGGTAAAACACCGAGATCACGGTGGTATCAACCTGGGTTTGAGGATCGAGGATGTTCACCAGCGAGTAGCCCATCTGAACGCCGAGCACCTGTCCGGCCATCTGTGCGGCTTCGAATACTACGTTGGTCGCGATCCCCATGCCCACACCGATCAAGAACTCCATGAAGATCAGCACCGGCCATTGGGCCATGTTGTAGGTCCCGATGCTCTGCCCCACGGTGGGATACAACAGCAGCGTAATCGCCAGCACCAGAACCGCCTTCACCCGCGTGGGGATTACCACGCTTCCAAAGAACGGCGCGAACAGCATCAGGCCGGTGAGGCGAACGCCGATGGTCAGCACTCCACTGATGATTGTGGGCAGGGATATCTGGATCATTGCAGGTACCCATGAAAATCGGAGAAGATGTTGATCGTGTAATGCACCAGATGACGCCACATCCACGGCATCATGAGGAATAGAGCGCTTCCCGTGGCAAGCAGGCGCGACACCGTGGAGACCGTCATGTCCTGCAGCGAAGTGAGCACCTGGATCACGTTCACAGCAAGGCTCACGGTGATCGCGACAAGCAGGATCGGGCCGACCAGGATCATCACCTCCTGCATCATCATTCTTCCCAGCATGACTACCTGATCGACGCCCATAGTATTAGTTGAAACTCCTCATTAAAGAACCGATTAGTAGGTGCCATCCGTCCACCATCAGGAAGAGCAGCAGTTTGAGCGGGGTGGAGATAACCACGGGTGGCAACTGCAGCATGCCCACGGAGGTAGTGATCGATGCCACCACCATGTCTACGATGAGAAACGGAAGAAACAACACAGTGCCAATCTGGAAGCCGGCCTTCAGCTCCGACAAGATGTAAGCCGGCAGTAGAACGCGCATCGACACGTCGTTCATCGATGCGGGATGCGGTTCCTTGGCCAGATCGACAAACAGCGCGACATCCTTGTCTCGCACATAGTGCGCCATGAAATGGCGTATCGGGTCTTCAGCGCGGCTTAACGCATCAATGGAGGTGATCTGGCCTGCCTCCATCGGAACAAAGGAATCCTGATAGATCTGATTGGCTACAGGCTGCATGAGAAAGAAGGTGAGGATGAGCGAAAGTCCAATCAACGTCTGGTTGGAAGGCGTCGTCTGAAGTCCGAGGGCCTGCCGCAAAAAATGAAAGACAATCAACAGGCGTGCGAACGGGGTCATGCACACAAGGACAGATGGAATCAGGGTCAAGGCGGTAAGCAGAACAACTACAGACCATGGCACCGATCCGCCGGTGGTCCCTGGAAACTGCAGTACTCCGCCAATGTCGGCCGGCGAAGAGGAAGGAGGCACTGGGTTCTTGGTGATCCTGGTGGACGCATTGGAGAGAGTGCGCTTTGGGGCAACTGTCGCGGCATTACCGGAAAAACGAGTTTGCGCGGCCACGGGGGCCGCGATGGCAAGCAGCAGAGTCAGCAGCATTGCGAGTCTTCGCACCGGGCGGCGGCGTGTCATTGCGAATCCCCCTCAACGCCCAATTCCGATGAAAGTGCATGTGCCATTGCAGGCACTTTCCCCAACTGGGTAAGCAGCGACACGCCGGAGGCGCCTCCGCCTATGAGGAACTCGCAGTCCTCTACACGGACCAGCGCCACAAATCGCTTCTCTCCCAGGGAAACGGTCTCCGCGACTCGCAATCGCTTTGATCCAGTTAGTACGTATTTGCCATGCAGCCAGGACCATGCGCGCTGCATCATGCCGGGTGCGGGACGATGCAGTTGACGGGTAATCTCGCGGGTGGAAAAAGTGGGCACAGGGGGAGTGTGGTGCACCACCCAGTCCTCCGCGCAGTCCGTGAGCGTGGCATGAAACGACGCGCCAGACGGCAACGCCGCCACCAGCGCGGACGGAGCCGCCGGGAAGCCCGGGGAGAGAAGGCGCGGGATTCGAATCTTTACGATCATGCCTGGTCCGTAATACGCACGGCGATTCGGTCGCCGATGACTTCAAACTCTGTCCAACCGATCAGCAAATGATTGACTCGCAACGGCACATCGCTGGTGTGGTGGCAGGCTGTCTCCACGATTGCGCCTTTGGTGAGCGTTAGAAGGTCGCCGATGGTAAACCGCACCACAGGCAGCTCTAGGCTGAGGGTGAACGGCAACCATGGCATAAGGTCGAGCGGATCCTGCTCACTCGGTGACGCGGCCGAGAGGGCCGGCGTAATGGGGGTAACTTCCGGTTCCAGCTTCTGGACTGCAGCGATCATTGGACCCTCGAGCGCTCCCCAGTTGTATGCATCCGGTCATGGCCTGCCAAAACCTCTGGTGCCGATCTGCCTGGATGACAATGGGTGGAGCGGTTGCACAAAAACTAAATGCAATCGAAGGGCCGGAATCCGGGACGCCCGCACAACCACACGATCGCCACCCTTGATTATGGCTAGGTGATTGTTTTTACATGCTTAAATAGGAATACGAGCCGGCCATGCGACCCTGTTGGCTGGTGAGACAGCCATGAGAGCCGGTTGCGGCAAGCGCCTTCCCGCCAGAAGAGGATTCTTCCGGCGGGAAGGCTCTAATCCTAAGCTAACAACTCGAACAGTCCATCAAGCTAAGCGGTCATCATCTGGAGCGTTGCCTGGGAGATCTGATCGAGCGTCGTCAGGGCCTTCGCGTTGGCTTCATAACCCTGCTGTGCAACGATCATGTTGGCAAATTCAGTGGAGAGATCGACGTTGGATCCTTCGACCGCTCCTCCGGTAATGGTGCCGTTACCGCCGGCTCCGGCCTGCCCAACCACGGCAGATCCCGATGCGTAGGTAGCTTGATAATCGCTTTGTCCCGACTGCGCCAATCCCTGGGCATTGGCGAAGCTTGCAATCGCCACCTGTCCCAGAGCCAGCGTCTGGCTGTTGCTGAACTGCCCCTGCACCGTTCCGTCGGGAAGCACGGAGTAGCTGCTGAGCGTGCCAACCCCATAGCCGTTCTGGGTGGTCGTGGATGTTGCGCTGGTCGAGTCCTGCTGCGTGATAGACGGACTCCCCGAGGTGTTGTTCAGGTTCCAGGTCAGATTCATATCGGCTGCTCCATCCGCCAGGCCAGTGATTTTGATTCCCGGGACCGTCCCTGTCGGCGACGTCAGATTTCCTGATGTGTCAAAGGTCAGATTCCCGGAAGCAACAGTCGTGGGGTTGCCGGTGCCGCCCGTGGCCGATGCCGGAAGCGTGATGGTATAGCTCCATTTGTTTGCCGCGGTGTTCGTGTACTGGACGCTCAGGGTCTGCGACGTGCCCAGAGAGTCGTAGACCGTGATGGGCGTGTTGAACGTTGCGCCAACGCCGGCACTGGAGTCAAGGTTCGTACTCATCTGAAAGGTGGAGCTGGCCACGGCGGGTATGGTGCTCGACTGATTGACTGAAATCGGTGCAATCGTCTCGCTGGTGGAAACCACGCCATTGGTCGCGGGGTATCCCATCACAAGTTCGCCATTCGACGTAGTCAGCTGTCCCAACGAGTTCACGGTGAAATCGCCCGCGCGGGTGTAGTCGGTCGCAGTGCCGTTTTGAACAACGAAGAATCCGTTGCCCTGCAGAGCCATATTCGAGGCAACGCCCGTCGATGTGACGCTGCCATTGCTGAAGTTGGAGGACGTGCCGGAGGACTGCACTCCCGATCCTGTCTGAATCGGGTCCCCATTCCCCGAAGTCCCCTGCATCTGGTTAAAAATATCGCCGAAGTTGAGGGTTTCGTCCTTGTAGCCGTCGGTGTTGAGGTTCGCCAGGTTATTCGCAATCACATTCAGTGATTGAGAAGTGGCTTCCAAGCCTGATAGTGGAATCGAAAAAGCTGACATTTACCTACCTCCTGTGAGTGTGGAATTTAAAGTCGCTGCTGGAGTCCCGAAGCTGCCATACAGATTCATAAGCGCATTCGGGTATGTGGCCGGGGTGTATAGCTGCTGTTGGCTGAGAGCCGTTGCGCCCGCCAGGCCTGGACTAGCCGATGTTGCAGGGGTCGTACTGCCAGCCGACGCTGTACTGTCGGCAGCCGCCGCAACCATCGGGCTGGCGCCGATCGACTGCGCGGCCCCCGTAGTCCCCGTAGTCCCTGACGTGCCGGCCATGCCGTCCAGCGTCTGGTTGATCGACATGAGTTGATCCAACTGGTTCAGAGACACCATCTGACCGACCATCTCGGTGGGATCGACCGGAGCTGTGGGGTCCTGATTTTGCAGTTCGGTCACCAGAAGATTCAAAAATGTGTCCTGGAGACTGCTGGCCGTGCTCCCCAAAGAGTTGTTGGGAGTACTGCTCGAACTACTCGTGCTGCTGGTACCCGCTGCCCTGGGCGAACTGGCAGTTTGCGCCGTCATAGGCGCGCTCACACCGGGTGTAAATCCTTGTATGTTCATCTGACCTTCCTTTCTTGAAATGATTTCGTTCTATGCTCTAACGTCCAACCGACTTCTATTGCTTGCGCTTACCAGCGCTGCTGGGACTAAATTCATTTCGGGCTCCGCCGCAATCGCGGCGCTCGATGTACTTCCAGAACGAACAAATTCCTTTTGCTCCCTTTGCGCGGAGTTTCCTGAATCGCCTGAAGACGCTGCCCCCTGATGATTGACCTCGATCACGGTATGCAGTCCGGAATCGTTTTCCAGTTTCGTCTGCACCGAGGCGATATGGGACGACAGAACCTGGCTCAAGTCACCATGATCCAGCGATATCTGGGCCAGCATCTGCTGTTGCGAGACAGACGTACGAATCGAGATATTGCCGAACTCGCTGGAATGCATCCCGACGCTCATCCCCGTCTGGCTCATCGTCTGGATGACCTTTGCGGCATTGATGCCGGGTGTCGTCGCCGCATCGACCCCATCCAAATCTTTGGCAACCGGGTCACTCTGCTGCAAACTTTGGCCTGCTGCATGCTCAGCTCCGCTTGCGCTGCGAAGGGCTGTTGCCGTTTCGTTGGAAACCGCATGCATCACGATCGTCTGCGCCTGAGACGTTCCGCTGTCCATCCCCTTTGCCGCAACCGCTGCTGCCTGCGAGGTGTCAGTCTGGGAATGCTGAGTAGATTGGCCATTGTTTTGGCCGATATGCGACGACCCATCGCTGACTGTTGCCACTGCATCCTCGGCTTTACTCTTTCCCGTGTCCGTCGTACTGACGAGGCTGGGATTTTTTGCGCCGGATGCATTGACGGGTCCCTTCGCATCGGCTTTGCTCACAGACTGAGTCCTGTCACCATTGCTCGAGGAAGTCGTGACCATCGGCAGCTCCATCGGCACATTGAAATTCTCTGCAGCAACCTGGACGGCGATACCCAAGTCAGCCTGCGGCGTCCCGTTTGCAGTTGCCGGTGCGACTACATGAACCTGATCGGTAACACTTCCATCGGACGGCGGCACCGGATTCAACTGCTTCATGGTCGTCGCGTCCCGACCCGCTGAATCTGCTTCGGTTGCGTTTGGCTCCGCTGGCCCAGTCACGAGTTGCGAGGCGAGCAACGGTTGCGGAACGACATGCGCGGCGGTGGCAGCAGGAACTTCGGAGGCCTGCGTCAAGGTTCCGCTAAATCCAGACGATCCATCGCTTGTTCGATTGCCATCGCCTTGCCCGCTCGACTTATCCGCAGCCAAAGCCGCCGGTGGATCGGTGGGCGGAATTGTTGCAGTCGTAAGGGCGCTGGCATCGCTTACGACGGAGGACGACTGCGCCTTTTCCTGCAACCTCGCGAGGCGGCTTGCTGCACCCGCATCGGAGTGCGTCCTCGATCCACCACCCGTCGGGCCGTTCTCGGTGTCTGTCTTTTCGGACAAATTCGCCAGCGCCGCTCCAAAGGTGATGCCTGTCGGGTTGGCCGGCAGCAGGGCCGCTGCGACAGTGGAGGACGTCGTCGTCGATGAGGATGCAATTCGCACACCCCTCATGATGCACGTCGCGTGCCAGCATCTTGCCTTCGCAACGTGAACGGTAACCGGAGAAAGTTACTGATTCCAGATAACTTCCAAATCCCCGTGTTTGGGACTCCCGGAACTGCGACGTTGCACCGGCAATTGTTGCCGTACTTACTGGGCAATGGTTGCCCACTTGACCTGTTGGGATCTCTTCGGTTTGTTCTGAGCAGTTGTTGCAGGAACGGAGTTGGCCCCATCCACGCCGCATGGAGTTAAGGAAGCGTATTGGCATACAGTTGCTGCGTGGGGCGTCGAACCAGGCAAAGCAGCGTTGTCGCTCTCCCCTGATTTGCGGGTCGGCCTTAGCGTCCGTGGCGACGGGCCATGAAGAGGTCGTCCAGGGATTTCTGCTGGGTCCGAGCCTGTACCAGCTCATAATGAGTTCGTTGCTCGTTCTTCATGCTAAGCAGGGTTTCGTGGTTGCGGTGGGCAGCGTGGTATATCTTCATTTGCTTGTCGCGCTGTTGTTCCAGGGCTGGCAGAGCAGCCATGAGGGACTTACGTCGTTCAACGGCCGCCTGCTCCTCCCACAACAGAGTATGCAGGTGAACTGCTGGTATCGGCCTTTGCAGCGCTTCTTCCCGCGCGGTGTGTGCCTTTGCGATCTCAGCGTTCAGCTCTTCTATCTGGCGCACTACGCGGGCCATCTCCTGTTGGATTTGTTGCAGTGCGCGCTCCTCTCGCTGCTCGATGCTCTCCCTGACTCGAAGGACCGCCGCAAGTGGGAATCGAAACGCCATCGCTAGAACCTTCTTCTATTACTGTGTATGGATGCGGGGCCGTCAACGCGGTTTTGCATCAACCAGGAGAGCTCGTTCGTCTTTAGGATTAATGCCATGGAAGGCCACCCTCTCTTAGCCTGGCAAAGCCATCAGGAGATCGATGGCCTCCGCGTATTTGCTTTGGGTGTCCGGCCGCTGTTGCAGGAACGCATTGAGCGCGGGCAAATTTTTGACTGCGCTGTCCAGGATGGGGTCACTGTCTTTTTGATACGCGCCGATGCGGATCAGGTCCTCCGACCGGGCATACGCCGCCATCGAAAGGCGCAGGGCATTGGCCTTTGCAAGATGCTGCTCCGGCACCACACTCGACATCAATCGGCTGAGACTCTCCAGAATGGAGATGGGAGGATAGTGGCTGCGCATGGCAAGATTTCTGTCCAGCACCACGTGGCCGTCCAGAAGCGAGCGGACCGTATCCACCACCGGGTCCTGTTGATCGTCTCCCTCCATCAGCACGGTATAAAAAGCAGTGATACTGCCCTGCGTGAAGTTTCCCGCACGCTCCACCAGGCGAGCCAGCATGTTCAGGACGGAAGGCGTGTAGCCCTTCGCTGTGGGCGGTTCGCCTGCCGCCAGGCCAATCTCCCGCTGTGCCATGGCGAATCGCGTCAGCGAGTCAACAATCAGCAGGACATTCTTGCCCAGGCTGGCAAAATACTCCGCAACCGCTGTAGCCGCCAGGGCCGCTCGTATGCGCAACAGCGGCGATTGGTCCGAGGTAGAGACGAGGACAACGGATCGCTTAAGGCCTTCCTCTCCCAGTACCTCAAGAAACTCGTTGACTTCGCGACCGCGTTCTCCAACCAGCGCCAGCACCGTCATGTCGGCGGCGGTCCCCCGTGCCATCATGCCGATCAGGGTACTCTTTCCAACTCCGCTGCCGCCGAAGATGCCGACACGCTGGCCCCTGCCACAGGTCACAAACGCATCGATCGCCCGGATGCCGCAGCCCAGTGGATCGCGGGTGGGAACACGATCCAGAGGAAGCGGCGCTGAACCGTCGATGGTCACAGAGTGGGTGGCACGGTATGGTCCTTTTCCATCCAGCGCATTGCCCGTCGGATCGATGACCCGCCCCAGCAATCCGGGTCCCACCCGGACCGATGGACGGGCTCCCCAGGTCATGAGCTGATCGCCGAAGCGAATCCCCTGCGGGTGGTCGGCAGCCATGGACAGCATAGTGGACCCGCGAAAGCCAATGATTTCACCTGAATAACTATGCCCGCCGGCGCCGACAATCTGGCACGACTCCCCCACAAAGCAGAACGGCCCATCCGATTCGATCAGATTGCCCACAACCTGATTGATCCGGCCCCGCCATCGCAGGGTTGAGCCGGCATCAAGATAGTGCGTGTAGGGAGTCAGCAACGGGCGGCTCATCGATTGTCCGGCCTCAGCGCCAGCAGATCGAAGAAGCCCTGTTCGACCTCCTTCAACTGCGTGTCCAATCCGAAGTTGGCAGACCCAAGCTCCGACTCGAGCACGCAATCATGGTCGCTGAGTTCCGCATCTTCGATCACTTCTACATGTGCGACGCTGGGTTGTCCGGCAAAGTACTCTTTCCACCGTTTGGAGCGTCCTGTGCCAACGCGTACAGTCACGCTGGACCCTTCGCGCATCTTCTCGATCGTGATCCGCACCAGCGCCGCCACTAGCATGGGATCGACCTGCGCCTCGCGATGCAGGATCTTGGCGGCAATCGCCAGCGCGAGTTGGACAACCTCCGCCTCCACGCGTGAAAAGTACTCGGCACGCTGCGACTCGAAGGCAGTAAGCGCAGCCGCGATGGGTGCCCGCGCCGCTTGTAGTTTCGTCTCATACTCCTGGCGCAGCCGTTGTTCCGCCAGGTGCGTGGCCTCGGCCCGTTCACGGGTGATCCTCTCCGCCAGCTCCTGCTCCAGTATCTCAACATCCGTGCGCCGCCTGCCCCCGCCGGTCACGGCAAGCACTCCAGGCTTCATCCCCCGCTCGGAGATCGGGTTGCCCCCCATATCGCGGTACTCCAGAGATGAGACCGGGGGCGAAAACACATTTCCACTTCCCGTACTAGAGGACATATTCGTCTTCCCCCTCGGCTTTCAGCACGATCTTCCCTTCAGATTCAAGCTTGCGCGCAATGGCAACGATCTCCGTCTGAGCTTTGACCACTTCCTTGCCGCGGACCGGCCCCATCATGTCGGAGTCTTCCTTCAGCATTTCCACCGCGCGCGTAGACATGGTCCGATGGAAATGACTCCTCAGGTCCTCGCTGGCCCCCTTGAGAGCAATCATCAATGTCTTCTTATCGATCGAATTCATGAACTTGCGCAGCTCCTGCTCGGGCACTTCAAGGAAATCATCAAAGCGGAACATAAGATCGCGAATACTGATGGCCAGCGTCGGTTGCTCTTTCTCGATGCTCTCCAGAATCTCGCGTGCTGTAGCCGAATCGATGCGGTTCATCAGCTCGGCAACATTCCTTGACCCTGAATCCGCGTGCTTGCTGTGATCGCCTACCGTCTTCAAGCGCCGGTTCAGCACAGCAGAAACCTTCGCGGCTACGTCCGGAGAATACTGGCCCAGGTTGGCAAGGCGCTTCACGCAATCGGCGCGCACGCCGGGCTCCATGCTCATCAGCAGCATCGAAGCCCGCTTGGCGTCGAGATGGCCAAGCACTAATGCCTTGGTCTGAGGGCGCTCGCCAACCAGGAATTTGGCCAGTTGCTGCGGGTCGGCCTTCTTCAACGACTTCACCTCGAGCAACCCCGGCTCATCGGCTCCCGTCAGCCGCAGAATCATGCTCTTGGCGCCGTTCTCTCCGAACGCCTTGACTAAAAGGCGGGTCGCGACATCCTGTCCTCCCACCGCGATGAAGTCCTGCGCGGACATCATCTGCTGGTATTCCTCGAGAACCTCGAGGGTCACGTCGAAGGGCACCTGACCCAGATTCGCGACCTCCTCGGCGATCCGTTGCAGATCCTGGTCAGGAAGGTTGCGCAGGATCGTAGCAGCCGGTTCGTCGCCGAGCAGCGACAGCAGAATCGCCGCCTTGCGCGTGCCGCTGAGAGATGTACTTCCTACTGAGCTCATGAGGGCTCCTCGCGCAACCATGCCTGCACCGCGCGTGTAGTGTTGACCGGCTTCTGCTTGATGAGTTCAATCGTCTGATCTTTCAGTTGCGTGGCCCGCTGCGTGTCGGCAAACATCTCACTGGAGCCCAGCCGTTCCGTCTTCGGTGCGTTCGCCAGTGCCGGCTGCGCCCTCATCTGTACCGGAGCAAGGGCCTTCTTCTGCACGGGACGAAGCACAAACATATAAGCAAGCAGAAAGAGCACAAGCAGCGAGAGGGGACGCAGAAGCGACGAGTAGTCAGTCAGCGTCTTCTGCGTTCGTTCCATCAGATTCGGGGCCGGAAGATCGGCCGCTGTAACCGGTGTATCGAAAGCCAGATCCTGCACGCTGATGGTATCGCCGCGCTTTGCGTCGAATCCTATCACGGCTTCGGCAAGCTGTTGGATCCTGTCCAGCTCATCCTGCGATCGCTTCTGCCTTGTGTAGGACGTCTTGCCGCCCACCACGTTACGAATGACCGCATCGTCTACCAGGATGGCTGCCGTTACCCGTTGAATTCTGCCCGCCGGGACAACAGTATGAGTCTCAACCTTGTTCACTCCGTACTGGGCGCTCTCGGTCATCGAGGACTGTCCCGTATTTTGGGGGGTGCTCGTCTTGGCCTGACTGGACGGCACGTTGCTGGCAATTCCAGGAACTCCGCTGCCGGCTCCCTTTGCAGCACCCCCTGCACCCACCTCGTCCTGTGTCTTCTGGTCGCTCAACAAGGCGCTTACCGTCGGATCGTATTTCTGCTGCATCTCGTCGGTCGAGCCCTGATCGTAATCCACATTGACACTGGCCCGGATCTTGTCCACGCCCACCACCGGCTCCAGCGTGCTCACCAGGCGCTGCGCCAGCATCGTCTCGGTGGCCTCTCCATCCTCCTGCCCATCATGGCCCAGTCCCAGCGACCGGTCGGAGTCGGCATCCACAATCGAGACGTCTTCCGGCTTCAATTCATCCACCGCGCCCGATACCAGCCGTGAGATTGCCAGCACCGCATCCTTCGAAAGGGTATCGTGGCGAAGCTTCAGGATCACCGACGCCTTAGCACCGCGCTGATTGTCGGCAAAGACAGAATCGGTCGGCATTACAATGTGGACGCGCGCGCTTTGCACATCGGACAGGGTTTGGATGGTTCGTTCAAGCTCACCCTCCAGAGCGCGCTGATAGGTCACCTTTTCGTCAAACTCGGTCTGTCCCCACGACATCTTGTCGAACAACTCAAACCCCATTCGTCCGCTGTGCGGCGCGCCCTGGGCTGCGGTCTGCAAGCGGGCCGCATCCAGCTTGTCCGCGGGCACGCTGATCGTCTTGCCATCGGCGCTGGCCTCATGCGGAATGCCCTGAGCATCCAGTTGCGCGGTGAGGGTTTGTGCGTCCGTGTCTTCCAGCCCCGTATACAGTGGCTTGAAGTCGGGCGTACCGATCAGCCGGACAAAGAGCACAAGCAACAACACGGTTGCGCCTCCGCCGGCCAGAAGAAACCCCTTCTGTCCCGCGTTCCGGCTCTCCCAGAATTGTTTTAACTGCTCGGGTGCTTCGCTAAAGCCTGCCATAATTGTTTAGTCCTAGAACTGCATCTTCTCGATATCCTGGTATGCGCTCACGATCTTGTTGCGGACTTCCATCATGAGCTGGAATGAGACATCTGCCTTCTCCACAGCGATCATCACGCTGTTCACATCGCTGTTTCCGCCCTGCAACAGGTTGCTGACTTGTGATGTGGCGTCATCGTTCACCTGGTCCACGTTGTGAACGGCGCTCTTCAGCATATCGCCGAAGTTCAGTCCCCCGGTGTCGCTGCCGGCATCCACTGCCGGTGTATTTGGTACAGTCCAATTTGAAATTCCGGCTAGACTGACGTTGCTCATCGTATCGCTCCAGACTTACGTGGTTTTCAAGATGTCAATCGATTCCTGAATCATTTGCTTCGCCGCGTTTACAGCCGATGCATTGAGCTGATAAGCGCGCACAGACCCCATCAGGTCCACCATCTCGCTCACCGGATTGATGGCCGGATAATCGACATATCCGCTCTTGTCTGCATCCGGATTGCCCGGTTCATAGCGCCTGACCGGCGGCGTGGTGTCATTCACAACATCCGTCAGTTGCACCGAGCCCGATGGCGGCTGGGCAAACCGCCCAACGCCGTTGAAGACGGTGCGGAAGGGAGAACTACTGGCAGTGTTGAAGATCACTTGCTTGCGCACATAGGGTCCCCCTGCGTCGGTATGAGTGGTCTCCGCATTGGCCAGGTTTGCAGACGTAACTTCTGCCCGCTGCCGTTCCGCGGCCAGGGCCGACCCACTGATGGTCAACATGTCAAAGAGTCCCATGGCTAGCTTCCTCCCTTGATCGCTGTCAGCAATTTGTGAAACTCAGCTTTAATTAACTGCACGCCCATCTGGTACTGCAGTTGGGTCTGCGAAAGCAGCAGGCTTTCGCGGTCGATGTTTACATTATTTCCATCGGGACGCTCGGGCAGCCCCTCCACTTCGCGCGAAGCCGGCAGCATCCTTACGTTTCCCTGGTCCACCACCTGTTGCATCGCCCCCTGGAAGTCCATGTCCTCGGTGTGATAGCCAGGGGTATCGACATTCGCCATGTTGGACACAATCATTTGCTGACGCTGGTTGGTCAGTTGGAGATAGCCTTGCAACTGTTGCAGCATTGGAATGTCGGCCATGTTATGCGTACCTCCGCGGTGGGAGACCATACTCCCGGATTTTGTTTCTCAATGTCCGCAGGCTGATGCCCAGCATTTCGGCGGCATGCGTGCGGTTTCCATCCGTCAGGGCCAAT